>NZ_JAMXOT010000169.1 GCF_024220515.1 Oscillatoria sp. HE19RPO
GGTATCTTCAACGTGGGGACCCCACCCTAACCCTACCCTTGGCAAGGGGAGGGGACCGGAGGTGGATTTTGGGTATCTTCAACGTGGGGACCCCACCCTAACCCTACCCTTGGCAAGGGGAGGGGACCGGAGGTGGATTTGGTTAACCTCAAGGTGGGGACCCCACCTGACGTCTCCCCTTGCCAAGGGGAGGGGACCGGAGGTGGATTTTCGTGAACCTCAACTTGGGGACACTCCCCTGGATTAGAAACCCGTTTTCTCTCCCTCCAGCAATGGACTTAGAAACCCGGTTTCTGCGACTATCTGGAGCGTTCTCACCTAAATTTTGAAAAGAAACCCGGTTTCTCGACTTAGAGGGGAAAGCTGTTCATCACTTTGCTTCCCACGGATTAACCCAATCAATTCCACAATCTAAAAAGTCGCGGGTGTTACGGGTGGCTAATGTTGCTTGGTGAACTCTGCAAATGGCTGCAATTTGTGCATCAAATTGCGAGATGGGGCGACCAATTTGTTTGCGGTAAGCAGCTATTTGGGAATAAAGTTCAGCGGCTTTTTGCTCGAATGCTAAAATTCGCTCGGGCAAGTAATGCTCAAAGACAATCAATGCTCCGTCGAGCAATTTCTGTCGTCGCTGTCCTTCTGGGAGGATTTGAATACCATAAAGAATTTCGGCTTGGGTAATGCTGGTTGTGTACAGTGATACACCCTTTTGGCTGGCTAACCATTCGCGGATGATGCTGGAACCCATCGGCTGAATGAGTTCCGAAATCACGTTGGTATCGAGAATGATTTTCATGGATCGCCAAACAGGGTTTCGTCCACTCGGATGGATTCCCGTGGCTGGATTGGAATTTCGCTGGGTTCGATCGCACTGAAGTGGTGCTCAAAGACTGCAATTAACCACTGGCCCTCGTTTTCAAAGTTTTCGGGTTGGAGTTCGGGGTCTGGCTTGTAGGGGGTTGGGTGCAGTTCGCGATCGAGAAGTTCAAACAGTTTTTGCTTGTCCGTCAGGTTGAGTTGCTCAATGTCTGGCAAGAGTTCATTGAGGGTCATGTCTAGCTCCTGTTATGTTGTATCTACCGTTTGATCAAGGTTTGGGGGTCAGGTTTCCAATTCAGGGTGATTTCTAGCATGGTTTTATCTTGCAACTTATTATATTTTATCAAGAGGAATTGAGATGTTCCCGTGGGGTAGGTTTCAAAATTCCTGGTTTTCTTCTTCCTCAAAATCCTGGTATAATTGTTCTAAATTTTGATGTTCAAACCGTCGAGAAACGCGCCGATATTTCTTAGATTCTAACTTCGGTTCGTTTTGCTCGGTTCCTTTGCCTTTGCTTTTAACCTTCATGCTGGATTCGGGATTGCTTTGTTGGGAGAGGATTTCTTCATAGATAATTGCCTCTTCCAGAAATTCTAAATAATCCTCATACCGTTCCCAATCTCCACTGACTACGCAGTTGGGTTCGTCCCGATGTAAGCAGTCGCTAAACTGACAGGTTCCCTCTTGCAGGCGTTGGCGCGCTTCGGGGAAATATTCGGCTAATTCTCGCGGGGGAAAGTCGAGGTTGGGTTGATTGAATCCGGGGGAATCTGCTAGGAGTCCTCCGGTGGGGAGGTCAAATAATTCCACATGGCGGGTGGTGTGGCGTCCGCGTCCGAGTTTGCCGGAGACATCGCCGACGCGCAGGGTTGCGAAGGGGATGAGTTGGTTGATTAAGCTGGATTTGCCGACGCCGGAGGGTCCGGAAATTAAGGTGATTTGATCTTTGAGCCGATCGCGCACGGCATCAATCCCTACTCCGGTTTCTACACTAATAAATAAAGGTTGATATCCCCAACTTTCTAACCGTTCTTGCCACTCAATTCGCTCTTTTTCTGAGACTAAATCGGTTTTATTTAAACATAACAATACCGATAATCCAGTGGATTCGGCTTTAACCAGGAAGCGGGTGAGTTGATGGGGGTCGAGGGTGGGTTCTTCTATGGCGAAGACGAGGAGCACTTGGTTGGCATTGGCGATCGCCGGACGATCCAGTTCCGTTTGTCGGGGGAAGACTTCGGCAACTGCACCTCTGCCACCTTCCCAATCCGGTTCTTCTATCACCACGCGATCGCCTACCATCACCTGCTGCCCGATTTTTTTCAAGCGCGATCGCCGGGTACAAAGCAGAGTGGATGCCGTAGCAACTGCTCGATCCAACTGTACCCGATAATAATTCGCCTGGACTGCCACAACCGTCCCAGTAATCCGAGATTCAGACTCATCCGGAGTCACAGGAGAAAGCAACTCCGGGCGATCGTCTGGGGGGGACATATTCCCGCAGTCGGGATTCCCTCCCCTTGTCTCTAACTCGCCATTTTCTGAGAGGCGATCGCTTGGGGTCCTTGCCCCCATCAGGGTCTCTGCTTCATCCTTGCCATTACTCATGCAGATTTGGGCGCACGTCGAACTTGAATGGCAAAAAACCCCCCTCGGTCCTCAATCAATTCCATACTATGTCCATCCATCACCAGACTATCGGGAACCTGTTCGATGGGTTCTCCCGGGTCCAGCCAGACTTCTAGCACTTCCCCGGGATTCATTTTATCCAAGCGCAGTTTAGTCCGCACGAAATTCATTGGACAAGGAGTTCCGCGCAGATCCAGAGTCGGGTAATCGGATTCAGAGGTTAGATTTTGGGTCACTTGTTAAACAAATCTCCTAAAAATCCTTTACCCCCTTTCCCCGTGCGATCGCCTTTCAGTTTCGCCAACTGTTCCAGCAAGGGCCGTTCTTCTGCGGTTAACTTCGTGGGAATCTCGATCGCCACAGAAATCAGATGATCCCCACGCACTGCCGGATTCCCTAACTTCGGAACCCCTTTTCCATCCAACTTCATCACCGTATTCGGTTGAGTACCCGCCGGAATCGTGAGTTCCGTGGGTCCATCCACCGTATTCACATCCAGACGACATCCCAAAATCGCCTGAAGATAACTAATCTTAATTTCCGAGAGGATATTAATATTGTCGCGCTGAAACTCCGCATCTTCATTCACGAACAAATAAACGTACAAATCCCCCGACGGACCACCCCGGGCCCCGGCATCGCCTTCCGCAGAAACCCGCAAGCGAGTCCCATTATCTACCCCGGGTGGCACATTAATTTTGAGTTTCTTCGTCTCTTGTTTGACCCCGGCCCCATTACAAGCTTCGCACTTATCCTCAATGGTTTCCCCAGTCCCGTTACAGGTGGGACAAACCGAGACTTGAGTGAAACTGCCAAAGGGGGTACGGGTAGCGCGGCGGACTTGTCCTGCACCATTACAGGTGGGACAAGTGCGGGGACGAGTTCCGGGTTTGGCCCCAGTTCCCACACAGACGCCACAGGTTTCCAGATGAGAAATGCGAATTTCTTTTTCGCCGCCAAAAATTGCTTCGCGGAAATCCAGTTTCAAATCCAGACGGAGGTCATCCCCACGCACGGGTCCGCTTCTTCTGCGGCCCTGTTGACCGGGAACGCCACCGCCTGCAAAGCCACTGAAAAAGCTCTCAAAGATGTCAGCAAAGCCCATATCGCCCATATCGCCGAACCCGGGACCTCCGGCAGCGGAACCGACTCCGGCTTCGCCAAATCGGTCATAACGGGCACGGACTTCCGGTTCGCTGAGGACTTCGTAGGCGAGATTGATTTCTTTAAAGCGCTCTTCAGCGCCCTCTTCTTTATTGACATCTGGGTGATATTTGCGCGCTAACCGGCGGTAGGCACGTTTAATCTCTTCTTTGTCAGCAGTGCGAGCAACACCTAGAATTTCATAGTAATCGCGGGCCATAGAGCGCTTCTGGTAAAAATAAAAAACAAAAGGGACGCAAGCAATGGACTGTCATTTGGGGGCGACAACCCCGGAAAGGTTCGGTTTTGGGAATCAGGGGGGAGACCTCTCCCCAAACCCCTCTCCTAAGAGGAGAGGGGCTTTGAGACCTAAGAAGGTAGGGAGAATAATCCAATTTTTTCTTGCTGGGATTGCTTTCCGGCTCCCCCTTCCCTCGGAGGGAAGGGGGCTGGGGGGTTAGGTCTCCAGATGGTAGGTTACCCAAGAGACCTCTCCCCAAACCCCTTCCCTCGTAGGGAAAGGGCTTTGAAACTCCCCCTTCCGGCTCCCCCTTCCCTCGTAGGGAAGGGGGCTGGGGGGTTAGGTCTCCCCCCAACCCAACCCTCAGATTGCGATCGCCACCCCAGAGGAGCAGGTTTCCCTAAAAAAGACCCAACCACTGATTCCCTCGTCAGTCTAAGGACCGCAAGGGAATTACTCAGATGGATTGGCCTCTTCTTTTTCCTCTTCTTCTTCCGGTGGGTTGGATTGCTGATAAACGGCAATTCCCACGGAGAAGAGAGTTTCTTGGAATGCGGACATTCGCTGTTTAAGCTCTTCCACCTCAATGGTTTTATTTTCGAGGGCAGCTTTGAGCTGTTTCCCTCGGTCCTTGAGTTCTGCCTTGAGCTCATCGCTCAACAGAGCCACGTTATCTTTTAAAGTCGCTTTATAATTATAGAACAGGCTTTCAGCCTGGTTTTTAATTTCTGCAACTTGTTTGCGATAGCGGTCTTCGTCGGCATATTTTTCGGCATCTTGACGCATTTTCTCGATTTCTTCGTCGCTCAAACCGCCGGTGCTCGTGATTTGGATGCTTTGGACTCGTTCGGTGCCTTTGTCTGTGGCGGTGACATTGAGAATGCCATTGGCATCAATTTCAAAAGAGACTTCGATTTGAGGAACCCCTCGGGGTGCGGGGGGTATTTTATCGAGGATAAAGTTGCCTAGGCTTTTATTATCTTTGACCATTGCCCGTTCCCCTTGCAGGACATGGATTTCCACTTCCCGTTGGCCATCGGTGGCGGTGGAGAAGGTTTGGGCGCGGCTGGTGGGAATGGTGGTGTTGCGATCGATAATTTTGGTGAAAACGCCGCCCAGGGTTTCGATGCCGAGGGAGAGGGGAGTCACGTCCAACAGGAGGACATCTTGGACTTCCCCTCCGAGGACCCCGGCTTGAATTCCGGCCCCGATCGCCACCGCTTCATCGGGATTGACCGTGCGATCGGGTTCTTTGCCGCCAAAATAATCACTAATGGCTTTTTGAATCGCTGGAATCCGCGTCGAACCGCCGACTAAGATAATCCGGTCGATTGCCTCGATACTTAGGGTGCTATCTTTAATCGCTTGGGCGACGGGTTCTAAGCTGAGTTTAACCAAATTGCTGACGAGTTCTTCAAACTGCTCTCGGGTCAACTCCATTTCCAAGTGTTTGGGTCCGGTTTCGTCGGCGCTGATAAAGGGGAGGTTAATGGCGGCAGTTTCCCGAGAGGAGAGTTCAATTTTGGCTTTTTCTGCCGCTTCGCGAATCCGTTGGACGGCCATTTTATCGACGGAGAGGTCGATCCCCTCATTGATGCGGAATTGTTCCACCATCCATTTGACCAGGGTGGTATCAAAGTCATCCCCGCCGAGGTGGTTGTTGCCGGAGGTGGATTTGACTTCAAAGATGCCGTCTCCGAGTTGGAGAATGGAGACATCTAAGGTCCCGCCTCCGAGGTCAAAAACGAGGATGGTTTGGTCTTGTCCTTGTTTGTCTAAGCCGTAGGAGAGGGCGGCGGCGGTGGGTTCGTTGATAATTCGCAGCACTTCTAATCCGGCGATCGTGCCTGCATCTTTGGTGGCTTGGCGTTGAGCGTCGGTAAAGTAAGCCGGAACGGTAATCACCGCTTGGGTGACTTCTTCTGAGAGATAGGCTTCGGCATCCTCTTTGAGCTTTTGCAGGATCATGGCCGAAATTTCCTGGGGGGTGTAGGTGGTCCCCCGGATTTTGACATCTACGGTGTCGTCTCTGCCTTTGGTACAGGGGTAGGGAACTCGGGATCGTTCTTCTTCTGTGTCTTCCCAGCGACGACCGATAAAGCGTTTGATGCTGTAGACGGTGTTTTCGGCGTTGGTGACGGCTTGGCGTTTGGCAAGCTGTCCGACAACCCGGGAGCCGTTTTTGGCAATTCCGACAATACTGGGGGTGGTGCGTCCGCCTTCGGTGTTGCTAATCACGTTGGGTTTACCGCCCTCTAAGACAGCAACACAACTATTGGTGGTCCCGAGGTCAATTCCGATGACTTTTCCCATAGCGGTTCGGCGATTAAGGTGTGCGTGGCAATTGGAGGAAGGGTGGGTTCCCGTCGCGAAAGGGGGCGACGGAGTGGGGGGAGGATACTGGGTTGGTGCGAGCGATTCGGACCGGGGATCAGGCGACTGGGATGCCGCCGATCGCTGAGGGTGAGGTTATTCTTGAGGACTCTGCGGAGTTTCTGAGGCTGGAGTTTCTTCGTCGTCTTCGGGTGCTGCGGCGACTTTCACCATTGCGTGTCGCAAGACGCGATCGCCTAGCATATAACCCCGGCGGAATTCATCGGTGACGATGCCTTCGGCATATTCCCGGGTGGGTTCGCGCATCACGGCTTCATGGAAGTTCGGGTCGAACTCTTCTCCCTTGGGATACATGGCGGAGACGCCGATGCGTTTGAGGCTTTCTACCATCTGCTTATAAACGCTCAGGTAGCTTTTATGAATGTTCATTTCCCCATCGTTTTGGGGTTTGATTTGTTCTTTGGCTCGCTCGAAGTTATCCACGACGGATAATAATTCGCGGATGGTGGCGCATTTGGCTTGGGCTTCGAGTTCGAGCTTTTCTTTTTGGGTGCGCTTGCGGAAGTTGTCAAAGTCGGCGGCTAATCTGGCATATTGGCTTTTTAATTCTTCTAACTGAATGGTAAAAGCTTGATTAGCCTGGACTAAGGCTTCCATCGCCATGAACTCTTCGGGACTGGCGTCCGAGGTTTCCGGCGCGGCGGCGGGTTCGGCTGTTTCGGTTGGGCTATTCTCTTCTACCCCAGCTTCCCCAGGGGCGTCCTGCACTTTCCCTTGATGACCCCATTCATCGGAGGCGGCTGCCTCGGATGCGTCATCAGCGGAATTGGATGCTCCGCCGGAGTTCTCCGCTGCCCATTCTGTTTGTGTTTTTTCTTGCTGTTTTTGTTCTTCTGTCACTTGAGCCTCCTTGGACATTTGGAAACCCCCGCGTCTTAAGACCGGGGAGGAAAAATGACTGAGGGGACGGGTATCCCTCGCGCCTTTCAACGACAGATCAGCGCCAAGCCTCGGTTATCCCATGCCAACTCTCCTGTTTTAGAAACTGGCCTTACCCTCCCTAGGTTAGTGGGTGAAGCGAAGGCGATCGCTCCCAACAGAATCCTTGTTTAGCCTGGAGCTGATGTTCTTAAGCGCACTGGAGTTCACTTTACCATTTTATTACCCTCCCTGACAGGGGGTACGGGGTCCTCTGACCTCCGGTCGGTGACTGCCCAAAATTAGCTGAATGTTCAGTCAGTTGTCAGTTACTTATGATGAATTAATTATAAGTAATCATTGGGAATCGGGAATTTGCACAGGGTTTCCTCTAATTTTTTAAAGATTTTGTAAATTTTGACGCTGAATTAGGCCGGAAAAGGGTGATAAACTGTCTATAACTCAGGCCGTAGTTTGAAGAGTCGGTAAAAATTAATAAATGTTGAGGAAAATCAGGAAAATATGATGAAAAAAGATGAGATAATAAAATGAATTCGCTCAGGATGCCAGTAGCAGTTTGACCCTAGAGTATTTACGGAGATCAAGCCTCTGATAAAAACCAGCAAAATGCTCTGTGAGGGAATTTCCAGCCTAGGTGTTCCGCTTTAGGAAACAAAGTTTCAGTTAGAATAGTCATAGAGAATAGGGGAAAAATCTTCAGGCGATCGCGGCAGAAGGCAGGAACGAATTGCAAGATTCCGTTTCCGCCATTTAACCGGCACAGGACAGGTAATTCATTGTTATAAACTCTCTCTACTCACCGGAAACTCAGAACAGGAGCAATTTTCCGGAGCCTTGCGAAATTGGGGTGCAACTGACATCTACAACAGAACCCTTATGCCAATTTCACCGATTCGGGAGGCTAATTGTGAAAGAACTTACCCCAGATTCCTATCCAGAACAACCCGTGGATGATGTGGTCCACTCCTACGATCGCATTCTCTTGGCCATCGTCGTGACGGGACTATTATATTGGTTTCATATCGCTTGGCGCGATCCGGGCAGTCCCCCTCAAGTTGCGAATGCGAATCCGGCAACCGTGGAACTCTTATCGGAAGTCGCCGCTGACCAAGTATTGCAAGCGGTATCCACGGACTCGGGTTTACCCAAATCGGCACTTGCCATCGTGGAGAGCGAACCGGAAGTAGAGATAGAAGGGATGTGTTCGGCGATCGCCGCCGATTGCAGTCTGACACCCCCACCCTCTGTTCAAGTCAAAATTGCCAGTCAGGAACAACTTTGGGTTTATCGGCTCAACCATTCCGGAAGTGAAGTAAAAGTTGAAAAAATCAGTTCGTCTCGACTTCAGTGAACCCTAGAGCAAGACTCTTTGAGTAACCAATACTGCTGCATTGAGGATAGTCAATTTATGAACCTCCAAAGAGGGCCAACTAGATTGAGGAAATTAGGTCTGTTCATGGGTACATCCAACAAACAATCGCTCCTGTAAGTTCAACTTGCAGGAGCGATTTGTTTTAAAGACGGGATTAAATTGATAAAAACCCCTTCATTTTGAGTTATAAATAAATCATCGGTCTCCCCGGGCGCGATCGCCTTCCCCCTAGAGACCTTCAAACCCTAGTTGTTTTTATAGGTGCGTCAGAATATGATCCTCGCTTTAGAACTGCCCATTTCTAATGGCTTAATCGCTCAAATTTCCTTTACCCTAGTCGTAGCAGGCATTTTCCTCTGGCAAGCTGTCAAAGCTTACCAAGAAGTCAAAAAGTAAGGGCAACCGATGGGGCTATTGCGACAACCCCCACTCTTGGTTGTCGCAAACCGTCGGTCTCTCTCACCTTCCCCCACATCTCACAATCCCGGTTAACCGGAGTCCGTCAACTCCTGCCCCAAAAATTTCGGAACCGAAAAACAAGACAAAAATTTTACAGAAATATCCAAGGAAGGATTATCCTAGTAGAGACCAAATTCCACACTCTCAAAGGATGATTCATCATGGCGCGTCTGGCACTGTTGAGCACATCTGACAAAACCGGGTTAATCGACCTCGCCCGCCACTTAGTTGAGGAATTCGGCTTTGACCTCATCAGCAGTGGCGGGACCGCAAAAACGCTCAAAGAAGCCGGTTTGCCGGTGACAAAAGTCTCCGACTATACCGGGTCCCCAGAAATTTTAGGGGGCCGGGTCAAAACCCTGCATCCCCGGATTCATGGTGGCATCTTAGCAAGACGGGACCTCGCGGAGGACCGGGCAGATTTAGAAACTAACGACATTCGTCCGATTGATTTAGTGGTGGTCAATCTTTACCCCTTTGAACAAACGATCGCCAAGGAAGGGGTAACTTTTGCTGATGCGATCGAAAATATCGACATTGGTGGTCCCACTCTGCTCCGGGCCGCCGCGAAAAATCACGCCCATCTGACCGTATTATGTAATCCGGGGCAGTATGACAGTTACTTAAAAGAATTGCGGAGTAACGGGAAAGCGTCCGCTGAGTTTCGCCTATCTTGTGCGAGAACGGCTTTTTGGCATACGGCGTCATACGATCGGGCGATCGCCACTTATCTGGATACCGCAGGAAATGCCGAAACCCAACATCCGACCCTGCCGGATACATTTAGCATCAGCGGACATCAAATTCAATCCCTGCGTTATGGGGAAAACCCCCATCAAGCGGCAGCTTGGTATCAGGTAGGAATCGCGCCCACGGGATGGACAGCCGCGAACAAACTGCAAGGGAAAGAGTTAAGTTACAACAACTTAATTGATTTAGAAGCCGCCCGTCAAATTATTGCGGAATTTCCTGGCAGTCGCGAAGATCCGGCAGTTGCCATTCTCAAACATACCAATCCCTGTGGTGTAGCGATGGCAAATACCCTGGTTGAGGCGTATCAAAAAGCGTTAGCAGCGGATTCAGTGTCGGCTTTTGGGGGAATTGTTGCTTGCAATCGTCCTTTAGATGCAGCAACGGCAACGGAACTGACTAAAACCTTTTTGGAATGTGTGGTGGCCCCGGATTGTGAACCGGAAGCGGCAGAAATTTTGGCGAAGAAATCTAAGCTGCGAATTTTAACCTTAGCGGATTTACAAACTGGACCCAAGAAGACGATTAAGCCGATCGCCGGAGGATTTTTGGTGCAAGAGTCTGATGATGCGATCGCGGAACCGACGGAGTGGAAAGTGGTCACGGAAAAACAGCCCACGGAAGACCAACTCGCGGAACTTCTCTTTGCCTGGAAGGTCGTCAAGCACGTTAAATCTAATGCGATTGTGGTGACGGGCGATCGTACGACTTTAGGCGTAGGGGCGGGTCAAATGAATCGCGTTGGGTCTGTTAAAATAGCCCTGGAACAAGCCGGAGAAAAAGCCCAGGGTGCGGTCCTCGCCTCTGATGGATTTTTCCCCTTTGATGATTCAGTGCGAACCGCAGCAGCAGCAGGCATTGTCGCCGTGGTCCAACCGGGCGGAAGTCTGCGGGATAGTGATTCCATTGCCGCAGCCAATGAACTCGGTTTAGTGATGGTTTGTACCGGCATCCGTCACTTCTATCATTAAAGGATTTGCGGGGGCTAAAACCCCCGCTCGCCTGTTCGCTATCATGGGTTAAATCCCCTTAAAACAGTTAGCAAATATAGGGGTTATTTCATTAAAATTTTGGTTGACCATTTTACTGGACCACAACGATTTACTTAGAGAGGATTATGCAAACTGAAATTTGGCAAGGGAACCTCATCAGTCCTGCCCAATCGGGACTGTCGAATGAGTGGAAACGATGGATTGTGACCAATAAATTGCGCCAGCTTCCCGATGGTCACCTCGTGGATATTCTCGTTCAACGGGGGGTTGATATTCGGATGGCCGTCGCAGAAGTCAAAGCGGTTTCAGCTCATCCCTATTTTCAAGCCGCTTCAGCAATCCTGGATGAAAAAAGCCAAGAAGCAGAAGCTCAAATCGCGGCGCAAGCTATCCAGGTTCAAAAACTGGAAATCCAGCTCGATATTTACCGACAGTTAGAGAAATTAAACCCGAATTATAATCAGGTTCAACGAGTAGAGTCTCTCTCGGGTCCGGAGTTTTTTGAGAATTATTTTGCCCAGAATACCCCGGTGATTTTAACCGGCATCATGGGAAATTGGCAGGCATTGTCTCGCTGGAATCCAGAGTTTTTAAAGCAAGAGTATGGCGAGGTTGGTGTCGAAGTTCAATTTAATCGGGAATCTAACCCTTTATTTGAGCGGGAAAAAGAAAAGCACCGCCAACAAATGAAGATGGGAGACTATGTGGATTTAGTCCTCAGTGGGGGGAAAACCAATGATTATTATATGGTGCCTTTTAATGGGAACTTTGATAGTTTTGAGTTGAAACCTCTGCTTCAAGATGTGGAAATTTTCCCGGAGTATATTGACCCCTCGAACCAAACTGCTTGTATTTTCTTCTGGTTTGGTCCGGAAGGGACAATTACCCCGTTGCATCACGACCCCTGCAATGTGCTGCTGTCCCAAGTCTATGGCAGAAAACGGATTCGCCTGATTTCTCCCAACCAAAAAGCTTTGCTTTATAATCAGGTGGGGGTTTACAGTGAGGTGGATTTACTCAATCCCGATTACGAGAAATATCCCCGCTTTAAGGATGTGGAAATAATTGAGGTGATTTTAGAACCCGGAGAGGTGATATTTTTGCCGGTGGGATGGTGGCATCATGTGGAGGCATTAGATATTTCAATTTCGGTTTCTTTTACGAATTTTTGGATTAGTAATTATTACAATATCTAGGGGGTAAGGAGGAAAATGAAGGTTGATAGAGGACCGGAACCCATGATAGCTGAACCCATCAGCGTTGACTCGGCGATCGCCACAGCAGATGACTCGCAACTGGTGCAAGTGATGTTAATGCTCGACGGGGGTCATCAATGTGAAATCGCTTTAATGCCGGATGCGCCATTGCTGGGGGAACTATTTCAAGCCTTAACAACGGAACCGGAAAAGAGCGAAAGTAAACTGTTTCAAATTCCCATTGAAGAGGGAAAAGGGGCTTTGTATTTTCCCGCCCCATCCTTAGTGGCGATCGCCACTGATCCTGCGGTTTCCGTGGCAACCCCAGAGGAACCAAAACCCCTCGAAAACTGGGAAGATATCGCACCGGACGATCCAATTTACCACCTGGAATGGCAACTCAATATTTACCATAAGCTGGAAAAACTTTCTCCTAATTATGGCCAACTCGAAAGAATTCCCCATGTTTCCGGTCCGGAATTTTTAGAGCGCTTTTATATTAGAAACAAGCCCGTGATTTTCACCGACTTGATGGATAATTGGAAAGCCCGTTCTTTGTGGAATCCCCAATATTTTAAAGAGCATTACGGTCACGTTATCGTCGGTGCCCAGTTTAATCGAGAATCCAATCGGCAGTATGAATGGTATCGAAATAAGCATCAAAAAATGCTGCTATTCGGTGAATTTGTCGATCGGGTTCTGCAAGGGGGCGAAACCAATGATTACTATATGGGGGCCTACAATGGTAACTTTAGCCGGGAAGGGTTGAAAGGACTGCTGGATGATATCGAACTATTTCCCGAGTATTTAACCGATACCAAAGACGTCAATCGCATGGTGTTATGGTTTGGACCAGGAGGGGCGATTACACCCTTGCATTTTGACCCTTTAAATACCTTCCTCTGTCAAGTCTATGGACGGAAACGGGTGCGCTTAATTCCGCCCAGTCAAAAACATTTACTGCACGCTTATGGGAATTTTTTCAGCAATATTGACTTGGAAAAGCCCAACTTTGAGCGCTATCCTCAACTCAAGGAGTTGGATATCATTGAGTTAATTGTTGGCCCGGGAGAGGTGCTATTTTTACCCGTGGGATGGTGGCATCAAGTGCGCTCTTTGGATGTGTCTATTTCTGTGTCTTTCTTGAATTTAGCATTTGAGAATAACTTTGATGCCTAAAGTGGCCTAATCAAGAAATAAAAACAACGGGCGAGGGGGTTGCTCTCAGGAGTGTAGACTAATAATCTACCATCAGCCCTCCTCGAAATTAAACCAGGAGATTAAAGATAAAAATGGAAGCTAGGGAACTCGAATTGAACCGCGTACAAGTGATTGTGATGATGACGGGAGGTCATCAATATGAACTGTCTTTAACCCGGGATGAACCGTTGCTGAAAGAGTTGTTCCAAGCGTTAAGCAATCGGGGGAAGAATGGGGGAAAAGAGGTGTTTAAAATTCCCAATGAAGAGGATGATTCCTGTTTGTACATTCCTCGGGATGCGATCGCGGCGATCGCCACCATTCCTCCCATTTCGGTGCAATCCCTGAACTTACAACCGCTATCTCCACAACCGGAACCCAGTCCCCAACAACCCCAGCAACTCATTGAATCCAGTATTGTGCAACTGGATAATTTTCTAAAACCGGCAGAGTACCAGCAATTAATTGAGACGATCTTTCCCCAGGAAGGGACCGCATCTAGTGGGATTCAGTTGCCGACGCCTCAATCCTTTGCACGTTCGCGAGAAGTGCTGTTACACCGGGTGCAAATGATGCTTCCCGATGTGCTGATTCAGTTGGGATTGGAAGGGTTTCCCTTGGCGGAAATGGAAGCAGAGGAGATTCCGAATCATGCCACTGAGGGAGAGGGAATTTCTACCGATGGAAATAGTCCCGAAACTGCCTTAAGGGTGTTAAACTTCATGTACTTTTTCTATCAAACGCCCAAACCTTTTACTGGGGGAGAAGTGCGAGTTTATGATAGTCAGCTTGTGAATCATCAAGTGAGTGCCGCACAATCCTATAAAACCATAGAACCGCGTCAGAATAGTATTGTATTTTTCTTGACAAGTAACGCTTATGAAGTGCTACGAGTGTATCCGAACTCCCCAGCATTTCGCGATCGCTGCTTCCGGGTACAGGGATGGATACGGCGATCGGGTTAACCGGAAATGGCTACCCGGAAACCATTTCCGGGTAAGATTTTGCTCACTTTCCCTATGTCTTAAAGTCCAATTGCTATAAACTTCAGCGTATGACATCGAATCTCACCGAAACACAAACCGTCCATGTAATGCTCTTGATTGCCGGGGGACATCAGTGTGAATTGTCCCTGCCATCGGATGCGCCATTGTTGCAAGATATGCTAGAAGCGATCGCCCTGCGTTCTCACCCTGAGCGATCGCAACCGAATAAACTCTTCCAGATTCCGATGGAAGATGGAGGACCTACCCTATACTTTCCCAGTCGTTCCATCGTGGCGATCGCCACCGAGCCGCCCGTTTCCCTGCCGGAAATTGCCCCAGAAACCGAACCCACTCAGTCCCAGTTGGCAGCTTCCGCACCGATTGTCATCGAATCCAAATTTCTGAAAATCCAGAACTTTTTGAGTGAAGCCGAAAACCAACGAATCCTCAACTACGTGATAGAAAATCAGGGAGAATTTGAAGACAGTAGAATCGGCATTGACGAACCGAATTATCGGCGATCGAAAATATTTTATTACTTCCAAGACTTCGGGGAACTCATCAAAGAACGAATCAAACAAGTGCTGCCCGAAGTCCGGGACCACCTGGGCCTTCCTCCCTTTGAAATTAGCGAAATCGAAGCGCAAATCACCGCTCATAATCACCAACATTACTATAAAGCCCATAATGATAACGGAGACTCCGAAACCTCTAATCGAATCATCAGTTACATTTACTACTTCCACCGAGAACCCAAACCCTTTAGCGGCGGACAACTGCGAATATACGACACCTTAAAACTCTCGGACACCTTATATTCCATGCCCGAATCCTATACCGATATTCCCCCAACCAACAACAGCATCATCTTCTTTATCAGTAGCTGTTGTCACGAAGTTCGCCCCGTAATTTGCCCATCCAGAAACTTCTTAGATAGCCGATTTACCCTAAATGGATGGATTAGAAAGGCATCATAAAGAGCGAATTGCATCAACCATCGGGGGTTCAAAACCCCCGATAAAAGCTGCGAGTCAGATAAATCCGAGCGATCGATGTTTTCTCAATGGTTAGAAGGGATTTAGATCCGCAAAAATTCAGAGTCTACAGGAGTCACAACCCCCTACCGTCAACATCCGTCACTCCGTGAACATCACCCCTTTATAGATTACCCCACTTCAAAAAAATTATCTGGATTAATCACAGAAATATCCATCTCATTCAAAATGGCAAGTAACTCATCCCCAGCATAAATCAATAGGCCGTTGTTTCCTTGATTAAAGGTTAAATCATTAAAGGTTAATCCTTGTGACAACCCAATTAAATCCTCTCCTTCGGTAAAATCAACAATCAAATCAACTCCGGCATCTTTACGGATAATAAAGCGGTCCGGTCCCTCTCCACCCATTAGGATATCATTTCCTAAATCTCCAAACAACCAATCTTCTTCATTACCTCCTATCAATAAATCATCCCCTTTCCCCCCATACAGCACATCATTCCCCTCCCCACCAATCAGGGTATCATTTCCTTGATTGCCATAGAGAAAATTATCACCGGACCCGGCATAAATTAAATCATTTCCCTCGTTTCCATAGAGGATATCTACACCTGTTCCTCCCACGAGAGTATCCTCTCCTTCTCCACCATGAATCCAGTTAGTTCCATTACCCGCTTTGATGAAATCATCCCCTGGATTGCCTTGAATAATATCATGACCCTCTCCCCCAAAAAGAGAGTCATTCCCACCTAATTCTTGGATAAAGTTATCTCCTGCAATAGCTTGAATCAAGTCTGAATCGGAAGTTTCTATTAAAGTATTGTTGGAAGATTTTTCTGCTTCGTGGAATTCTAATTGAATGAAATGTGAGGAGGAGAGAGGAGAATCTGATATTTCCTCGTTGGCAAGAAGTGCTTTAAAATAAGAAGGTCCAATGGGTCCAAATCCTTGAAGTTGAATAAAGCCAATCTCGGTTATTTCTAGGCTGTTTTCTACCCATTCGAGAGGATTCGTTTCCGATTCCGGAGGAGTTTCTAACAATTCAGGAGGATTCGTTTCCGATTCCGGAGGAGTTTCTAACAATTCAGGAGGATTCGTTTCCGATTCTGTTTCCAATTCCGGAGGAGTTTCTAATAATTTAGGAGGATTCGTTTCCGATTCTGTTTCCAATTCCGGATGAGTTTCTGACAATTCAGGAGGATTCGTTTCCGATTCTGTTTCCGATTTTGGAGAATTTTCGGACAATTCAGGAGGATTCGTTTCCGATTCTGGAGAATTTTCGGACAATTCAGGAGGATTCGTTTCCGATTCTGGAGAATTTTCGGACAATTCGGGAGGATTCGTTTCCGATTCTGGAGAATTTTCGGACAATTCGGGAGGATTCGTTTCCGATTCTGGAGAATTTTCGGGCAATTCGGGAGGATTGTTAGCTTCTGAGTCAGGATTGTTAGCTTCCGATTCGGGAGAGTCTTCTTCTTCAAATTCTGGATTTGGTGTTACTGGACTGACTTCCAAGGTAACAATATCACTAACGGAAAGACTACCATCGGAAGCGGTGACTTTAATATTGATATTGCCGATATTATTTTCCAGAGGAGTTCCGATGAAAGTACGAGTTGTGGCGTTAAAGATTAACCAAGGGGGTAACTCACTACCATCATCTAAGGTGGCAGAATAACTGAGGGGATTGCCATCGGGGTCCTTGAAGGTATCTGCGGGAAGGGTAAAGTTAAATAGAGTGGATACCGTGGCGGTTAAATCAGCGATCGCATTCACAACCACCGGAGGATTATTAGCGCTATCGTTATCGGTGATATTTGCCGTGACTGGATCGATGCTAATTCCATTATAGTTCGGATCGGTAGATGTAGCGGTATGAGTAATCGTTCCGATCTGATTTCCTTCTACAAGATTATCATCAACAGCCACAATTTCGACGGCTTGAGGTTCATCCCAATTTTCAGGAGTAAATATCACAGAATCAACCCCAGTTGTTGTGTGATGATCGGGATTAATCGTAATCGTTACTTCAGCAGTGGGTCGATTGGTTAAAACTATCGTATAGGTATCCGTCGCTCCTCCTTCCGTGACATTTGTGCTGCCGTCAGACTCGGTGATAATAGCATTATACCAAGCCAAACTAAAATTATCAATGGCCAATCCGTGGTCATGTCCCTCATCGTTGAGGGTTACCCACCGAATCCACAGGGTTTGATTATTCTCCCAAGTTAAATCATGGATTGTCCCCCCCTGATTAGCAAGTGAACCCTCCATATTTCCATTGACTGCACCACCTGTTGCCGAAGCCAAAGGGGAGGTGAAATCAAAATTTCCCCCGGGGTTATTCCAAGTTTGAACTGTATCAAATGTTTCTCCCAATCCATACTCCAACACCATTGTTTGCGGCGTTGCATTTGCCCCCCTTCGCCATTGTTCGCCATCAAAATCCAGGGTGATACTATTAATGGGTAAACCTGTGGTATTGGTTGCAGCAAAAGCAATCCATCCGGCTATGGTTCCAGTCGCTGGACCCCCAAAATAAGCACCCCCTGAACCGAGTCCTCCTAAAGCGCGATCGGAGTCATCGGTTACTCCATAACTATAAAAACTCCCTTTATTACTTCCTCCGTGATTCGCGTCATAAGTGAACACTTCGCTTCCAGGTTCTGGTTGACGAAATAGATACCATCCCGGCAAGGTAAAATCATTGGTCCAGGCATGATTTGTCCCATTGTTTGCTAGAGAATTAAAATCTTGAATGTAAGCACCCTGAAATGCGATCGCCATGAAAATTCCTCCAAGTTACTCCTAAGATTAACAAAGGTTTTGAATTACCTAAGTAAGGTCTAAATAACCCAAAATAGGTTGACTAAGTTTGACTATCCCGATTGATACAAATCTTGAGAGTGAACCCTCAATGATAGATCCTTTTAATGAATTGACCCTACCGTCGATAGGGAAAATGGGTAAGTCCTCGCTGTACTGGGTATCGCTATAGTCTGGCTAACTGGATCCAGCCCTGGAAACGATTAGCTATCAAAGCGATACTCCGCCTATTTTAATACTACAGGGATCATAACACCAACCTCTCCCCAGATATTGCAGATAGGCAACTGTCGTTTTCCCCGATCCTAAAAGCAGGAACTCCAGTTTCGGCGGCAGTTCCTTTACAGTTCAATGACACCGGCAATGAGTTTCCAACAGGGAGGTTCACCTTCCCAGTCTGAAGGAGCCCAAGGAATACTGAGACTGACGGTGACAAGGCAATTAGGGGAGGGTTGATGTCCAGACTCTAATTTTTGGACGAATACCGGATCGGTAATTTTGGCTTTTTCGAGTTTGCATCCATTGGCGGTTTCTATTGTTCCGCGCCACTGATTTTGTCCTTTGTAATTCGTATGCTTATGAATGTAAAAATTGTTTATTTTTACCAGTTGGAGGGTGCGACGGTGATGAAAGGGTCGGGTTTTTAAATCGGAAGGATTCACGGATTTATCGGAATTGTGGAGGATATATTTAAAGTTTAAACACTGCCTGCGGATATCATTGAGAGTGGCTTTTCCTAGATAATTCCATTGTCCGGGTAGAATAGAAAGGTTTTCACATTCAAAGCCGAAATCCGGTCCGGTATCATCGAGGGGGATTTCTAAAATATCCAGTAATTCTGGTTCTCTGCCTTCTACGAGGCGAACATAGATGGGAACTCTGCCATCTTCGGGGTATAAGCGATCGCAGACGGGACGAATCCATCTGCCCGTATCATAGTCAATTCCAGCGATACAGCGTTCCTGGTGTTTCCAGGAGTTCGCCAAACAGATAATTCTTCTCACAGATGACATATTTTCACGTTCCCCCATTTTCCGTTGAGGTATTCTGCCACGAGGCGGCGATGGCAGTGATGCGGTAGGGCTTCACTACAGAGTAAACAGGCCCCATCAAGCTGTTCTGGCGTCACTTTTTTCTCGATTTTCCGAGTCTCTATCAGGTGCAAGAATTTCTGTTCATAAATCGACCATTCCCCTTTACCCTTTTTATACTCATTCAGAATGTCTATGGTGGGGGCTAAGTCTAAAATATGAAGATATTCAATGTCAGAAATGGTTTTCAAAAAGTATTGCAGGTCGTGTTTTTTTGCGAATCCAGCTAATTGGGAGACATTATTTAATCGAGTATCAATAATGCGTTTAACTCCTGCTTGTTTCAGGGTTGTAAAAAAGGTTTCTGCACTCTTTTGGGTAAAGCCAATTGTAAATAAATTAATATTATTGTTCATCATTCTCCGTTGTTTTTTCGATGTAGGCAATTTGGTCGCCTTGCAATTGATAGGCTGTTTTTAAACAGTCTTCTCGGGTTGGCAAGTCGTTATTGGGTTCTGAAAATAAGGAAAGTTGGATAGGTTGATTGTTGGGATTGTTCTGGTATTCGCTTAATCCCTGTTTAACGAGCATTCTTTCTTCTAAGTCGTGATGCGGTTCCAATTGGCCGGTTTTTAAAATGTGGTTAATTTCAAGATTATGCTGCCGCAGATGTTGACAGACTAAGATGGCGCGATGGCAAGTGAGGGGGTCTTGTTCGGCACACATGAGGGAAATTTTATGGGTGTTTAACCCGTTGAGGACCCGATTGAGTCCAGCTTGAAAGTCTGGGGTGGCGGCAATTTTTTCATAAAGGGCTTTTCCCTCGATATAACAATCCGGGTTGCTGGGTCTTGCCCCTAATTCTTGGCCGAGAAAGACATATTTAATGCCTGCTTTTTCTAGGGATTCTTTGAGGAGGGTGCGGTTAAAGTGGGGTAAGTATCGACTGTAGGGATGGGAACGAACATCTGCTAAGGCATCGATTTGATGCTGTTGCAGGAGTTGGATAAATGTGTCTATTTCGTGATTAGAATGGCCAATTGTGAATAATTGCATCAAGATGACTCCTAGGATTAACGAGGTGGTAAATTATGTATTCTCCTCATGTTTTCTTTGGGGCTTTAATTTGAGACTCAATGAGGGTCTCTATTTTTAATTGCTCCCACAATTTTTAGGAAAGTTGGGGAATTTCAAGAGAGGCTAAATATATCATGCACCCATCCCAGTTGTCAAGCTTCTCTAACTCCAAAAAATTAAAGTAACAGAAAAGACGGCTTCTTTCTGGTCAGGGTCAGAATGATTTAGACGCGGCGATCGCCATCATAGGGGAGAATTTTAAGGGTTCTGCTGGGGTTATTTCAAGGGTAACTCGATCGCAAATTCAGTGCCAACACCCTCCGTCGAAGAAAAGCGCAGGATTCCTTGATGATTTTCGGTGATAATTTGATAGCTGGTTGGCAATCCCATCCCGGTTCCTTTCCCGATCGCCTTAGTGGTAAAAAAAGGATTAAATAGCTTTTCCTGCACCGAGGCATTCATGCCAATCCCATTGTCTTGAATCACAATAGAGACCCTATTTTCGAGTAAAAAATGGGTCTTCAAGGTAATACAACCTACATAATTAGATAGTAACTCAGGGGGTAAACTGTTGCGCCGTTCTTCAATTGCCTCGATCGCATTCATTAACAGATTCATAAATACCTGATTGAGCAGACTGCTGGAACATTCAACCTGGGGTAAGTTCCCATACTGCTTGATGACTTGAATCTCTGGAACTTTCCCATGACCTTTTAAGCGATTGTGTAAAATCAATAAGGTACTTTCAATATTTTCATGGAGGTCTACCGCTTTAGAATCTGCTTCATCTAACCGTGAGAATGTCCGCAGAGACTGGACAATATCGCGAATCCGGGAAGCTCCATTTTTCATGGATTTAATAATTTTAGGAAAATCACTGATGAGAAAATCTAATTCAATCTCTTCCATGAATTCGGTAATTTTATCAGGGGGATTGGGATAGTAGTTTTGGTAAAGCTGAATCAGTTCTAACAGATTATCTGTGTAATCCGAGGTGTGAGCTAGGTTGCCATAAATAAAACTCACTGGATTATTAATTTCATGGGCAACCCCAGCCACTAACTGACCGAGACTGGACATTTTTTCGGCTTGAATTAACTGGACTTGGGTATCTTGGAGTTCGCGATAGGCTTGTTGGAGTTCTTGGCTTTTGGCTTGAGAATCTTGGTACAATTGGGCTTGATAGATGGCGATCGCCACCTGAGTGGCAATACTCTGCAACAGTTCCAGTTCATCATCCTGCCAGGGCCGATCGCTGGCGATTCTCCCCATTTCAAACCCACCCATTCGCACTCCTGACGTATGGATCGGTAAAATCAAATAGGTTCCCAATCCGGCTTGTTCACACCAGGCTTTTAACGGTTCATCACTAGAATTAGCCACCCGATCTAACCGATATATTTTCCCTTGCACCATCTGCTCAAAGAGTAGCGGGAAATTATCCATTGGATAGAAACCTAGCCAACTGGCTAGTTGGGGATTTTTCTGTTCTTTAACGACTTCTAAGGTGTGAGGTTCGGTGTCTGTGTGATACCAAACAAAGGTACACAGATCGATCTCGATTTCAGCAAAAATTGCATTCACCGCATTCTGCAAAATGGTATCCAGGTCGAGACTATTGCGAATTTCTGTACTGATATGATTTAATAGTTGGGTGCGCTTGAGCAAGGCTTGGAGTCGTGCTTCGGCTTGTTTGCGATCGGTAATATCCCGAATGATTGAGAACACATCCTCTCCACAGAGTGAAAACCGAGCTTCGTAGTTTCGCACGCCATCGGGCATCACCAGTTCGTATTCAAATGACTGCATCTGTTGAGTCGTTAAGGTTTCTTCAATCAATTGTCCGGTCGGTTGTGCCAGAAAGTCTGGCAAAATTTCATATAAATTTTTGCCTATAAATTGCTCCGGGGGTACTAACGGGGTCATCTGTGGCGAGCATTTATAATCTACGAAGACTTTATCTCGGTTGTAGCGCAACATCATATCCGGAATGGCTTCAAGCAGGGCACGAGTCTGAGCTTCACTCTCTTGTAAGGCTTTTTCGGCGGCTTTTCGTTCCGTAATATCCGCTAGAACTGACCAAATATATTCTCCCCCATCGGAGCCCTCAAATTTTAACCCAATCAGTTCTATGGGCACCCGATGCCCTTGTTGGTGGATATACTCTTTCTGGTAAGGACCATATCGCCCAATGGTATTGAGGGATTCTAATTGCCTTGCCTCATCCTCGGCGTACTCTATTGGGGTTAAATCCCAGTAGCTCAACTGATTTAATTCCTCTAGAGTATAGCCGGTGATATTGGAGGTGGCAGGATTAGCTTCAATAAATCGACCCTGGATATCATTGAGGGTAATCCCCAAGGGACACAGTTGAAAGAGCGATCGCAGCTTTTCCTCACTGATTCGCAGGGCGGCTTCGGCTTGGATGCGCTCTGTGATATCCTCAAAGATAGCCACAATCCCCATTACTTGCCCGGTGCGATCGTGCAGGGGGATCTTAGTCGTTTCTATCCAACTGTGACTGCCATCAGGGTTCGACTTGGTTTCGACTAATTTCAGCAGTGGGCGATCGCTCGTCATCACCTCGCGATCGCAATTTTTGTAATGGGTTGCTTCTTCTACACTCAGACAAAAATCCTCATCGGTTTTGCCGACAAATTCCTCTGGACTGCTTCCCCTAAACGCCTTGACAAAGGCTTGATTGCAGCCCAACACCACACTGTGACGATCTTTCCAGACTACCGACTGCGGCAAGGCATCCAGAATTGTTCTTAACAATTCTCGGGACTGGTCCAGTTCATTTTCCGTCAATGCACGTTCGGTAATATCCATTGTTGTCCCAAACATTCGCACCACTTGATTCTTCCGAAACTCCAGTTCAGCCCGGACATTAATATATCGCACTTCTCCATCCGGACGGAGGATGCGAATATCGAAGTTTTGAGGAATCCCTTCCTGCGCTTCCATGGCCCGCGCTTGGAGGAAGGCGCGATCATCCGGATGAAATTGTTCCAAATGTTCAGTCCAGCTTGGTTCTGCCTGGTCTGGATTCATGCCCAATATCCGAAAAACTTCGTCAGACCAAGTGAGTTCTTTGGTGGTCACATCAATGGACCAGTTGCCCAGATGGGCAACTCTTTGGGCTTTTTGCAGTTGTTCTGTGAGTTCAAACAGCGCGAGTTCATTGGCTTTGCGATCTGTCACATCACTATGAATCCCGATAAACCGCCCCGGGTTGTTTTCATCATCCCACTCCACGATTTTACCAATCGCTAAATTCCATTTATACGAACCATCTTTACAGCGAACCCGATGTTCATTCTTATAAATTTCTGTTTCACCTTTAATATGTTTTTCTAACTCTTGATACATTTGAACTCGATCCTCGGGATGGACACGATTTTCCCAGAGCAATTCCTGGTCAATGATTTCTTCTGCATCATAGCCCAAAAATTTCTTCCACTGATTGTTAGAAAAAACCATCTCATTGGTCTGTAGATTACATTCCCATGTCCCGGTCCCGGTGTTATCCAGAGCCAGTTGTAACCGAATATGACTTTCTTTGACTGCAATTTCGGCCTGTTTCTGATCGTGAATATATCGGGCAATTCCTAAACAGGCAATCACTTGTCCTTGATCGTCAAGCAACGCTGATACATTTGTGGAATGCCAGTAATAGTGACCATTTTTATGTAATCCTCGATATTCAAGTCCCCGGACATTTTCTTGTTGCAGCGATCGCTCAAACGCATTGATACAAATTTCTAGATCTTCAGGATGAACAACCTCGGCAAAGGAATGATGTAACAGATCGGAATCTATATATCCCATTATGGATTCAAACGTCGGACTGACATAACTAAACGTCCCATCAGGATCAATGATAAATACCATATCGTTGAGATTGTCAATCAGGTTGCGAAACTTACTTTCGCTCATTTGCAGTGCCTTTTCCCGGGCTTTGAGTTCGGTAATATCCCGAATATAGCCATACCAAGTGATGCTCCCATCTGGTTCTGCCTGGGGGGTGGAGTGGGCGAGAACCCATATAACCTGGCCATTGGAATGACAAACTCGATACTCACAATGCCACGGGGTAAGCTGCTTGGCGGACTCTAGAATCGTCTGGGTCACTCGCGGCAGGTCCTCGGGATGGACGGATTCAAACACTGGGGCAGAATCCTCACGCACGGATTCCGGCGCAACGCCATAAATGTCTCTTAACCCGTCACTGGCGTAGGGGAAATAAGACTGACCATCAGGAAGGAGGCGAAACTGATAGATCACCCCAGGAAGATGACGGGTAAGCTGTTGAAAGCGATACTCTGCTTCATTTTGTGGGGTCAGCATCAGGTGAGAGTCGGAGGGGAAACGGGAGATGTCCTGATTGGGGATGAGGTGTTGAATTGGGTCTGGTACGGGTTGGCAGTTGGTAACATCTCGGAAAATTAGCAGGTGATAATCAGCCCAAAAATTAGCCTGGGCAACATATTCTACCTCTCGCACTTCCCGGTCCGGGCGGATGAGGCGAACGCGATCGCAGATTTGACCTTGTGCTAACCAGGTTTGCCAAGATTGGTCGAAGTCAAACTCCGGTGTGGTAAAATCTCTGAGGTTATATCCGACCAGGTCTTGCGGTCGTAATCCTAATAAGGAACAGGCGGCAGGGTTGGCATCCAAGTAGTAGCCCCGGCGATCGACGATCATCATGGCATCTAAGGCGGAGGCAAAGAGCGCTTGGAAAGCTTGATTGTTTTGGGGGAGAAAGGGGTGAACGGAATCAGAATCTACGTCCTGGCGATCGCCCGGAAGGGACAACTGAAACTCAATTTGACGGGGTAAGATCATGGCAGCAACACTCTAAACGATGATCGGGGCCGAACATTGACAATCCCACGACTAAAAGCCCCGGGCTGTTCAAATTATACCCACAAGGAGAAGACTCAGAACTCAGAAGCGATAGATCTTCTTGACAAGGGCGATCGATCGTCGGTTGAATAGTCTTAATTCTATATTTCTCACGGCCTGGGCTGTGAAATCTGTTATTTTCTATAGCTTCTACTGAACCCTGAGCAAAAAACTGTGAAATCGGATTCCTTTGAACGAATTGTCTTGTGTGATTTTGATGGGACCATTACCACGGAAGATACTTTCGTGAAGATGATGCAGGAGTTCACTCCGAACCTGGCGCGAGAACTGCTGCCGGAAATCTATGCCTTGCGCTTAACCCTGCGCGATGGCGTGCGACAGACCCTGGAATCGATTCCCTCGGCCCAATATCCAGAGATTTTGGCGTTTATGGAGGGGGAACCGATGCGACTGGGGTTTGTGGAGTTTCTGGATTTTTTGGAAACCCAAGGGGTGCCGATCGCCATTGTTTCTGGCGGGTTGCGGGGAATGGTAGAAACGGTATTAGGCCCTTTGAAACACCGGGTTTTGGCGATTCATGCCATTGAAGTGGATCTCGGTGCCAAGTATCTGCGGGTCCATTCCGAGTTTGAAGCGGGCACGGAATTGGTCAATAAGGTTGAGGTGATGAGGCGGTATTCGGCAGAGGAAACCGTGGCGATCGGGGATTCGGTGACGGATTTGAATTTGGGGATGGAAGCGGGGGTGGTGTTTGCGCGCGATCGCCTTGCCACCTATCTAACGGACCGCCAAAAACCCTATTTGCAGTGGCATGATTTTTTTGACCTGCGAGACAGTCTCGATCGCCGGTGGAATTCTGTCTAAGGGAACTCCAAAAAATAAAATCTCCAAAACGTTCGTTTGCAGTGACTGCTCAATAGAGTAGTCAATGTAGGGGCGCAATGCTTGCGCCCTCCGGAGGGCGCAAGCATTGCG
>NZ_JAMXOT010000170.1 GCF_024220515.1 Oscillatoria sp. HE19RPO
AGTTGGACGCTGATACTCCTGTAAAGAAGCAACGGTCACTACATTCCCATCATAAACCTGCGCCACAAACTCTTCACTGGTGTATCCAGAAATCCTTAAAAAACTTCTGACCTCATCAGCGCTATACACTTTTTCATCCAAATCAACGAAGCGAAAAAATACTGACAAAATCAAAAGCAATACCAGAACGACTCGCAACCATCCTTTAGGAACTGCCAAGCCTTGAATTAATCCGTTCAGCCTGAAGAGTTTATTCATAATAAAGGATAACATTAAGCTAGTAGTTAGATGTCAAAGCCGATGCACGAATACTCAGGAACCTCATCCGTTAAGTCAAAAAGCTTATCATTCTTTTTGAGCTTTCCCTAAACCGCTTCTGTAGTCAATCAAGATAACCTGTTGCTACATTTCGCTTAAAAGTTTGCGGGGCTAGTTTGAAGCTTAAAATTGGGTCTTTTAATTATATCAGTAAGGCTCTATCAAAGTCAATACCCGTCTGAGAATTTACTGGGATAAGGGGCAAAAACCGCCTGAATTACGGAGGTCCTTACTAATCGTTTAGTAGTTTCAGTAAAAAAGGGGTTTTAATAAACGATAGTTTCCGGTGGATCTCTTGGAGTTAGGGTAATAATTTTCTTGCATCAAAAGCCTTATAATACCGACCCTGTAATAAATTGAACTAATTTTATCGTTTGAACTTCGGTCAGGTAAAAAAAACTGTACTGATTTTTTAGAAAATCATAAACTCGTAAAGTCATGGTGATGCAGGATGGGATTTTATTCTCCATTTTTAATTATTGTTTCTGATTACTTGATAAAGCCTTGCTCTGTCGTTTAGTCCATAGCCTTTAAAGCTTCCTAAAATCATTTTTAATTTGACGTTTTGACCGCTGATTTTATCAACCATTTCTGGGGAAGGAAGGTATAAAAAAACTTCCCTATTAGGATAATCGCTTAATTTTAATTTTTGATTTAACTGTTCAAGTGTAGGTCCCTCAAATAACTGCATCTCTACTTGAGAATTGAGGAGATAGGTTAGAGGAAGTATCAAAGTCTGACTGACATCACTGATGACGAGGGGTTGGCTGGCTTTGTTAATGATTGGAGCAATTTCTAAGTTGATCGCGCTGGCTCTGGCTGTCTGCTCCCAAGCTCTAGATTGAGAAATTAAGGTAGAGGATAAAACTCCGGCAATAATTAGGCTGGCAAAAATCAGGTTCCCTAATTTCCAGCGTCGCATCCTACCGGAAATAGCCGTCATTTGAGTGGCGATTAAATAGGCTATAATAAGCTGAATTCCCACATAAGAGGGAAGAAGATATCGAGGGAGTAACGACCGTCGTCCTCCCCAAATTAAATCCGGCAAAACTTGCGAGAGAGCAGTCACTCCAATCAAGGTCAAAATAAATAGCCAAATTCGCAGGGGAGTGCGACGAACCAGAAAATAAATTCCATATCCTACTAACATTAAAATGAGATAAGGAATTGGATTTTTCAGGCTGGCTTCATAGGGGAAATCCATAAAAATTCGACTCAAGTTATCAAGCCAGATTCTCAACAAGTTTTCCATCTCAGCCTGATGATCCCTGGCCCATTTCGTTTTGCGCTCTAAGTTATCTAAGTTGGTAAGAATTACCCAAATCCAAGGGCTAAATATGACCAGTCCTAAGACAGAGGCTATGACGTAAGAAACTATATTCTTACTCAATTTAAACCCTTCCATGATGAGGACATAGAGGCCATGAGAAATGGCCACAAATCCAAAAAATAAATGAGTATAGAGACCCAAGGCAACGCTCACCCCATACAGTCCCCACAAGGGCTTGGTTTGTAACCGCAAACTTCGCAAGAGTAAAGCACTGGACAATA
>NZ_JAMXOT010000171.1 GCF_024220515.1 Oscillatoria sp. HE19RPO
TCCAACAAATAAATCATCCTTGCTTTGATGCGATCGCACCTAACAAGGCTCTTTTAGCCCGCGCAGGCGGGCTTTGTCCGTGTAGCTCCAGGCTTGAGCCTGCGGGTTTTTTGAAGGTTTTATTTTTTGGAGTTCCCTTATTAGGCTAGTGCCTGGTCTAATAAAGGGAGGATTCGCCTTTGGAATCGAAACAATGTAAAGGCCAAATAACATCCTGTATCGTCCTGGACTTCAGCGAATTTTTCCGTTTACCAAGGACTACCAATCATGACAAAAGCCGCCCAATAATAGGGATGATCGAGATTTTGATTCTCTAAATGTTTG
The DNA here is from genome assembly GCF_024220515.1 of Oscillatoria sp. HE19RPO. Taxonomy (GTDB): domain Bacteria; phylum Cyanobacteriota; class Cyanobacteriia; order Cyanobacteriales; family Laspinemataceae; genus Laspinema. The sequence goes on from NZ_JAMXOT010000171.1 coordinate 325, forward strand.
AGTTCCGAAGGCAGAGAAATTTTCCGAGAGGGATTGTTGGCAATCCACTCACCATTTTCAATCCGCCACTCTCCGCGAATCATCGCCATTTGAGCGCGGCGTAACGCTTCGGCTTTAATGTAAGGTCGAGTTGATGAAGCGGTGCCATCTTCATTAGTCCATCCCGAGCTAAATTGATTGTAAAATTCATTCATTAAGGCCACCGTTCCTTCATCGCTAATGTACCAGATACTGGCTAAAGCAGATTTAACCCCGGCCTGAACGGCTAACCCAGCAAACCCCAACTCCGCATTGCGATCGCCGATCGCCGTCCGACAAGCGGATAACACTAATAATTCAACCGGGGGTTCATTCCATTTCAGTTGGCGCAGTTCAGAAAGCGGGAGGGTCGTATCCCATAACTGAATAAAAGAATTACTGGGAGACCCGGGTCTAAAATCTGCATGAGTTGCCAAATGAATCATCTGGAAAGCTTCTTTTTGACGCTGTGCTTGGAGATTCTTTAAGGTCAATTTTTCATTGAGAAAAGATTGACCGGGCCACTCCGTAAGAATGCTGGCAATTTCCACAGGGACCGCCGGTAATGGATACAGTTCAGAAAATTCTGAAACTCCCATTGCCAAGAGTTGAGCATTGTTCAACGGGTTATAATTCATTTCCGTTAAATTCACACTGGGAATTAGGCCAATGGTGTATTGTTCAACGAGAAATTGCTCCCCATCGTATAAGGCAGAGACAGGAAGCGATCGCAACCCCTCATCCATTGAAAACATCAATGTATCAATTTCCCGGTCTACCAGATCCTCTGATAAGGGTTGAATGAACCATTCATAGAGTTGTTGGGCGGGAACTTGGTAACTTTTGGTCGTTCGAGACCGGGGGTCGGCAATGGCCTTCCGAAAGTCGTTGACCACTTCTATCAGCGTTTCGCGATCTGCCGCTTCAACTTTTTTGTAAATTGGATCACCTTTGCTTGGCACAAGAATCAAATCTAATTCTTGCTCTCTGGCAAAGGTATAAAGAATTGCTGGTTTAGTCCCAGTGGGTTCGGAATCATGGACGATTTTTTCTTGCAGTACGCTAAAAGTTCTGAGATTACGTCTGACATTTTGACCCAGATAAGTACCCAGTTCTTCCGTAAAATACATATCCAAAAGGCTAACCGCTTCCGTAACATTTCCTTGATCTAGCTGTTGTTCGATTTCTACCCGACTGATGGTGCGAATCTCTGGCGCATTTTGTGCTTCAGACCACTGTGACATATTGGAGGTTTCAGCTAAATCTAAGCGTTCATAACCCCTCCCATCAACATCAGGAATCGGTGGCACTAGGGTATTCCCAATCTCGGTTTCCCCGAAATGCGGCGCAACTTCTAATTGCAGCGATCGCAGGTTACGACCGATATCCTCAGATGTGAATTCCCCAGATGGTGTTGCCGGATCAATCGGAGGAGTCGGGACTATGGGTGCGATCGGGTCATTCTCTCCACCGTTATTACCGGGAAGAACTGGGTTGGATATATTGTCTCCAGGCGGATTACTCCCATCCGGTTCCGGTGAAATAACCAACGGTGGAGGCACTGGATTTGGCTGTATAGGAGGCGTGACAATGGGTTCGATTGGCGGATTATCTGACCCTATGGGTGGAGAAGTTGGATCGGGTTGAGTCGGAGTCTCTCCACCCGGTTGAGTCGGAGTCTCATTCCCCGGTTGAGTCGGAGTCTCTCCACCCGGTTGAGTCGGAGTCTCTCCACCCGGTTGAGTCGGAGTCTCTCCACCCGGTTGAGTCGGAGTCTCTCCACCCGGTTGAATCGGAGTTTCTCCACCCGGTTGAGTTGGTGTTTCATTCCCCGGTTGAGTCGGAGTTTCGCCACCCGGTTGAGTTGGTGTTTCATTCCCAGGTTGAGTCGGAGTTTCTCCACCCGGTTGAGTTGGAGTTTCTCCACCCGGTTGAGTTGGAGTTTCTCCACCCGGTTGAGTTGGAGTCTCATTCCCAGGTTGAGTCGGAGTTTCTCCACCCGGTTGAGTCGGAGTTTCTCCACCCGGTTGAGTCGGAGTCTCATTCCCCGGTTGAGTCGGAGTTTCGTTTCCGGGTTCAGAGGGAGTTTCTCCACCGGGTTGAGTTGGTGTTTCGTTTCCGGGTTCAGAGGGAGTTTCGCCACCGGGTTGAGTTGGTGTTTCGTTTCCGGGTTCAGAAGGAGTTTCGCCACCGGGTTCAGAGGGAGTTCCATCGGGACTCTGAGTGACAATCGTAATATTGCCTTGGGTGTAGCGAGATGGGGGAACAGGGACAGAGAAGGAGGGCGAAATCGTGGTAGAACCTGTGGTAATTGCACCAGCAGTCCCATTCACCGTGGCATCTCCGATAATAAATGGGGTGGTCGTGCCTCCGCTGTGTTCGATGCGAATATCTCCACCGCGATCGCCACTTTCTGCCGATGAAATACTGGCATTGACACCGTTCTGATTATTAAACGTATCCAGGACCCGCAGGAAATTGCCGGTGGTGATGTCGATGTCACCCCCTTGAGAATTGAGGGTTCCGGTGGCGGTGATATTGTCGTTAGCGGTGAGGCGAATCTCTCCCCCAGCAGTGGCGATCGCATCAAAAAATAATTCTCCTGCCGAGTTTAAAATCACCGGTCCTCCGGCAGTAGAGACCCTTCCCAGGGTAATATTAGCGGGCGAACTCCGGGGTCTGGTGGTAATAAAGGTGTTACCTAGGGTGGTCGGGATATCCGTGGGGTTAACTAACGACTCAACCCCCGATCGCAAAATTAAGGTTGCCGCATTCAGGAGGAGTTCGGCATCAGGGTCGTTCAGGTTTCCCAAGGTGGTATCGGGACCTGCGATCGTAATATCTTCCGCGACGATCGCCCCACCGGCTTCAATTTTTAAGGATACCCCCGTATAAGACCCAAAAATCACATCTCCACTGGCGCTAATAATTGGGTCATATAAACTCACGAACTGACCCCCACCCCCGACTCCATTCTCAATGGAGAAATTTCCTCCAGCGGAAAAGTTAGAATCCCCGGAAATACTGCCCGGACTGACTAAACTGAGATTTTCCCCCGCTTGAAACGCCGGTTGAATTCCGGTTAAGGCGAGGATATCAATGCCCTGATCCCCGAGAATGGCTAAATTGCCTCCGGCGATCGCCTGAAATCCAGTTTCTCCTTCGCGAACCCGGACCGTATTACCGCTTCGCAGGGTTAGGTCCCCCGTCGTCCGCAGTTGACCCCCCACAATCGTGAGGTTTTCAGGGGCCGAAAGGATGGCATTTGCGCTATTAATTGTCGTTCTGTCCTCGGGGACTGGCGAGGATAAGGGGCGATCGCTCATCACCAGATCCCCTTGTTCCACCGGCAAACCCGAACCCGTCAACATCACCGTTCCCGCCTCCGTGATAGTAACTCCAGTGGCATGACCCACCCCAGTTTGAGTTAGTAATTCTGGTAAAGAAAGGGGATTCACCGATACAGGAAGACTGCCGGAATTCCCCGGGTTCAAATCCTGGGGATTCACCTCAATACTTAGTAAATATCCCTCTTGAGCAATCCGAACCAAACTTTCTCCCGGGACGGCAGCTAGGGTAATGGTTCCTCCGGGGGCGCTGAGGGTTCCGGTATTGATCGCGGTTCCCCCAATTAAGTTTAAATTCTGGTTGGGGTTCACACTTAGGTGAGCCGCATTAATAATATTTCCGACTGCTTGGGTGCTAAAAGAAAAAGCCAGGGGCTGGCCAATCAACTGGCTATAATTATTGAATTCTTCCCCATCAAACCACCCCGAATTGAACTCGACTCTCGTCGCCGTAGTTGCGGTAAAAGCAGCGGGGACATTCAAAGCAGCATCCGGCCCAAAAACCAGGCCAGCAGGATTGATTAAGAATAAATTAGACTGACCTCCGGTGACTTGAATTAAGCCATTAATATAAGACGCATCTACCCCGGTGACTCGTCCGAGAATATTGCGAATTTCCGGATTAGAGAGAAAGTTAGCCGTTTGACCGGCATTTAATCCAAATTGTTCAAACGTATGAAAAAGATTAGCCCCATCGCCGGAGACGGTTCCCCCCTGAATGTGAAACACTTCTCCCTCGGGATTGACCACTGTCCCAGTTCCATCCTCAGCCGGGAGAATGGGTTGGGTTGGCTGAGAAACTGCTGCGATTGGAGCTACAAAAAAGCAAAACATTCCCCAAGTAAGGGATAACAAAAAGCGGGTTTTATAAACCATTATATTCATAATAAATTGGGTATTAATAGAAAATTCTTCATTGGAATAATGGCTGGAAATCCATTGTTGATTCCCAGAGGGGGGACTGGGAATGTTGATTATACAGGAAATTCAAGCATTCGAGTCGAGGTGGACACCCATCAGTTACGATGTGGCGATCGCCCGGGATTCAAAACATTCAAACCTAGACTCCCTCTCAAGGGAAATCTCTACTCCCAGGGACAAAAATTATCAAAGTTTTAGGGCTTCGGTAGAGTAGCGAGAAGAGAAGCGGGGTTTGTGACACCCTCTACTACTCCTGATTAATAAATTAGGGCTATAAACCTGGTAATAATTGTCTCTATTAAATAGGGATTTGGACGGTATAGGGACTATCTCCTCCCCTCACACTCCCCAGTCGCCGTGCGAGATCTCCTCTAAGCTGTTATTCTGGATTGACGAAGGGAATAGATTTCCCGCTTCTTCTTGATTTTGGGTGAAGCGATCGCGGACCAAGTAGCCGGAACCCTGTCCGGCTGAAAGCTGTAGTTTTAGCGGCCTATTATATTCAGCAGCATCGCGATCTCAGTCCCTAGGGTGAATAAAATCGACCCCTTCCCTGGAACAAATCACCCAGTTTGAGGGCGATCGGCTCTTTCGATAAAATTAGGACGACCCTCCCTGGCTCTTAATCGTTTGAGTCCACATTGAACTCTATAAACTTAGCGTTTTCCAGTATAGTCCATGTTTCGGAAAATGACCTCACCTAAACGATGGAGTTTGACCCGGGGAAAATTGTCAGATTTTCGGGTTCTCATGAACCTAAAGGAAGAGGAAGATTTAACCGATTCCCACTAAGACTGTCCCCGGGTAGAGAACACCTCACTAAGGATCCTGCACCCCAAGCCGAACCCTTCACCTCAGCTTGAGGCCCCTCAAGCCAGCCCCCGATATTCTGACTCGCCTTTCGGTTTGAGAATCGCGATTTTTTATGTTCAAACTCATCCAACTTGAACAGGGGATGTCTGTCTCCTTAAATCGACCCCTCTACCCCAGAATGATTAAGTAAATTAACCAGGGTAGAAATACTCCCAATCTGATAGTTAATCAAAGACCTATTGAGAGCATTCTTGAAATGTTTAATGAACGGGATGCACAGTCTAAATCAATATAAATTTGATAACTTTCCAAGGGATGAGCAGAATCTTGCTCCCAGGTAACAAGTAGCAGTGAAAAGCTGGCTCCCCGATCCTTGTGTTGATGTTTAGACTGATTTAATCGGGCCGGGGTGAAAGGGTTGACTGGAGAAAAGCTAATTTTTGGGGGAAATTCATTGATAAATTCGGTGTAAAATTTTAATCAAAACTAAAAAATTCCCCCTTGATTAGACAGAATGGAGGGAATCAAAATTATTTTTTGGACTATGATAAGTTAAATTAAGCCCTTCTACCCCAACTTGATCAGTTGGCTGCGATCGCACGCTTATGGAACAAATCATCAACTTAATTCCCGAAGGTCCAATCGTAGAATTTACCCTTCTACTCTTGGTCATCTTGATCGTCCCTCCGATCTTTGAGAATCTGCGACTACCCGGATTAATCGGGTTGTTAGTCGCCGGAGTGGTTTTAGGTCCTGATGGGGCTAAACTGCTCAATCCCAGTACCGACACCATCAAACTGCTTTCAGACATTGGCAAAATTTACCTGATGTTCGTTGCGGGTTTAGAAATTGATCTCCAACAATTCCGCAAAACTAAAAATCGCTCCATCGGATTTGGTGCAGCCACCTTCTTTGTCCCCTTAATCGTTGGCACAATCGTTGGGCGAAGTTTTGGATTTGATTGGAATCCTTCCATTTTGATTGGTTCCCTCCTCGCCTCTCATACCCTCCTGGGTTATCCCATCGTTAACCGATTGGGAGTCGTCGGAAATGAAGCCGTGACGGTGACCATTGGGGCGACCATCTTTACCGATATTGCAGCCTTATTAGTGTTGGCAATTTGTGTTTCCTTCAATGCCGGAGAATTCACCGCCTTTTCTTTAATCCTCCAGTTAGTATTACTGGGACTGTATGCTGCTGGCGTATTATTTGGAGTTGACTGGGCCGGAAAAGAATATTTTCGCCGCACGGGAGATGAGGAAGGAAATCAGTTTTTATTCGTCCTACTTGCCCTGTTTCTGGCCGCTGTCGGCGCTCAATTGATTAATGTGGATCAAATTGTGGGAGCTTTTCTCGCCGGACTTGCGGTCAATGATGTGGTGGGGAACGGTCCGGTCAAGGAAAAAGTAGAATTTGTAGGCAGTGTTTTATTTATCCCATTCTTCTTTGTGGGGATGGGTTTATTGCTGGATATCAATGGATTTATCGAAACCCTAACCACCTCCCTCGGATTAACCTTGGCGATCGTTTTTGGCTTACTCGGGAGTAAATTTCTCGCCGCCTTTGTTGCCAAACTGTTGTATCGCTATCAGTGGATTGAAACCTTAACCATGTGGTCACTTTCAGTGCCACAAGTTGCCGCAACCTTGGCGGCAGCCCTCGTAGGGGTTCAACAGGGGGTGATCACTCCAGAAGTCTTCAACACCGTGATTGTCTTGATGTTGGTGACGTCAGTGGTTGGACCCTTAATGACGGCAAGATTTGCCAGTAAACTGCCTGTACCCAAGGTCTACCTAGACCCAGATAATATGTCGATCTGGTGGGAAACCCACGAAGTACAGAGGAGGATAAATCCTCCCGTGGCGAAATCGGAGGATTTGTTTACCGTAGTCGTGCCAATTTCTAATCCTCTAACTCAACGATATTTAATTCAAATGGCGGCGCTTTTAGCCCGTCATGAGTCTGGGCAAATTGTCCCCTTATCCGTGGCGATCGCTCATGTGCACATGGATGAACCCCAACTCGATATTGCCCTGAGGGAAAGTCGCCGATCGCTGACTCGCTCGGTCCAAATGTTAGAGGAATTTGAGGTCAAAGCCAAACCCGAACTGCGGATTGATGATGATGTTTCCCATGCCATCAGCCGAACCGCTAGGGAATGGGAATCTAACTTAATCGTGATGGGATGGAGTCCAACGATGGGCTTGCGATCGCGATTATTTGGCAACCTGATTAATGACGTCTTTTGGTCCTCCCACTGTCCAGTTGCCGTCATGCGCCTCATTGATGAACCCGTTAATATTCATCGTCTATTAGTCCCGGTCAAAAATTTATCCCCCCAGACCTTGCGAACCGTCCGATTTGCTCAATTATTTGCCGATGCGAATTCCGGGGAAATTACCTTACTGCACGTTTGTGCACGCCGGACTCCCGTGGAACAAATTCAGCGATTTGAATCCGATTTAGCCCGACTGGTCAAGCGGGATAACTCTTCGATAAAAATTGCCATTACCACCATTCCCGATGATGATGTAGTCAAGGTCATTATGAAGGCAGCGCAAGCGGTGGATCTGGTTATCTTGCGGTCAATTCGTCGTCGGACTGCTGGGGGTTTAGCCATCAGCAATGTCACGACCAAAGTCATTGAAGAGTTGAAATGTTCTCTAATTTTGTTTGGGGAACCCCACTCTTAATATCCGTTTTAACCATTAAAACTTCTCCGGTTTTGGGATTCCCCTAAACCACCTGCTGAGTTTGCAATTGATGCAACTCAGACGGGGCGACTGCTCCATGTTCGGTGATAATAGCCGTAATCAATTCTGCCGGAGTGACATCAAAAGCGGGATTATAAAATTCCACGCCGAGGGGATAAATTCGGGTTGGACCAATTTGATAGAGTTCTTCGGCATCGCGAATTTCGATGGGAATGGCGCTGCCTTCAATTAAGGTAAAATCAATGGTGGATAAGGGGGCGGCGACGAAAAAGGGAATCAGATGGGCTTTAGCAACAATGGCTAAATTATAAGTGCCGATTTTGTTGGCTGTATCTCCATTTGCCGCAATGCGATCGGCACCCACCACTACGGCATCAATTAATCCTTGTTTCATGCAGTGTGCGGCCATATTATCGGCGATCGCCGTGACGGGAATTCCCTCTTGCACACATTCCCAAGTGGTGAGTTTCGCCCCTTGCAGACGCGGACGGGTTTCATCGGCATAGAGACGTTCCAGGCGATCGCCTCTCCAAGCCGATCGCACCACCCCCAATGCCGTGCCATATCCTGCCGTCGCTAACGCCCCCGCATTACAATGGGTGAGAATTCTCAGCTTTTGCGGTGTACTTGGCAGCACCTCCAAACCGCGATCCCCGATCGCCTGACAGGTTTTTAAATCTTCTGCTTGAATCCCCTGGGCCGTTTCTAGCAAGACTTTCTTCAAATAACTCACGGGCCCCAAAGTCTGCCTTGCCACGGTTTGCATTCGGGCGATCGCCCAAAACAAATTCACCGCAGTCGGACGAGTCTGGCGTAACGTTTCCGCCACTGTTTCTAGGTGAGTCAAAAACTCCCCCCGTTCCTCCGTTGGGATGTCCCTCGCCCCCAAATACATTCCATAAGCTGCCGCCACTCCAATTGCCGGAGCACCGCGCACGATCATCGTTTGAATGGCCCTTGCCATATCCTCATAGCGGCGAATTTCTACCACGGCATACTCCGTAGGTAGACGAGTTTGGTCAATGAGCGCTACATGGTCTTCTTTCCACACCACGGGATAAACAGGAGGATTTCCAGACATAATCAATCCGGTGAAAACTAGGTGAATTGGCTCTAACTTATTCTACTAGATCGGCCCAATTTTTGCCGAATTTCTTGCCAAAATCCAGTTAGTTTGCGCCAGAGGATGCGCCGGAACCCTTTCGTAATCTTTTCAAAGCGATAGTAGAATAAAATGTCTATCACCTCCCTGAGCTCCAGGGTTCCTAAATAGGCCAGCCCTTGATCGATCCGGCGATCGCTATAGTCCAGATAAACCTTTTTAGCCACCTGCTCCGAAATATCCCAGGACCGCTTAAACTGCTGGTGGAGGTGGGTTTGATACCCGGCGAAATCCGCTCGGCGACTGGCCAGATACTCCTGGATATACTCGCTGGCAATTTGAGCCGAGGCCATGCCATGCCGAATCCCTTCTCCCCCCAAAAAATTCACCGCTGAAACCGCATCCCCGATCGCGATTAAATTATCTTGGTAGTAAATATCTTGCAGTCCTCTACTGTAATGCAGGTTTGAACCGTGGGTTTCTAAGCGGTGATAGTCATCAATCTTCAGATAGTCTTGAATCAGCAACTCAATCGACTGTTTAATCGGCGGATAGTTGTCCTGGAGAATTTGATGTTGACCCTCATAACGAGCTGCCCCTACTTTGAGAATATTGCGTTCCATCGGAAAAATCCAGGAATACCCTTGCGGCATCCAGTGATGACCCAGGAAAAAAGTTAGAGACTCCGCACAAGATTGGTAAGTGGAATCATCGACTTGAATTAAATATTCGATGCCGGTCCCGGTAAAAAAATCAGGGCGCTGTTGGCGGCGAGGATAGATGAGCGATCGCGCCGCACCTGTGGCATCGACTAACACCCGCGTCCGAACTGCGATCGGCTCTTTTCCCTGGGGTTTGAGCATCACCACCGTTTCGTCCTCCTGGGAATCATGACTCAGGTATCGATGACCCAACCACACCTCACCCCCCTGTTTCGTCACTTCCCCGGCCAAAAATTCCCGCAGTTTAGCAAAATTCAACACCGCACCTAAAGTGCTGGAAGACTGCCACTGTTTCCGAACCTGGGTACTGACAATCACAAGCTGATTCCAAAAACTTCCGACCACGGGTGCGGGTAAGTCAAATTGAGTCAAGGTTTCAAGGGGAGTAGCGGAACTCGAAAAATTATTCGCCTCAAAGGTTTGATGTTGTTCCACCAGTAAAACAGAGATGCCAGCACCCGCTAATTGCCTTGCACAATGCCCTCCAGCGGGGCCAGCACCCACAATAATTACATCAAAACTTTTCATCATCTCACTGAATTTAGTCCTGAAACAGCACCCTGAGCATTCAGACAAAGAGAACGCAGAGAAAACAAGGTTTCTCTGCGTTCTCTATTCCTGAGTTCTAGGGATAATTTTAAAGGGAAAATTGCTCAGGTTGTGAATTAGTGAGCAACAGAGACTGGCGATTTAAACGTTTGTAAAACGCGATCGGCCATTTGAGAAGGAGTTAAACCCAACTCAGCGAAAGATTGGTCCGGGGTGGCATGATCTACCAACTGATCCGGCACACCTAGACGCAACATGGAGACTGGGATATTCTGATCCATGCAGGCTTCCGCCACTGCCGAACCAAAACCACCCATCAGGCAACCTTCTTCCATCGTCACCACTTTACCAATGCGTTGAGCCAGGGGCAAAATTAACTCGGTATCCAAGGGTTTGACAAATCGAGCATTCACCACCGTTGCCTCAATCCCATGTTCGTTGAGAATTTCCGCCGTTTGTAAGGCAGGATACACCATTGAACCATAGCCGAGGATTAACAAATCATCACCACTGCGGAGGATTTCCCCTTTGCCGATTTCCAGGGGTTCCCAACCTTCTTCCATCAGGGGGACACCGTAACCATTGCCTCGGGGATAGCGCATGGCGATCGCCCCATCGGTGTAGTCAATTCCCGTCACCAACATCCGTTGCAGTTCCGCTTCATCCTTCGGTGCCATCAGCACCAAATTGGGAACACAACGCAGATAGGCGATATCATATACCCCTTGGTGAGTCGGCCCATCTGCCCCCACAATTCCTGCCCGATCTAGACAGAAAAACACGGGTAATTTTTGAATGCAGATATCGTGAATGATTTGGTCATAAGCCCGTTGCAGGAAGGTCGAATAAATCGCGCAAACCGGGCGAACTCCTTCACAAGCTAAACCCGCTGCCAGAGTCGCGGCGTGTTGTTCAGCAATCCCCACATCAATGTATTGATCCGGCAGTTTGGCTTGGAGTTTATCTAACCCCGTTCCCGTGGCCATTGCGGCAGTAATGCCGACAATTTTCGGGTTTTCTTCCGCCAGTTTAATCAGAGTTTCGGCAAAAACTTTGGAATAGCTGGGGGGTTTGGGTTTATTGGAGGGAATGGCTTTTCCTGTGGCCAGATTAAAGGGATTTTGGGCATGGTAACCCACTTGGTCTTTTTCGGCGATCGCATAGCCTTTACCCTTCACCGTAGCCACATGAACCAACACCGGACCGGGCATTTGATGCGCTTGATTGAAGGTGGCGATCAACTCTTCCAAATTATGACCATCGATGGGTCCAATATAGGTAAAGCCCAACTCCTCAAAGACTGCCCCCACTTTGGGAACTGCCAAGCGCTTCATCCCTTCCTTGATGCGTTGCATTTCTGGGGTGAAGGTTTCCCCGACAAAGGGGAGATGTTTGAACTGTTCCTCTAAATTGTCTTTGAGGAACTGAACCGGGGGACTCAGGCGCATTTTATTCAGATAACGAGGAATCGCCCCCACATTGGGAGAAATGGACATTTCGTTATCATTGAGGACCACCATCAAATTGGTGTGAGGCAAATGACCGGCATGGTTAATCGCTTCCAATGCCATGCCGCCCGTGAGTGCACCATCGCCAATCACCGAGACGACTTTGAATTTTTCCCCTTTCATATCCCGGGCTAAGGCCATGCCTAATCCCGCCGAAATGCTCGTGGAGGCGTGACCTGCGCCAAAATGGTCAAATTTGCTTTCGCTGCGTTTGAGGTATCCCGCAACGCCATTTTTTTGGCGCAGGGTGTGGAAATTGTTGTACCGTCCGGTAATCAGTTTATGGGGGTAGGCTTGGTGACCGACATCCCAGATGACTTTATCGCGATCGAGGTCGAGGGTTTGGTAGAGGGCCAGGGTGAGTTCGACCACCCCCAAACCAGGGCCGAGATGACCGCCCGAGGCGGCGATGGTTTCCAGATGCTTTTCCCGAATTTGTCGAGCAATTTGCTCAAGTTGATGGATGGATAAACCGTGCAACTGGTTTGGGTGAGACAGTTCACTCAGATGCATCATATTTTTTATTGAATTCTGCGATCGTGCTTACAAAGGAAGTTACACAGGGTCAACTGGGGAGTTGAGGGTGGGTGTGCCGTCCCCCTCACCAGTGACGACCTATGGCCTATGCCCCATCGCGGCTTGGACTGCAAGGGGGATGAGCTTCAATAACTGCTGCTTAACGGATGAATAAGTCCCACTTAATTTACCATGAGAGGATGGGATTGGGATATTCCCCTTTTACTCTAGTCCAGGTACGGCCCTTCGGACCAACTGGTTTTGAGAAATTCATTCCGGACGGGTTCGGGATTGGGGTGAAAAACCAGGCCCCATACCCTCAAAGGTGGCGCTATCCGGACCGGGAGTGGCAGAGGTGGGGGTATTATTTCAGCGATCGCATCTATAGCGGTTCCCACAGAGCAATTGTAGGGTGGGCATTGCCCACCAAATCTAGGTGGGCAATGCCCACCCTACCATTTTTAATGCTTTTATCAACCGGATTTAGTATTAGGCAGATGTTGAGAATCCACCCTAAATGTAGAGGCGATTCGCGAATCGCCTCTACATTTAGAAAGCCCGCCTGGGCGGGCATCAAGAGTACAGTAGATTTTTAATCACTGAATTGGGTATAACCAGGAGTCGGCTGTTTTGGGAATCAACGTTGACTATCAAGCCGCCTTTGTGACGTTGGCGGCTGCTAATTTTGAAGAAATTGTGGAATTTTATGGACAGCTATTGGCGATCGCCCCCAATCCCTATCGTCCAGAGGTCTATGCTGAGTTTTCTGCGTCCGGGTTGAAATTAGGGATTTTTAAGCCAAAAGCCAGTCATGAGGCGGAGTTTTTGCCCCAGGGTTCGGGCAACTTGAGTTTATGTTTTGAAGTGACCCATTTGGAGGAGGCGATCGCCCATCTGAGTCACTTAGGATATCCCCCTCCCGGAGAAATTATCACCGCCTCTCACGGACGGGAAATTTACGCCTACGACCCATTAGGCAATCGCTTGATTTTTCATCAATCGGTTCAGCATTTCCCCACAAATTAGACCTCAGCCGGAGAACATTATAAATAACCCAATAAATCAGCAAAACTAAAGAAGCTGACCACTAATAACAAAATTGCGGTTAATTGTGGGAGTCTAAAGGTGGGATAAGGGGCGATCGCACCCCGAACTAAACAGGAACAGGACGACCCAACCGCATAACTCAGACTCAGGACCAAATAAGGCCAGTCCAGAGTCACTCCCCAAAATCCCAGTAAAACAATGGCTGCCGACAGCATCACCAGTTCGATAAACAGGGGAGGATTCTGCTGAATATAATTAATCAGGGTATCCCCCCAAAATTGCATACGTCGCATTTAGATTAAAAATTTAAGACAGTGTTTTTATCTTAATCTAAGATTAATCTAAGATTCACCCAGCGATCGGCCCTCTGGGGATAGAGGATATCAGCCCAATGTCTATTCCTTCTGGAATAGCCAACCCTTAGGGACTGATTTTGGAGAGGAAACGGGCAATTATTGGCAGGATAAATAGGCGATCGCCTCGGACATCTCCACCTGGGGAAACGCCTCGTAAAACCGGCTGACACTCATAAACGGATCGGGAGTTGCCAATACTATCAGGCGATCGCACCAGGGTCTCATCTGTTCCACCAACTCCCCAGGGGCCACCGGCACACAGACCCAGATTTGGGCCAAATTTCGCTGTCGTAATGCCTGTACTGCCACCGCCATCGTCATCCCCGTAGCAATCCCATCATCCACCACCAGGGCCAAAGCCCCAGTCGGGTCCACCTGGGGACAAGCCGATGTCATCTGACTCAACTGCGCTTGAGCTTTCCCTTGAGCCTCCTGTTGAGCCGTTTGGCGGACCTGATGTCGCAATATCCGTTGCCTCCCCCAAAGAACCACTCCATCCGCCGTTACCGCACCCAGGGCCAATTCTGGGTTCTCTGGGCGCGTAATTTTTTTAGCCACAATGATATCCAAGGGACAACCCAATTTCTGCGCCAGAGGGGCGGCGATCGGCAATCCCCCGCGCGGCAACGCATAGACAATCGGTTTCATGCGCCTCAAGTCTGCATCGCTTTCAGTCAGTTGTCGAATCACCGCATCAGCCAGTTGTTCTCCCGCATCAGCGCGATCGCGAAATAATGGGGTAGGTATCATCATCCCCTCCAGTCACATAGCACTTCAGTTGCCTCTATGATGGCTGATTTTTTCCGACCCTGATGCCTCATGGGTCACTTTATCCCTTTTTCTGTTAGCCTAAAATTAGCCTAAACCCGCTTAAACCGGGGTTTCAATCATTTAAACCCCTAACATAATTTAACCCTCGGGCTTCAAGTCTAAAACCCACAAGACCCAGGAATAAATCTTAAATTATCCAAGGCTTTTAAGCCTTTTGGAACAGGGTTATAATTTTAAATTAACCAAACTAAGCATACAAAATGACTAACGAAGACCAACTTAATTTGTTTGACATCACCCCTTTTGATGCACCACCTGACCCCCCATCTTTTAATCCCGAACTGATTCCAACTCGTGCTGATATTCCCATTCCTCCCGGTACTTATACCAGCGTTGACGAACTGTCCATCCCCTGTAACCAATGCCACCGATGCGGATTAGGCGCGAATCGAACTCACGCCGTTATTGGCCGAGGAAATCCCCAGGCCCCGATTATGATGATTGGAGAAGCCCCGGGTCAAACCGAAGATGAAACTGGATTACCCTTTGTCGGCAAAAGTGGGGAATTATTAGAAAAAATCCTCGCCTCTGTCAAACTGTCTACTGAAAAAGATGTTTACATCTGCAATATCAATAAATGCCGTCCCCCCGGAAATCGCACCCCCACCCCAGACGAAATGGAAGCCTGTAAACCCTATCTTTTAGAACAAATTCGTCTAGTCAATCCGGCGATTATTTTATTAACAGGAGCAACAGCAGTTAAAGGAATACTCAAGGAAAAACGAGGAATTACTAAAATTCGGGGTCAATGGTTTGAATGGGAAGGAAAACTCTGTATGCCCATCTTTCATCCCGCCTATCTACTCCGCAATCCATCCCGAGAAAAAGGGTCACCTAAATGGTTAATGTGGCAAGATATTCAAACCGTGAGTGCCAAATTAGCAGAATTTGGACTGAAATAATCAAAACCCGCACCCTGTTCGTGTAGCGTTCCGTAAGGAAAGGGTGGGGCACTTGCGGACAAAGCCCGCCTGCGCGGGCTAGGCTATAAAAATGACTTTTCCCACCCTACTCTTCGGAAATAGTGTGGGGACTAAAAAAACTAACCCTGTAGCGACAATCTCGTAACCATAAACGGATGGCTTGAGCCATTTCACTATCACTACTATCTCGCGGAGGAGTGGGAATTGCTGTTTCTGGATAGGCGGTGCGAGAAAACATTTGATTGACTCGCCACCCTTGATCGGTTTGGGATAAAAATAGCCAATGATATTGCTGATATTCGATAGATTGAGTAGCGGTATAATGACGTTCTAAAGTGGTGAAAAAGACTTGGGCGATCGCCGGATTTGACCCTTCGATTTCTAAATCTCCAGGTAACCGAGAAACCGGAGGATGATTCACCCCGGGACCTTGAGGCAAAGGCTGAAACTCCGGACGACCCGCGAGAATCACGAACCGAGGCACATAATCTTGACTACTGCGTTGAATCGTGCGATTGGCATAACCGGGCAAATCAGGCAGTAATTGACTCATTAATAGGTCTAAATCTGCCGGACAGACCCCTCGAACCCTGGGGACAGAGGGAGAAACTTGGGCGATCGCCTCCGGTATCCCAACCCTAACCCCCACTGGCAAGAGAGACAGGGTGCAAACACACAGCAGAACCCGGGCAATTCTGGGAAGAACCCCCCCCAACCCCCCCTTAGTAAGGGGGGGCTTTTCAGAAATCCCTCCCTCCGGTCCCCGGACCTTGGCAAGGGGAGGGTTAGGGTGGGGTCCCTCTTTTACCCAGTCCTGCATCATCCCTCTATCTCTTCACAAATCCGCTGAAATGCCGCCCTCGGGTCCTCCGAGGCGGTGATGGGTCGCCCAATCACCAAATAATCAGCCCCTGCTTTAATCGCCTCTTTCGGAGTCATAGCGCGGCGTTGATCCCCCGCTTCTGACCAAGCTGGACGCACGCCGGGACAGACTAACAGAAACTCAGACCCACAAACAGATCGCAATTGTGCCGCTTCGTGAGGAGAACAAACCGCCCCAGGCAAGCCACTCTCTTTCGCAAGTAATGCCATCTGCAAGGCATATTCAGGCAACTCCACGGGAATTTTGAGGTCAAACGCTAAATCCCGGGAATTGAGACTGGTTAACAGGGTAATCGCAATCAGTTTAGGCGCTTGCTCTCCAGCGGTTTCTACTAATGCCGTTTGAGCATCTTTGAGCCCCCTGCGTCCACAGGTGGCGTGAATGGTCAGCAAATCAACCTGATACTGGGCCGCAGACCGACAGGCCCCGGCCACGGTGTTGGGGATATCGTGAAATTTCAGGTCGAGAAAAATCCGTTTTTGCCGAGTTTTCAGTTCCGAGAGAATGCTAGGACCAGAACTGACAAACAGTTCTAGTCCCACTTTCCAGAATGAGACCTCGGGAAGGGCATCAATCAGGGTGAGGGCCTCGGTTTGATTGGGGACATCCAAAGGGACGATAATGCGATCGCGAACAGACATAATTGCAGGGTAGAGGGGGACAAAGGTTATACCAAATCCAGGCATGAAACGTCCGTTTTTCTATAGCCCGCGCAGGCGGGCTTTGTTAGTATAGCCCCACCCTTGAGGGTGCGGGTTTTTACAGACGTATCAATACCGGGTTCCGGATCAAGACTGGACTAGGCGGACGAATTTCTTTTTACCGACTTGTAAAACCTTGTGATTGAGGTCGGAGGCGGATGCAAAGGAGAGATTTTCATCAGCAATGCGATCGCCATCTAAACGCACTGCCCCCCCTTTAATCTGGCGACGCGCATCGGAACTACTGGCGCATAACCCACTCAGATTGAGGATATAAAACAGTTTGGCGGGAAATTCTACCCCCGCTAAGGAAAATTCTGGGACCGCTTCCGCTTGGGTGGCGTCGCCTTGGACCAGGGTTTCTGCGGCGCGTCGGGCCTCCCTTGCTGCCTCTTCCCCATGTTGATGGGCCACCACAGTGGTTGCCAGCAATTTTTGGCGATCGCGGGGGTTTTCCGGTAACTCGTCCAACGCTAAGGGCGTTAACAGTTCAAAATATTCCTCAATCAAAGAGTCGGGAATCTTCTCCAACTTGGAATACATGGATAAGGGTTCTTCTGCTAAACCCACATAATTATTCAGGGATTTAGACATCTTCTGAGTGCCATCGGTCCCCAGCAAAATCGGCATCAGGAGGCCAAACTGAGGCACTTGGCCGAAATAGCGCTGTAAATCCCGTCCCACAGCGATATTAAACTTTTGGTCCGTCCCGCCCAGTTCCACATCGGACTGAACCGCCACTGAATCATACCCTTGCATCAGGGGATAGAGAAACTCATGGAGGTAGATGGGGTTGCCTTTCTCGTAGCGATCATTGAATCCCTCTTTTGCCAACATTTGTCCCACCGTCATGGTGGTTAAGAGTTCCTGAATTTTGGCTAAATTCAGCTTGGACAACCATTCCGAGTTGTAGCGAATTTCTAGCCGTCCGGGGGTATCGAAATCTAAAATAGAACGAACTTGGTCGAGATAGGTTTGGGCATTGCGCTGGACATCTTCTGCGGTGAGTTGGCGACGGACTTCTGATTTGCCTGTGGGGTCGCCAATCTGGGCGGTAAAGTCCCCAATAATCAAAACGGCAGTATGACCGGCATCTTGAAACGCCCGCATTTTGCGGACCGGGATGCTGTGACCCAGGTGGATATCGGCACCCGTGGGGTCGATGCCTAGCTTAACCCGTAAGGGTCGGTCTGCAAGGTGCAGACGGGCAACCAAGGACTCATTGGGGTCCTGGGATTCAGGTTGATTGGGAAAAATTTCGCTGACACCACGGTGCAGCCAAGCTAAACTTTGATTCAAGGGTTTTAATCTTCTAGTGCCAGGTTGTACAAATGCGTCAGTGGGTTGGAGACTTACAAGTTTACCTAAAAAATCAGGTAATCCTTGTGCTGCGAGATCGTCAACCGAACTGGGCCAGGGGTTAGGGGGTAAACCATAACCCTGCACCCATCATAAATAACTTTGGTCCCTTATCTTGGAGTTCTTGGAGTGGTTGACGTAATCATGGGTTAAAGGGTTGAAGACTAGGAAGATGAGGCCAAATTGCCAGAATGAGTGAGTTAAGGTGGGTTAGACCGGGGAGAACCTGGGAGAAATCAAAGAGTCGAGTCCCCCACCGCGTCAAGATTGCGATCGGGCCGTCCGGATTATTGGATTGGGAACTTGTCGATCTAATTTTGGGGAAGCCAGCGCGTGGGCGTTGCGGCAGGATTGGACTTGGGATGATAAACTGCATCGATGAGATTGCTACCACCAATTGTTCTGCGATCGCGCTAAAATTGCTCCCAAATGACTTGACCTCACCTGTATCCCCAGTTGCCCGGTCCGCCTTTCATCCTATTGAGCTTTGATTAGAGAGGAAGTAAAATCGCCGTGTCTACTAACACGATTAGACAAAATCCCCCTGGAGACTCCGCACCAATTTTCAGCTTTTTTCAGGGCGTCAGCAAAGTCACCGCAGGAACTCTGCTTGGAATGACCATGTTGCTCAGTTCGGTCGTGGCTGGTGGACTGGTCGGCTTGGCCTTGAGCTTCCGTAACCTTCCTGACGTCCGAGTGTTACGCACCTATGTTCCCACAGAAACGACGTACATTTACGATATTAATGGGACTCTTTTAACCCGGATTCATGATGAAGCCAACCGGGAAGTGGTTCCTTTAGATAATATTTCCCCGAACCTCAAACGAGCAGTTCTAGCCATTGAAGATAGCCACTTTTACCTCCACCACGGAATTAACCCGGGCGGGATAATGCGGGCCTTGGTCGCCAACATCGAGCAAGGGGAGACCGTCGAAGGGGGTTCGACCCTGACGATGCAGTTGGTTAAAAACCTGTTTTTGTCCCCGAATCGGTCCTTTAGCCGGAAAGCGGCTGAGGCGGTTCTGTCGATTCGGATGGAGCAAATTCTCGAAAAAAACGAGATTTTAGAACTCTATCTGAATCAGGTCTATTGGGGACATAACTTATATGGGATTGAAACGGCTTCCCAAAGCTATTTTAATAAGTCCTCCTCGGAGTTGACCCTGGCAGAGGGGGCGATGCTGGCCGGTATTATCCAGGCCCCGGAAGAATATAGCCCCTTTGTCAACTATCCCCTGGCGAAACAACGGCAGGCGGTGGTACTGGGCCGAATGCGGGACCTGAAGTGGATTACCGCAGAAGAGGAAGCCGAAGCTCGTAAGCAACCGCTGTTAGTGGGACGAGTCACCTCCTTTGGTCAAAGTAATCTGCCTTATGTTACCGATGCGGTGATTCAGGAGTTGACTCGCCGTTTCGGTCGGGATGCCGTCCTCAAGGGAGGAATGCGGGTTCAAACCACGATTGATATGAATTTCCAACGCATGGCGGAACAAACGGTTCGGCGTTGGCATGAGCGACTGTATTATCAGGGACTGTTCTATAGTCGATCCAATGGTCAAGTTGCGTTGGTGGCGGTGGATCCGCGCACTCACTTCGTGAAAGCGATGGTGGGGGGTGTCGATTTCCAAAGTAGCCAATATAACCGGGCGATTCAGGCGCGACGGCAAACGGGTTCGGCGTTTAAGCCGTTTGTTTATTATGCGGCCTTTGCGTCGGGTCGCTACGGCCCTAACTCGATTGTCCAGGATACGCCGGTGAGCTATCGGGACGGGAATGGGTATTACTCGCCGCAAAACTACGGTGGCGGTTTTTCCGGGGCGGTTTCGATTCGCAAGGCGTTGGAAGTCTCTTTGAACATTCCGGCGATTAAGCTCGGACAAGCGGTGGGTTTAAATAAAGTTATTGAAATTTGCCGTTCTCTGGGAATTACGAGTCCGATGGAACCTGTGATTTCTATGCCGTTAGGGGCGATCGATATGACGCCGATGGAAATAGCTGGGGCTTTTGCCACGTTTGCCAGCAATGGTTGGCATTCGGATCCGACCTTTATTGTCCAGGTGACGGATAGCATGGGGAATATTTTGCTGGACAATACCCCTAAACCCAAGCTGGTCCTCGATCCTTGGTCGGTTGCCTCTCTGACAAATGTCCTGCAAGGGGTGATTAGCCAGGGAACGGCAACCAGTGCCAGAATAGGCCGTCCAGCGGCTGGGAAGACGGGAACGACTTCTTCTCAACGGGATATCTGGTTTGTGGGTTATGTGCCTCAGTTGTCTACGGCTGTTTGGGTGGGCAATGATGATAACCGACCTTTGGCTTCTGGGGCCACGGGTGGCGGTTTTGTCGCTCCCATTTGGCGAGATTTCATGCATCAGGCGATGCAAGGAAAGCCGGTGGAAAACTTCCCCTCTCCCTGGGAATTTGACCCCCCGTAATTAGTAGGGGAGATGGGGAGGATGGGGAGGATGGGGAGGATGGGGGAGATGGGGAAGTTTGTAGTAACGACTTCAGTCGTTTCTTAAGTTCGTAGTAACGACTTCAGTCGTTTCCTCTCCCCAATCTCCCCAATCTCCCCAATCTCCCCAATCTCCCCAATGAAAAACCGGATGGGGTAAGACACTCCATCCGGTTCTTCCAGTACAGTAGGCAGAAGAGAAACCGGGTTTCTTGGCAAAATTTGTAGCATTTCACAGCAAATCTAGGCCAGAAACCCGGTTTCTTGTCCCAACAAATCTGTGTGGGCGCTTATGTCCCTTTTCCTTGGTGGTAAAAGTGTCCCTTGGTAATAAAATTGACGCGATGGTGAGCTTTTAAGCCTCTTGTTCTAATTGCTTTTTCATCCGTTCTAAAGTTTGGTGCATCTGTTGAAACATCTGCTGCGGTGTCATGCCAAATTGACCCAGTTGGGTCTTAAGCTGTTCAACGGTCATTTGAGCCATGAAGTCTTCAGAGAGTTCAAAGCGTTTCATAAAAATGCTGTACCGATCCATCATGGCTTCCATGCGATCGATATAGAGCTTTTTCCCTTCTCTGTCAAATTTTCCGTAATTGCTGCCGAGTTGGATCAATGCTCGATAATCTTCAAACAGCTCTTTGGCTTCTTGCTGAACGATTTCAGAATCAAAAAAACCCATTGTTTTCCCAGTTTCTCTTATACTCGTTTCCCCGTTCGGTGGGAATTCCCACCGTCTATCTTATTATTTTAGTGCAGTGGTGGAAAATGGGTTTAGTCAAGAATAGATTTCTACCCGGTTTTTGAGGGAAATTGGCGGTTAATTGTCGAGGAACCCGATCCGATTAATCGGCCAAAATCGCCCGACTGCGCGTCCAATGATGTTGGTTTTGGGTAAAAACCCCCAAACATGGGAATCATTGCTGTTATTACGGTTATCTCCCATGACAAATACGGTGTCGTTGGGGACTTGTTGGGGACCCCACTCATAGTCTGGGGGTTCGGCGATGTATTCTTCTTGTAGGGGTTGGTCATTGAGGTAGAGTTGGCCGTTGTGAATGCGGACAAACTGACCTTCGGTGGCAATGACTCGTTTGATAAAGGCTTGGTTTTTGGTGTAACCGTACTGTTGAAGGGCTACTGGCGGGTCGAAGACGATGATATCTCCGGTGGTGGGCGATCGCCAGTTATAGGACAGTTTTTCGACGACGATGCGATCGCCGACTTCTAGGGTCGGAACCATTGAAACGGAAGGAATAAATCGCGGTTCGGCGACAAATGCTCGAATCCCTAGGGCTAAAATCAAGGCCAGTGCCAAAATTTGCACGTTGTCTCGCCACTGCTTCCACCCGGTTGATTCAATGGGGTCTGTTGTTTTTAATTCCGTTTTCTCAGAGGTCATCTCCAGTTCCCTTCTCCCATGAGGCCAGATCTGCTCGCTTGGCTTCTGGCATCTGTTCCAGATTATCGAGCATCTCAAGGTTTGCTTGTGTTTTTTTATCTTACAACC
Organism: Oscillatoria sp. HE19RPO; assembly: GCF_024220515.1. GTDB lineage: Bacteria > Cyanobacteriota > Cyanobacteriia > Cyanobacteriales > Laspinemataceae > Laspinema. The sequence goes on from NZ_JAMXOT010000171.1 coordinate 22,598, forward strand.
TCCGCGCCCTAGCATCTGCGGTGGAACTCAACTCTGACACCGGCTGGATTCCTCGGAGGGTCCGATTTCTTGGAGGTGGTTACAGTCCCGATTGATTGATGAAGAGATTTAGAAGATGAAGGAGAGGCCCCAACCGAGGCTCAATCCCAGGGTCGCCACTACAAATAAAATTAAAAAATCCTGCCAGGGACGGAACGGACCCGTTTGCAGGTCCAGTCTGGCGATCGCGGCGGAGACGAATAAGGCTAATCCGTAAGCGGAAATATCCAACCAAGAAAGGAACACCACTAGGAAAAAAGCACCCAAGAGGACGGTAAAAAATGTCCGATAATCGGATTTCAACCACCGCACGGAAAAGGTGCGGATAATCGACCAAGGGGCCGCTAAAGCCTCCGCCATCAGAAATGTCAAAACAATCGATAAAACCCACACCCACAAGGGCGATTGGGCGGTGGCTAAGGTCCAGCCAAAGTTAAAATAAGTCATCCCAAGTAGCGTCAGAGACAGCCGGGGAAGTGCTTTAATAAAAAACATGGGATCTCCTCTGGCATTCGTTAAAAATCCACGCCTTGATAGCTCAATATTTGGTGGACCCTAAAGATTTGTAGAAATGGCTTGGACGGGACAGGTGGGAATACATTGTTCACAAACGACACAACGCGATCGCGTGAAATTCAGTTGAAAACTCTCCCGGTTGAGATGCAGGGCTTCCGTTGGACAAACTCCGGTACAAAGTCCGCAGTGAACACAACTTTCTTCATCAATTGATATTTCCCGCGAGGCCAAGGAAATGGTAATATCATGGGCGCGCATCCAATCCATTGCCGCATCTAGTTGATCAATATCCCCGGATAATTCAACCACTAGGGTCCCCACTTGGTTGGGGGCAACCTGTGCCCGAATAATATTAGCAGCCACGTTAAAATCTTTCGCCAACCGATAAGTAATTGGCATTTGTACTGAACGTTTAGGAAAGGTTAGGGTAACTCGTTTTTTCACGGTTTACTGTGAATAAGTTGCAGGAATTAGCAAAGGGGTAAAACTCTCTGGGGATTTCTTGTCGAATTGTTATCGAAATTCCCGAGTCTTATTGTAGCGCAGCTTTTGAGAAAAAATGCTGTTCGCGCTGTACCCAATCACCCTGACCCTAACCCAGAATCCCATCCCCCGAGGCTCATCCCTCCCAATTGGCGATCGTTCGCTAAACTAGAAACAACTTGTAATAACTGGTAATCAAAGAGGCGATGACTGCGAATTTACCTGAAAAACCCCCGGCTTCATTCCTGAATCAACTCAGAAATCTGATAATTGTCCTAACGGCTACAGTCCTAGCGGTGGGAATTTTCCTGGGATTGCGGACTGAATCGAGTACGGTTTCCTTGACGGATCTGGAGACGGATTCAATTCCTTATGAGGTAGCACTGGAGAATGGCAAACCGACTCTGATGGAATTTTATGCAAATTGGTGCACGAGTTGTATGGCAATGGCACCGTTCATGAAAGAACTAGAAACTGAGTATGCAGAAAGCGTTAACTTTGTGATGTTGAATGTGGATAATACCAAGTGGTTACCGGAATTGACTAAATATCGGGTGGATGGCATTCCTCATTTTGTATTTTTAGGCACAGAGGGAGAGGCAATTGCGGAGGCGATCGGCGAAATTCCTCGGGCAGTTATGGCGGAAAATATCGAAGCATTAATTGCCGGTAATCCCTTACCTTATGCTAAGGCAAAAGGTCAAAATTCAGCGTTGAATAGTGCGGCTTCCCCGAAAAATGCGAGTAAAACTGATCCCCGCAGTCATAGCGTTCAAGTTGTAAATTAATCGGGTTTTAATTCGGCGAATGGGAGGATTTAAGATGGATTTTTAGGAGGCAAATACTTATTTTTTAGGTCAGATAGAAGTCCTAAATCATTTGTGGAAGACCCTCACCCTATCTGTAGGGCGATTCTCGAATCGCCCCTACAGATCAGATATCCGCGAATTACCTCTTACTTTTCTACCCATTTGCGGACTAATTGAGCAAGCCGATCGCCACTATCTCGAACGGCTAACCCACCGGCTGCTTCTGCCATTTTCTGCAAGGATTCCGGTGACTCGATCCAGTCTAAAACTTGCTGTTCCAACTGGTGCGCCGTTAGCTCGTTTTGCCGATAAACTACGGCAGCACCAGCATCAGCAAAGACCGATGCATTATAGGCTTGATGATCTTCTGCCGCAAAGGGATAAGGAATCAAAATAGAGGGCGTTTTCGTTACCGCTAATTCGGTTAAAGTTCCTGCACCCGCCCGACTAATGACGAGGGTAGCGCGATGCAATAATCCCGCCATATTGGGATAAAACGGCTTAGAAATGTAGTGTGGATGCTCAAAACTCTTAACTTCTGGGTCATTGTCTCCGGTTTGATGGAAAATCCAGGCACCGGCATCAATCCAAGATTGAGCGCATTCGCGCACCAATTTGTTAACAGCAACTGCGCCTTGGGAACCTCCGGCGATCGCAATTAAAGGGACATTTTCAGGAATGGGTAAATCCAATTGAGGGGTAGCGAGGAAGGGCGATCGCACCGGAGTTCCCACAACAGCAGTGTTTGCCTTGGGTAAATATTGCGCCGCCTTCTCAAACCCGACTGCCACCACGCTACAAAAGGGACTAAAGGTGCGGGTGACTTTCCCCGGCAAGGCGTTAGACTCATGAAGAATCGCCGGTAATCCTAAAGAACGGGCTGCTAAAATGGCGGGAGCAGCAATATAACCCCCGGTGGTAAAGACGCCGTGAAATTCTCCAGTTTTGAGCAAGCGGCGCACTTGAAACACGGAACTGACGAGTCGGAAGGCGATTTTGAGGGTGCCGAGTCCGAGACGCTGTTGAAATCCTTCGACGGGAATGGTGTGCAACCGATAGCGATCGCCAATCAGTTGAGTTTCCATGCGGTTGGGAACCCCCAACCATTCAATTTGATAGTCTGGGAGTTGTTCTGCGGTGGCGAGTGCGGGGAACAAATGCCCACCTGTGCCACTCGCAGCAATCAGTAGTCGAATCGGTTTATTTGCCAAGTCGGTAGCCTCTGTTTGCGTTTCCTGGGGATAGTTTTCGGTTGGATGCAACAATCGCGATATCGCATCTAAACTATAAATTTAAACGGGTTGATCTCTGTTTTTCGAGCGCCTGTGCAATCCAATTCACTTCATCCCTGCGGAAATCCCGGGTTCTCTGCGGAAGACTATTGTTAGGATCTGTTCTATCGTGTCGTGTTGAAGCCCTCCCCAATGACTAATCCCTTGAGCTTACTGCAATCCCGTTTGAGCCCTTCGCGGCAATCCACGGGGACCCCGAGTCGTGAACGTTCGGCGATCGCTGCAATTATGGTCAGTTTCAGCCTGTGGTGTGCTGGAGGGGCCACACCCATGAGGGCCGCCGCAGCAACGGCTCAAACTGCACCCCCAGAACTTAACCAAATTCTCCAGGATATTGATGCCGCAGCCAATCGGCAAGATATTCAAGCCGTGATGCAGTTTTATAGTCCAACTTTTGTCCATTCTGATGGATTAGATTATCAGAGTTTAAGGGAAGGATTAACCCAACTGTGGGAGCGGTTTCCTAATCTGAGCTATCGCACGGAGATTGAGTCTTGGGAACGGGATGGGAATGGATTTAGGGTGGAAACGGTTACCGAAATTACTGGGGTTGAGACTCAAAACGATCGCGATTTGAGGTTAACGGCAACGGTGCGATCGCAGCAGCATTATAGTAACCAGCAAATTGTTCGTCAAAATATTCTCGCCGAACGCAATCAAATCACCACGGGGGACAATCCCCCCACTTTACAAATTAATTTACCGGAAGAAGTTCGCCCCTCCGAGCGTTATCACTTCGATGCGATCGTTGTTGAACCCCTGAGAAATGATTTAATCCTGGGCTATGCACTGGAAGAACCCGTTCGCACGACCCAATATTTAATCCCTTCTGATTTGAAATTAGAACCCCTCGCCGCTGGAGGTCTTTTTAAAGTCGGTCAAGCCCCATCCACGGAAGATAATCGCTGGATTTCAGCGATTATTGTTCGCAAAGATGGCATCACAATGGTTACCCATCGCCTCCGGATTGTCGCTCCTTAATTTTGAGTTGGATTCCTTCTTGCGATCGTTGTTCTCTTAGAAATAAAATAAGTCTGCTTCTGCACAAATGTAGAGGCGATTCGCGAATCGCCTCTACATTTGTGGTTTAATATTAAAAATTGCGTAAGTCCTGTCATACCAAGTCCGGTTGCTAAAAGTCGGTTTTTGTTTTTAGCCCGCGCAGGCACCGATTCGTCCACTTTTTTCCCCACCATGCGCGGGTGCGGGCTAAAGCAGACCTTTAACAACCGGATTCTGTATCACCTCAACCCTAACGATAAAAATCTAATTTATTAGCTTTAAATATCTTTAAATATTAAATAACTGGAAATAATATCCTATCTTTGTTTAGGATTTGCCTGGAAATTAGGTGAGTTTCGTTTTAAGGATTGACCTGGACCAAATACCATGTATTTGGTGCCGGGATAGACCCAGAAGAGGAAAACCGTATTTTTAGAAATTAACCAGGCTAATTCTTCCTGGGGAATAATAGAGTTAGCTAGGAGGGTGGTGGCGAGGGAATGTAAAATTAATGCTCCCCCAGATACGATGATATAACGACCGAGAGATTCGGGCAAACTGTGCTGCTTGCTATGACGAAATACCCACAGTCGGCAAATGGTAAAATGGAGCAGTGCTCCGGCTAGAGAACCGAGGGCGACTGCGGTGGAAATTTGGAGATTTACTCCTCGGTTGAACAGAGTAAAGACTACAAAATCAAGGGAGGTTGCCAGCCAAGAGGCAACACTCATTTTACTAATATCTCGAATATGTTCTATGAGCGCTTTCATTACACGCTTAGGTCTTTGATGGCATAAATACAATACCGTTGAATCAGCAGACAGGTTAAAAAATTTCCCCAGTCCGGAAAAAAAAGGCATCAAGCTTCTAACCCTCCCAGAGGGGTGCGGGATCAGCATACAGTATCCTCGTCCCCCTGAGTACAATTAACCATCAGCAGGGAGGATTCGGGAAGCTGTCACTGATAGTCCTAACCTACTATTTATTGTATTCTGGTAGAGAAAATGGAGAGGCTATGTGCCACTTGAGCAACTGGTTATGGGTTGGGGGGAAGCTGAAATCCGCTATGATTCGCTATAACCCGATGTGGGTTTGAACCCGATGATCTGTAGAGACGAGAGATTTGATGTCTTTACATTGCCTTCACCGGATATCTCCATGATAGCGCTAGGGGGAAATGAGGGAGGGAAGGGGGAGAATGGGGATTGAGGGGGAATTCTTGACCTCTGCTGTATTTTTAGGAATTCTCGTCAGAATACAGCCCGGATTGAGGGGGAATTGCGGGGGGTTATCCAGGTTTGAAGCGGTGGAAAATTTTTGAGCGATGAGCGGTTGGCAGAAATTTGAGGAATCGATCGCTTTGTGTTCGTCTGTAGCGAGAACTTAAAATTTTAGGGCAATGGATATCGCCGGAGTATTGGGATGGATTATAGCAGATTCGGTAAAAAAATAGAGAAAATTTACAGAAGATTTAGGAAAAATTTACAGAATAAAAGTAAAAGTTAATCAAATATTTCAGGATTTTGAGTTAAATTGCGATCGGGGAAAAGAGTACCGATTCATAAATTGGGGAGGTAGAAACTGCTGGAATGGATTGGAGCGATCGCCAGAACGGAGGATGAGGAGTATCCGAAAGCCAGTAAGTAACTACACCTAATCAACCGGGTTTGAGAAAATCTAGGGGAAACTGTTCCCCAGATTTTGCTCAGGATTGTCCATTCGGGAGGGCGATCTAGAAAAATCGCTAATTTAAGACTCACCGAAAACCGGGTCAAATCCTGCCAGGTCAATCGGTCTGACGCTCTCTTGAGGGAGGGGTTAACCCCTTCAGGGGAAACCCAAATTAACAAGACTTAACATTGTAAACTAAGGAATGGATCCTAATTTGCCAAATGATCCCTTAAATTAGGAAAGGCAGTGATAAGATCGAAAAACATCGCTATTCCGACCGGATTACCGGAGAGAAATAGCCTCTACCATTTTCACGAGATGTGCTCATGGTTCAATCCTTTACAACGACACCATCCATGACTCCTAGCAGTCAAAAAGTTTCTAAAGTCGAAGGCATCAAAGAACGCAGCAACTATTTGCGCGAACCGCTTGCCACCGAGCTTTTAGAAGATACGACTCATTTTTCCCATGATGCCTATCAGATTCTGAAATTTCACGGTTCATATCAGCAAGATAACCGGGAAAATCGGGTCAAAGGGCAGGAAAAAGACTACCAAATGATGCTTCGCACGCGATCGCCGGGAGGATTCATTCCACCGCAGCTGTATCTGACCTTAGAACGGCTGTCGGAAGAATATGGCAATCACACCCTGCGAGTCACGACCCGTCAAGGTTTCCAAATGCATGGAATCTTGAAGAAAAACTTGAAAACGGCAATCCAGGAGATTGTCCAGAACATGGGTTCTACCTTGGGCGCTTGCGGAGACCTCAACCGCAACGTCATGGCACCCCCTGCCCCCTTTGCCAAACGCTTAGATTACGATTGTGCTCGCAGATATGCGAACCAGATTGCGGATTTGCTGACCCCTCAAAGTGGGGCCTATTACGAGATTTGGCTGGATGGGGAAAAAGCCATCAGTGGGGAAGAACATCCCCAGGTGAAAGAAGCGCGGCAGCGCAATGGCAATGGGACTATCTTCCCAGATTCCCCAGACCCGATTTATGGAACCCAGTATCTCCCGCGCAAATTCAAAATTGCCATCACGGTCCCTGGGGACAATTCCATTGATATTTATTCCCAAGACCTGGGCCTGGTGGTCATTCTCGATGATGCGGGCCACCTGGAAGGATTTAACGTCCTTGCTGGGGGTGGATTGGGGCGCACCCATAACAAAGAGGAAACCTTCCCCCGTCTAGCGGATCCCATCGGGTTTGTTAGAAAAGACGACATTTACGATGTGGTTAAGGCGATCGTCGCGACTCAACGCGATTATGGCAATCGCGTCGAACGCCGTCTTTCCCGGATGAAATACCTGATCGAGGATTGGGGAGTCGAAAAATTCCGGGAAACCGTCGAAGGCTATTTAGGGAAACCATTTGAACCCTTCAGACCCTTACCGGAGTTTAAATACCACGACTTCCTCGGTTGGCACGATCAGGGGGATGGCAAGCTGTTCTACGGGATTTCCGTGGAAAATGGTCGGATTCACGATCGCGGTTCGTTGCAGCTTAAGACAGCTTTGCGGCGAATTGTGGAGTCCTTCAACCTGCCGATGCTACTGACCCCACATCAAAATGTGCTACTGTACGATATTGCACCGGCACAACAACGGGAAATCGAGCAAATTCTGCAAGAATGCGGGATTAAACGGGAAACCGAAATCGACCCGTTGGTTCGCTATTCAATGGCTTGTCCTGCTTTACCCACCTGCGGTTTAGCCATTGCCGAAGCGGAACGCGGGATCCCCGGGGTCCTGGCTCGCATTCGCGCGCTGTTAAATCAAGTCGGTTTACCCGAAGAACACTTTGTGGTGCGGATGACGGGTTGTCCGAATGGTTGTGCTCGTCCCTACTTAGCTGAACTCGGCTTTGTGGGCAGATCTCCGGGTGCGTATCAAGTCTGGTTAGGTGGGAATCCCCATCAAACTAGGTTGGCTGAAACTTACATTGAGAGTTTGGCGATCGAAAATTTGGAAGCTACCCTAGAACCCTTGTTTGTGTATTTCAAACAAGAACAGCTTCATCGGGTTGAACCTGAGAGCTTTGGTGATTTTTGCCATCGGGTCGGGTTTGAAGCCCTGCGTCGCTTTGCTGCTACATATTCTGCTAATCCAAACGCTTCAATTCAAGAAATGGTTAATCAATTCTCTTCTCCCGTTAATTCTGAAAATGTCACGACTTCGGGTGCCGAACCCATTGCGGCCTCGACCAGTTCTGAATCCTCTGCGCCGGTCACTTCCGGCAGCGATTCTCCCACGGGTGAGACTCCTGCTGCTGCGGATTCCGGTGTCCCTCCCACTCCTCCGACTCCCCCAAGTGGCGGTGGCGGTGGCGGTGATGATAGTGAAGGGGAAGATGCCTCCGGTTCTTCTCGTCCTCCCCGTCGCCGGATTAATGTCAGCAATGAGATTTATCTCCAGCTTAAGACGGAAGCAGAGCGTCAGGGTAAGCCAATGAGTCAATTGGCTGGAGATGCGATCGATGCTTTCTTGAAAAGCTTGAGCGAACAAGCCTGAACTTCTGGGTAATGGTCTCGGTTTAATCTACCTTTAGAGCAAGAAAAATCTGTCAGGAGTTTGATAAATTAAGGTATTATCATAACGAGCGTTATGGCTTGGGTGATGACGACTCGGGTTCCTAATTGAAATTCCTGGCAGGTTTTAACGGTGAGCTTTAAGTTCAAGCGACTGGGACTTTTAGGGTATTTGCGAACCATTCGGTTGTTTAAAAACTGGTGGCACAGTAATAGCGGAGACTGGAAATGGCTGTCGGAAAAACCGATCTCAATAGAAGGGTTGAACCGGCAAGTCTGGCGCTCATCGGTCCCTTCCCAAAGCTTTTATGTTTTGCTGGGATTGTCCGCCATTATTTCTACCCTAGGACTGCTGGCTAATAGTGCCGCTACGATTATTGGAGCGATGATTATCGCTCCTTTAATGGGTCCGATTCTGGGCATTGCTTATGGCATGGTGATGGGCAATCGCCGCTTGTTGAAGCGATCGGCTTTAACCCTGGCAAGTGGTGTATTGTTAACGATTTTTACCTCGTTTGTCATCTGTCATTTGATTGGCTTACGAGTGGTTCAAGGGGAAATTATGGCCCGATCGCAGCCGACGTTACTGGACCTCGGGGTAGCCTTAGGTGCCGGGACTGCAGGCGCTTTTGCCAAATCTCGCCGCCATGTTGCTGATGCCTTACCGGGAGTGGCGATCGCGGTGGCCTTAGTTCCTCCCTTAAGCGTCATTGGTATCGGAATTGCTTTAGCCTCTCATGAAATTTTCATCGGCAGTTCTTTACTGTTTTTAACCAACTTAATCGGAATTATTTTTAGTGGCGGCCTAGTTTTTATTACCCAAGAATACGGCTCCATAAAACGGGCAAAAGAAGGCTTTCTTATCTCTTTAGTTGCCTTAACTATTTTAGGTATTCCTTTGGGATTTTCCCTCAATAACTTAGTCTTACGAGATAATGTCCGTCGCAGTATTATCTCCTTAATTAGGCAACAAACCCTGACTTTTTCTGACACCGATATCCGCCAGGTACAGGTTCAACCTCAAGGAGAGGGACTGATTGTCAACCTAGAAGTTGCCGCAGCAGCCAACTCAATTTCAGAAAAACAAGTGAGGCTCGTTCGCGATTTTTTAGAAGACAAGCTGCAAAAACCTATCTCGTTAAATGTTCAGATCATTCCTCTGACCCAATTTATAGTACCCTCTGACGCTATAGACCGGAATTTAGAACCCGATGTGGGAGAGGATTTTATCCATCAAGAACCCGAGGATTAATTTTTTAAAAAGGTTGTTTTGTGAACGCAGCTAAAACCGGGAATTTTCAACAGTTAGGCCAACTGCAACGAGTGGCGATCGCACCCACACAACTTCAATCCGAGGGAATTCTGCTCGATCGTCCTCAACAGCATTATCTCAGTCGCGTCTTGCGCTTAAAAGCAGGCGACTGCTTTATTGCAATGGATGGACAGGGACAATGGTGGTTGGCTCAATTGTCACCCAATCCTGAATTGGCCACAATTTTAGAATCAATCCCGGTGCAGACTGAATTGCCAGTTCCCGTCACCTTAATCCTGGCACTGCCTAAAAATGGCTGGGATGAAGTCGTCAGGCAAACCACCGAACTCGGTGTCACCACCCTCGTCCCGGTTTTGAGCGATCGCACCGTCCTCAAACCCAGTCCCAACAAGCTCGATCGCTGGCGTCGCATTGCACGAGAAGCGGCAGAACAGTCAGAACGTCAAATTGTCCCGACTATTTTGGATCCAGTCACCTTTCGAGACTATCTCCCTCTGCCGGAAACACCCCAGAACCGCTATATTTGCGTCACTCGCACCGAGGCCCCCCATTTACTAGGGCAGGTTTTAGCCAGTCAACAGTCCCCAGGGGGATTACAACCAGGTCCTCTGGAAATTGCAGTCGGACCCGAGGGGGGATGGACCCCAGGGGAAGTGGAAATTGCGATCGCCTCCAACTTTCAACCCGTTTCTCTCGGCAGTCGCATCCTCAGAGCCGTGACTGCACCCGCAGTTGCCTTATCCTTGATAGCTGCCGCCTTAGAAATTAACCCGACCCCCAATTTTGAGGTTTTACCCTAACAGGACTTACCCCTCTCGTTTCAACGTAGGGTTGATTCGCGAATCAACCCTACATTTAGATATTGCCCTCAAATATTGCGGAAATTCTGCCTAAAAATCAAAAAGAGACGCAAAAATTGCGTCTCTCCCTGGGACTTCTAGCGGGTGGAAGTTTGCATATTCCGCGCCATATCCAGATAAGAAGTCATATTCGCACCGGGACGACGACGGGGGGTCACCATCACTGGGGTGGCTTCCGGTTTAGGAGCGGGAGCGGGTTTCGCCGGTTCTGAAGAGGCGATCGCCGCAGGCGCAGGCGCAGGCGCTGCTGGCTTCGGTTCCGCCTTTTTCTTAGTGGTTGTAGATTTGCTCACCTTTGCCGGTTCTGACTTCTCTGTAGGCAGGGGTTCTCGTTTCTGAACTGGAGCCGCTTCGGGTTTAGTTGCCGGAGTAGACCCTTTCGACTCTTCGAGTTCCATGTAGTATCCAGATTTTTTGGCTCCAAATAAGCCCCCGAAGAAGCTGAAAATGCCGCCAAATAATTTTTTGATAAAACCAAACATGGTCCTTACTCCTAAAATGTTTACTCTCAATGGGCAAGGGTTCAAGCCTTAACAGCGTATTGCCGCCTCGGTTAACGGATCCGGACAAGCAGTTTCTGTTCAAGGCCCCCCAAAAACTGAAAACTGTTTGGTTTAATTATGAAGTTCTGATAAGCCAACTCCCCCTTTTTCGAGAAAAATCTTAATAAAAATTTACAAATTTGCCTCAAATGGCTGTTTTGGCTGAGAGATGCTTTACAGAACTACAAACATTTTCAGGATTAAATGGTCATTGGTCATTGGTCATTGGTCATTGGTCATTGGTCATTGGGTGATGGGGAAGCTGTTCGTAGTAACGACTTCAGTCGTTCTCTTGTCCTAGTTCGTAGTAACGACTTCAGTCGTTCTCTTCAGTTCGTAGTAACGACTTCAGTCGTTCTCTTCAGTTCGTAGTAACGACTTCAGTCGTTCTCTTGTCCTAGTTCAACGTCCCGACTTCAGTCGTTCTCTTCAGTTCGTAGTAACGACTTCAGTCGTTCTCTTCAGTTCGTAGTAACGACTTCAGTCGTTTCCGGCTAAAGCTGTGACAAGCACTCTTTCCGACTTAAGCACCTGTGCAGGAACTGGAGGATCCGGACAGGGTTGCGTGACTTGGCATCCGCCAACTCACGCGGTAACGACTGAAGTCGTTACTACAAACATTTGCTGTGTAACGTTCCGACTGAAGCACCATGAGCGACTTAAGCGCCTGTGAAGGAACTGGAAGCTCCATCTAGGGATGCGTGACTTGGCTGATGCCACGTCACGCGGAAACGACTGAAGTCGTTACTACGAACATTTTTTTATGCCGGGTCTTTTACAATAATTAATGACCTAAACCACTAAAGTTATGAATAAACATAATCCAAAAAACCCCGTGATGTTAGTTCATGGAATTTGGGATACCCGTGATATTTTCAATAAAATTTATCCAACTTTAACCGAACTCGGATGGTCAGTTTATAGCTTAAATTTAATTCCGAATGATAGTTCTGTTGGATTAGACCGTTTAGCGGAACAACTGAGGGACTTTATTGAGCAAACATTAGGAGGCGATCGCCCCTTTGATTTAATCGGATTCAGTATGGGGGGAATTGTCAGCCGGTACTATCTCCAGCGACTCGGTGGAATTGAGCGGGTAGAGCGATTTATTTCCATCTCAGCACCCAATCAAGGGACCGTAACCGCTTACGCATTACCCCTGCCGGGATGTTTGCAAATGCGTCCAAAAAGCCCGTTTTTGGAAGATTTGAATCGGGATGCAGTGGAGATGCTGGGACGGGTGAATTATACCTCGATTTGGACGCCTTATGATAGTATGATTATCCCGGCCAAAAGCTCGCAACTGCCCGTAGGGAAAGAAGTGATATTGCCGGTTTTGGTTCATCGATGGATGGTGAGCGATCGCCGATGTTTGCAGGTAATAGCCGAAACCCTGTCGGAACCCCTCCGTGTTAACCCTGAAGTCTCTTAAGCCATCATTTCTACTGGCTATATATTGGACGCGCTCATGCTGTCTGGATAGAGATTTTTCATTAAGAATTATGACAAATTGGGTTGAGTTTGCCCTAACCTAGTTTATGATTAGCTTAGAGCATTAGTATAGGCGTCACATAGATAGGACCAGTAACCGGGTTTCTGTCCCTCAATTTTTGCGGATTAGGCAAATTTTTCTAAAGAAATCCGGTTTATCTCCCCGCTTTGGAACGGGAATTTTAGAATATCAAGACCGGATGAAATCAATCGACCTGTTAACGGGAATAGACTCTTGATTCGGGGGACCAATCCGCTTGATATTGTGTCAAGAAAGCCGGTTATTTCTCCGGGATTTAACTGACGCACTACTCTCTCATCACAGCAGAAATATCCCTGTTTTTGAAAGCAGGATAATCAGTTGAGGCGGCGCTATGATCAGGAGAACAATAGTAGACCTCTTGCAAAATAATTTTATGCTATAATAAAAAGTTTTGCTTAATCTTAGCAAATGGCCAGTTATAGCTAATTTTCCGAATCTTTTGCTAAAAACCACATAAAATGCTAAAACAGTATTTTGCAGTTCCACAATAAATGAATCATGGAAAATCTATTTTATCTAAATTTGAAACCCCAGCAATTTAAACGGAGATTTGGTGTCCAGATTCAAACCTTTAAAGAAATGTTAAAGAGTTTAGAAGAATATCGGTTAGCAAATCCTAAAGACAAACGAGGATCTAAAAACAAATTAACTCTTGAACAACAAATCTTAGTAGCATTAGAATATTGGCGAGAATATCGAACTTATTTCCATGTGGGGACAAATTGGGGAATATCTGAATCAACAACTTGGCGAATTGTTCATTATGTTGAATCAACCTTAATGAAAACTGGAAAATTTGGTATTCCTGGAAAGAAAGCCTTACTCAAAGGTTTTGGGCATCCAGAAGTTGTAGTAATGGATGTCACCGAAACAGCTGTCGAGCGTCCCAAAAAAAAGCAAAAAAAATACTACTCAGGAAAGAAAAAATGCCACACACTAAAAATGCAAGTGGTCATAAATCAAGAAACTAAAGAGATTATTTGCCTAAATTTTGGACCGGGACATTGCCATGATTTCAACTTGTTTAAAAAAAGTCAGGTCCATTTCAATCCAGAAACCGATAGTTTACAAGATAGTGGATATCAAGGGATAAAAGATTATCATTCTAATAGCTATACTCCTAAAAAGAAACCTAAAAATGGGAGTCTGTCTGCTTTAGAAAAAGACTACAATCGGGCTTTAGCTAAAGACAGAATTGTGATTGAACATATTAATAGGAGTCTAAAAATTTTCAAAATTTTGTCAAGTCGTTATCGAAATCGTCGCCGTCGTTATGGTCTCCGGTGTAATTTGTTGGCAGCACTTTACAATTATGAGTTGGCTCTGGGGTCTAAAATTCAAAATCTCTCATTATAGCATAGATTTTTTTTGCAAGAGGTCTAGTTTTAGCAACGTTGCTGACCCTAGGCTTTTCAGCAACACCAACTCTGGCTCAATCCCTAACTTGTGCGCGGGTTCGCGACCCGGATGGCTGGGTCAATGTGCGAGATTTGTCCAGTGGGCAAGTGGTCGGACGATTGAATAATAACACTCATTTGGCCTATCGATCGGTGACTTCTGATGGGTTTGCGATTTTAGTTTCTGCGCTGAACCGGGGCGTTCATCAGAGTCGTTTGGAAACGGTACCTAATCGGTACTGTAACGTTTTCTGGACCGTTCAAGACCCCGATGGTTGGTCAAATCTTCGGAGATCTCCTGGGGGAGATATTATTGGCCGGGTTACCAGTGGAGGGCGAGTTTTGAGAATTGGAGGGGGAGAAGATTGGGCGCAGGTGATTACCTCCGATGGGACTTTTGGTTATATCCACAATTCGCGCTTACAGGGAATGAGTACCTGGTAAGGGATTTCCAGAAAATAAATTCTGCAAAGCCGTGATAAAATAAGCATTAACCCCGTGACGGAGGAGAACGCAGATGGAATTAACGGATTCGGTGAAAACTTTATTAATTGAGACAGCAAAGCAATTGAAAGGAGCCGCG
>NZ_JAMXOT010000172.1 GCF_024220515.1 Oscillatoria sp. HE19RPO
CAACAAATAAATCATCCTTGCTTTGATGCGATCGCACCTAACAAGGCTCTTTTAGCCCGCGCAGGCACCGCTTTGTCCGTGTAGCCCCAGGCTTGAGCCTGCGGGTTTTTTGAAGGTTTTATTTTTTGGAGTTCCCTAATTGCGGGCCTCCCACTGCTGGGCCGCATTGGTGACCGCTTGATCCACCGACTGTTGACCCAACATGGCCCCCTGCAAATTATCGTAAATAATCCGTTGCAGTTGCTGGATATCTTCCATTGCTGGGATGAGGGCCTCTGCACTCTTGAGATCCCCGGCACTAATCAGGCGGGCGCGATCGATTTGGGAAGCATCAGCGGGTAATGCCTGAAAATGACTATCCTGGAGAGCTTGCAGGGTAGAAGGCAAGACGTTTGCATCCTTGGCAAAGGTCAACTGATTCTGATCATTGGTGACATATAGGGCAAACTTAACCGCTGCTTCTGGGACATCCGTATCCCGAGGGACCACCAAATTCATGACCGCTGCGGTTTTCTTGCCCGTTTCGCCGGTGATTTGGGGGGCCGCCGCCGAGACTTCAGCAATACTCGGGGCATTTTCGGCGATCGTCTTGAAAAATTGGGGTCCGGAACCGAGGATGGCAATTTCTCCCGCTTGATACAGTTGGACCGCTTGGCGATGTCCTTGGGTGAGGACTTCCCGAGGTAAGAGACCCTTTTCATAGAGGTCTACCCAATATTGAAACGCAGCGCGCCCTTCTGGGGTGTTAAAGGCAGCTTTACCTTGCTCATCCACCAGTTGCATTCCCATCTGGACCATCGATTCGAGGACCTCCGAGGAATCCCCGGGAACAAATGTCACAAAAAGGGCATATTTGCCGGTTCGGTCGCGAATTTGTTGGGCCACCTGGGCTAATTCCGCATAAGTGCTGGGGGGTTGGTCAATGCCCGCTTCGTTGAAGAGTTGGGTATTATAAATAGAAATTCGCGTGGTCAGATACCAGGGAATACCAAAGCTTTCGCCATTTAAGGTACTTGCTTTCCAGATATTGGGAAGATACTGCTGACGAATGTCAGCGGGGATTTGATCATCCAGAGTCAGCCATGCATTGCGACTGGCAAGAAGGGTGGCAAAATTAGGATTCAGGTTGACCACATCGGGGGCAGTTTTGGCCGAAACTGCGGCCAAAATCTTGCTTTCCATAGCGGACCAAGGCACGTCAACCCAACGCACTTTGATGTCAGGATTTTCCGATTCAAATGTGGCGATTAAGGTGTTGAAATAGTCCGTAAACTGGGGCTGGAGTTGCATTGTCCAAAATTCAACTTCCGCAGTACCCGAGGCGGGTTGGCTCGAATTGGAGCCAGTACCGGGAGTGCAGGCGATCGCCCAACTCAGTAACAACCCCGACAATACAAAGAGTCCAAAGCGTTTCCAACGGTTGATTCTTACTCTCATAACATCAGTAGCAAATGACCCATAGGGTCTGGTGAGATAACGAGCATCAGGGGAATTTGACCCAGGCAAAGCGTGCTGATCCTAACTTACATTGGGTAGATTATGAATACTCTATCCCCCGAGGGGACTGTTTTGCGAGACTCCCAGGTAGGGAGCGCCTTGGGCAGTGTCAGTCTGGGCTTGCTTGCTAAGATTAGGAAGAAGCACTGCCTGCTGTCACATAGGGTTTTGATGACTTTCAACTCACCCTCTTTCATTCAATATGGGACAAAACCGTGGTTAATTTCTTTAAAAAATTCCTGTCTAAAGGATCCAATGGAATTGGACTGGAAATTGCTCCAGAACGACTCAATATCGTGCAACTGCGTCAACAGGGTGCCTCTTATCAACTAGAAACCTATGCCACGGTGGAAGTCCCCGAAGGCGTTGTGGAAGAAGGGTTGATTGCGGACCCTCCGGAGATGGCTCAAATTATCCAAGAAACCCTAGCGGAACACAATTTAACGAATATTAAGCGGGTCGCTACTGCGGTCCCGGCGCGCGAAGGGGTGATTCGGATTATCCCAGTTCCCAAAGAACTGAATGATTTGGAATTGCGGGAGTACATGAACCAAGAGGCGGGACTCTATTTGCCGTTTCCCCGAGAAGAGGCGGATGTGGACTTCCAAAAGTTAGGGGAGTTCATGGATGAGGATGGCATCGAAAAGGTCCAGGTGCTGCTGGTGGCCACTCGCAAGGAAGTGACGGATACTTATATTAGTACCTTTCAAGAAGCTGGGTTAGGGATAGAAATTCTGGAGATTTCTAGTTTTGCCTTGTTACGGACCATTCGAGAACAACTGCTACAGTTGCCGCCAGAAGAGGCGGTGGTGCTGACGGATATTCAGTTTGATAGTACCGAAATTGCGATCGTGGTGGATGGGATTCCGCAATTTTCTCGAACCATCCCGATCGGGACCTATCAAGTACAAACGGCCCTATCCCAAGCGATGAATTTACCCCCTTCTCGCAATACAGATATGTTGCAGGGGATGACGATTCCGGCTAACCCAACAGAAAGTACGGGGTCAGGTACAATGGGGGGAGGAAGTAGCCCGGGAACGCAGGCTATTATTAAAGTGTTTTCTGAGTTAGGGGACGAACTGCGGCGCTCAATTGATTTTTATATGAATCAGAGCGAAGGATTGGAGGTCGGACAGCTCCTGCTGGCAGGACCGGGTGCATCGATTGGAGGGTTGGATGACTTTTTCAATCAGCGATTAAGTTTATTAAGCATCGTAGTAGATCCAGTGGAGAATTTAGCCCTGGAAGTAGACGAAGAAAAAATGCCCCTAATGCAGCGCCCAGGATTGGGAGTTGTGCTGGGGTTAGCCATGCGGGAGGCCAAATGAAATGTATAGTCTAGAAATTAATTTTCTCAACGATCGCGCTGATTATAAGCCCCCAGTCCCCCAAAAGACTCGGGCAGTTTCCTCTCGGCAACAAACGACGATGTTGATTGGGGGACTGGCGGCAGGGGTCTCGGCGATCGCCGTGGTTATGGGGGGATGGTTTGTGGTGAATAACCAAAATACCGAACTCAAGGGACAGTTGGCTAATCTGGAGAATCAATCCGGGAGTTTGGGTGCACAAGTTCAAGAGGTGGAAGCCATCAATGCTGAAATTCAGCAGTTGAATACCCAAATTACATTTTTTGCCAATATTTTCAATACGTCAGTCAAACCGATGTCAGCGCTGTTACAAGAACTGCGCGATCGCCTACCGCCCGGGGTGCAACTGGTTAATCTGAATCATCAGATTGAACAAGCGCCCCCAGAAGAAATTCAAGCCTCCTCACCCTGGACAAAAGTCCAACAAAAGATTGAGATCCGGGGATATGCCAAAACTTTTGATGATGTCAATGATTTTGTGCTGTCCCTGAAGCGATCGGCCTTTTTTAATGACAGTCAAACCCAGTTAATTGACGCCACCCTGGTAGACAATCCGGTGCAGGTAGAATGCGACCCCAGTTTCCAAGGTCAACAAGTTACCTGTCCCCCGACAGATTTTCAACTGCCAAAAGTAGTCGAATATAACATTAATGCCACGGTGAGCAACGTTCTGGCTTCAGAAATTCTCGCTGATCTCCAGCGAACTCGGGCTGAAGGACTGACCACTCGCATCAATTTACTCGAACAACAGGGGGTAATTCAACGATGACCGTCAGCGAACAGTTTATGGCAATGGAGGCAGCCCGGGCTGAAGAGGCTCCACCGCCAGGAAGTTATAAAATTGGTAGTTTTGTTCTCACCCCGCAAATTCAAGGGATTTTAATTGCCGTGCTCGGGTTGGGACTGGCTGGATTTGCAGCCTTTAAAATGCTCTTGCCTGCGATGGAAGAGCAGACGAACTTAAAGACGCAAATTGCTGCAAAAGAAGCCGAAATCGCAACTCAACAATCAAAAATCCGCCAAATGGACGAGGCTAGAGCGAATTTAGCCACAACCCAACAGCAAAAGGAAAATGTCTTAGCCTTATTTGCTCAGGGGGCTACCTTAGAAACTTTGCTGTTGGACATTAACCAAATTGTCAAGCAAAGTGGGGGAAATTTAGAATCCTTCAAGCCCCTAGAATCCAGCCCTAACGAGTGGATTTTTACCGAAGGCCCTGCCCAAGCTGGAGGCGCAGCAGCTCCTCCCCCAGCGGATCCAGCCGCTGCGCCCCCCCCGACGACACCTTCCTTAATGCTGTCCCAAGCGGTGGAAGGGAAGACAATGGAGCTGGAAATGGCGGGAACCTATCAGCAAACTCTAGATACCTTGCGACGGCTGGAACGCTTGCAACAAATGGTGGTATTTGGTGAATTTACCAGTACCTTGGGTGAAGGGAGTCAGAGGATTTTTGTCGATCCTGATGGTAAAATTACCGAACAGGCATCAGCAAATCTGGAAACCAATTTTAATTTGATAGCGGTGATGCCGTTACCACCTGAGCAGCTAAAAAATTTAGCAGCCCCACCGCCCCCACCAGCGGCGGCGGAAGGAGAACAACCACCGGCTCAATAACTCTGAAAATGGCGATCGCAGTTGTAGGAGTTTCAGGATATAAGGGCCAAGGCAGAGGAAATCCGGGGAGGGCGATCGCCACCCATTGCGGTACTGCTTTGTCCCTTTACAAAAATTTAAACCAAAAATCCGGATAGGGGAGTATGAATGAAACAAACCTATCCGTTTTTTGACAGTTAGGGATTGAAGCGCTATATAAGACTTTAATCGCAGTTTAATCAGAGTGGACTTTTTTTAAGGGAGGAGGGAACGGTGAAACAGCCTCATGCACTCGGGTGCTTATTCGGAGCTAGTGCGATCGTGGTCATGGCCAGCGCCCCAGCAATGGCAGTCACGCAAATCACAGGAGTGAACGTCAGTACCAGCGGTGGCGGAGTCCAGGTGATTTTGGATACCCAGGGGGGCGATCGGCCCCAAGTCTTTACCGTCAACCGAGGTACAGACGTTATTGCAGATATTATCAATACTCAACTCAGCCTACCCGGGGGTCAGAGCTTCCGTCAAAATAACCCCGCCCCAGGGATTGCCTCCATCGTCGTCACCCCCCTCGATGCTAATAGCGTCCGGGTGATCGTCAGTGGTAGCAGCAGCGCCCCAGAAGTAGCCATCAACCAAGCTGACGCTGCTGGAATCAATCTCGGTTTCAATACTGGAGGAGTGGCGGCATCTCCCAATCTCAGCCCTTCGACACCACCCCCACCCCCAGGCATGACGCCCCCCCCAGGCCTCCCATCGAGTCCAGACGTACTCGTGCCCAATCCGCAAATCACCATTGAGGGTGGCCCTGCTCCCATTGCCCGACCCAACCAGCCATCGGTCCCTCCATTTCAGCCGCGAGCCGTCGCTCCCCCCGTGGGTGATATCGCGGTTTCTAATGTTCCATCCGCTACACCTGAGATCAATCTAGGAGCCGGATCCACAGAAATTATCCCCCGGTTAGTGTTACGCGACGCATCGGTGCGAGATGTACTGTCCCTTTTAGCCCGAACTGCTGGACTGAATTTGGCCTATACACCGGGTGTCGCCGGCGCAGAGGGTCAGGCTCAACAACCTGGAGCCGAAGCAGATGATGCGAGTCCCAAAATTTCCCTAGATATTGAAAATGAGTCAGTTCAAGACGTTTTTAATTACATTATTCGTCTGAGTGCATTAGAGGCCAACCGGGTTGGAGACACTATTTTTGTCGGAATCCGACTGCCAGACGAAGCCCGAAATGTAGTGGTGCGGACTCTGAGGATGAATCAAGTTGCAGCCACTGATGCAGCAGGCTTTTTAACAGCACAGGGTGCGGAGACTCAGATTGCTAGGGAACGATTAGACATTATTACCATTGGTGAAGGGGCTGCCGCTCGAACGGTTGAATCGAGAACCCCAGAGATTTTAGCACTGCGAGCCACTCAAGGAGACGGTCCTTTATTGCTGAGTGGTTTATCCGTACTCACCAATGAAAGAATCAATGGGATTACCTTAGTAGGTCCCCCGAATAAAGTTGAAATTGCTACCTCATTTCTGAGTCAGTTAGATTTACGGCGTCGGCAAGTGGCCGTCAACGTCAAAATTGTTGATGTAGACCTCTTGGCAACGGACAACTTTAGCACCAGTTTCTCCTTCGGAATTAATGACAGTTTCTTTGTCAATGATGGAGGTGCAGCGGTTGCTAACTTTGGGGGGATTAATCCTCCTACAGCGAATACGGTTAGTAACAGAGAAAACCCCCTGGTTCCCCCAGTCTTGGCTAATCCACTGACAGGGGCAGGACTGCAGTTCGATCCGAACCAAACCACTCAAGTTCCGCTAACAGGTCCAGGAGCTGGGGCTCTCTTTTTACGTCCTGTTCCAGGAATTAGTACCGATCCTAGAGAGGTTCGCGTTTCCGACTATACGGTATTTGAAGTCGATCCTTCAACTGGGGTAATTACGCCCGGTACGGCAAACTTTAGTTTACCGACCCTCTTCCAATACCCCCAGAGGTTCCTGGCGCTTCTGCAAGCTCAGGTTGTGAGCGGGAATGCTAAAATCCTAACCGACCCAACGATGGTTGTTCAAGAAGGGGAGACTGCGCGATTATCTTTAACCCAGGAAGTCACTCAAACCGCTGTATTTCAACAAGTCAACGATGACACGGGGGTTGTAGAACTTGAACCCCGACCCCTTGTGGCCGATGCAGGCTTAACATTACTCGTTAGTGTCTCCAGAATTGATGATAATGGATTTGTAACCCTCAACCTCATTCCAAGTGTCTCTGCACCCACAGGTACTTCTGCGGATGGTTCAACCTTGTTATCAACCAGAACCCTGCAATCCGGTACGATTCGGATTCGAGACGGACAGACACTGATTCTATCGGGAATTATCCAAGATGTCGATCGCTCTTTCGTCAGTAAAATACCGATCCTCGGGGACCTGCCTCTGATTGGCTCTTTGTTCCGAAGCACTCAACGGGAGAATCGGCGACAAGAGGTGATCGTTCTGGTGACGCCTCAGATTTTGGATGATTCGGAAAATGCGGGCTTTGGTTTTGGGTATGCCCCTGGACAGGAGGTCCAGCAAATGCTGAATCAAAATCGGTAATTTTTGGGGGTGATCTGACCCTATTGCTGGCTTCTATTCCTTTCGGTTTATTTTTTGGGGTGACTTGCCGGACTAAAATCGAGAATTAATAAAACCTCCTGTTAACTAAAAAACAGGAGGTTTTATTGTTTTAAGGAGTTTTAGCGAATTAAATGTAGCTACAATTGTGTTACTTTTGAAGACAAGTTTTTGATGGATCCATTGGTGCGACCCGGGGGGAAAATGAAAAAAAAATCCTCAAATCTATATAAATTAAAGGTTTCACCGATCCATATTGGGTTGACACCCTTTAGAATAATGCAGTGAAAAGTCGAATCAGTGGGAGTTTCAGCGATTTATTTTGGCTGACTCCCTTAAACTACCTAAGAGACCTTGTAAATTGCCCTGGCAATTTAGGTCCCTTGGATTCGCTCATATCAACCTGTACGGAGTAACAAAATGAACAAAGGTGAACTCGTCGATGTTGTAGCTGAGAAGGCTAACGTCACCAAGAAACAAGCGGATGCAGTCCTGACTGCCGCCCTCGATGCGATTATCGAAGCGGTCTCTTCTGGGGATAAAGTCACCCTGGTGGGATTTGGCTCCTTTGAAGCTCGTGAGCGCAAAGCGCGTGAAGGTCGCAACCCCAAAACCGGCGACAAAATGGAAATTCCAGCCACCAAGGTCCCTGCCTTCTCTGCTGGTAAGTTCTTTAAAGAAAAAGTCGCTCCTAAGTAAGGGAGTCACATCCCGATCGCCCTTTGAATCAGCCAAAGCATGGGGGGAATTTAGCCTGGGCCGCAACTCTGGCAGGCTGTCCCCCTTCCTCTATCCTCGATTTCTCGGCCAGCATCAGTCCGTTGGGGCCGCCCCCATCGGTCAATGCGGCGATTCACAGTCACTTGGGCGAACTGCGAAACTACCCTGACCCCAGCTACTATTCCTTGCGATCGCAGTTGGGTCAGGCTTGTAGTCTTCCTCCCGAGTGGATCCTGCCCGGTAATGGGGCCGCAGAGTTGTTAACCTGGGCAGGATACTCACTCTCGACCCTGCCGACGACGTTTCTGTTAACCCCCGCCTTTGGCGATTACCGTCGGTGTCTACAAACCTTTGGCGCAACGGTGGTGGATTGTCCCCTGTTGGGAGATGAGGAAGGGGGATTCCTGGGGGTGGGTGAAGCGACAGCTAAAACCCCCTCGGGATTAGACTGCCTCATTCCTAAATTGCAGCAGCAGCAAGCCCCAAGGGGTCTGTTGCTGAATAATCCGCACAATCCCACGGGAAAACTGTTTTCAAAAACCGCAATTCTGCCCTACCTGGAGCATTTTGCTCTGGTGGTGGTGGATGAAGCCTTTATGGATTTTCTCCCCCCAGGGGACCAGGAAAGTTTGGTCAGTGTGATCCAGGATTATCCCAATTTAGTGATTCTGCGATCGCTGACGAAGTTTTACTCTATGCCTGGACTCCGCCTGGGTTATGCGATCGCCCATCCCGACTGCCTCCAACCCTGGCAACAGTGGCGCGACCCCTGGCCGGTCAATATCCTAGCAGCGGCTGCCGGGGAAGCAGTAGTCCAGGATACGGCCTTTCAGGAACAAACTTGGGCCTGGTTGCCCCCCGCGCGATCGCAACTGTTTGACGGGTTATCCAGAATCCCCGGATTGCAGCCCCTGCCTGCATCAGCGAATTTCTTACTGGTGCGATCGCAGCATTCCTGTTCCCAACTCCAACGGGACTTACTCACCCGTCACCGCATCCTAATCCGGGACTGCCTGAGCTTTCCCGAACTCGGCGATCGCTATTTCCGCGTTGCCGTGCGTCTCCCGAACGAAAACCAGCGCCTGATTGCCGCCTTAACCGATATTTTGTCTTAGATTGGGGAATCGAACACCGTGAGCTTGGATTACGATTTAGTCGTTATTGGCGGCACTCGCCCGGGAATAGAAGCGGCGATCGCAGCCGCCAAACTGCAAGCGCGAGTGGCCCTGGTCCAACCGCCTCAACAGGCCGTGAATGCCCCGCCATTCTCTGAAGGGACAGGGCCTTTACAAACCGCAGAGTTATTTGATTCCCCTTCCATTCTCTGGGGTGCGCCATTTCCCAAGGACCTCCCGGAACTGGCCCGCGCCCTGGAGCAGTCAACCCAGGCCCTAGCATCCCTGGGGGAGGAACGGTCCCCGGCAGTTCTCGCCTCTCTCGGCATTGATGTGATTGCAGAGGCGGGAGAGTTTATTTCATTACCACAACTTTCTCTGAATGTCAAGACTAGACGCCTAATTTCTCGCCATTATTTATTAGCCCCCAGTTTTCGGTCAGCGATTCCTGACATTCCGGGACTGGCAACCACGGGATACCTCACCCGGGAAACCTTCCATCACTTCATCGAAGGAACCCTCCCGAATAGCATTGCAATTATTGGCAGCGATCCGAATGGCATTGAACTGGCACAAATCCTCATTCGGTTGGGAATTGCCGTCACTCTGATTACTTCTGCACCCCAGATTTTGCCGAAAGAAGACCCTGAAGCGGCGCAATTGATTCAGGCGCAACTCGAAGCAGATGGGATTCTTGTCCTGACTGATACCCCAGTTATGGCCGTTAAATCGAGTCCAAGGAAAAAGATTGTTCAGACTGAAAACCGGGCGATCGCCTGCGATGAAATTTTCCTCGCCTGTGGTTTCCAGTCGAATATTGACGGACTAAACTTAGAAAGCGTAGGGGTGAAATTTTACCGGACTCCCCTAGGTCAAAGAGTGCAACTTAATGCTAAATTACAAACGACCAACCCGCGAATTTATGGCTGTGGGAACCTAGCTGGGGGCTATCCCCTCGTTAATGTAGCCCGCCATGAAGCGGAAATTGCGGTCAAAAATGCCTTGTTTTTCCCCCGTCATCGGGTGAAGTATTGGGGGCTTCCTTGGGCCTTCCAGACCTATCCTGAAATGGCCCGAGTGGGACTGACTGAACCCCAAGCGAAACGTCGATATGAAGATGTGGTTGTTTTGAAGCAATATTTTAAAGGCATTGCTGGGGGTCGATTGCAGGAAGAAACCACGGGGTTTTGTAAGGTATTGGTCCGGAAAAATGGAGAGATTGTGGGCACTCATATTTTGGGACCAGGCGCATCGGAACTGATTCACAGTTTTGCGTTAGGGATGCAAAACAATTTGAAGGTTGAGGCGATCGCTGCTTTACCCCATATTTGGCCCAGTCTGTCTGAGATTAATCAAAAAACTGCCGAACTCTGGCAGGAGGGACGGTTCAAGGATAATACGTTCTGGCAAAATCTTCTTGACATTTGGTTTAATTGGCGGCGATAATTCCCTGACGAAGGGATAAATAGGTAAAACGCAGGGAATTATGGGGTTCAGTCCAGAGTGCAGGTTCACTTGATCTAATCTCTATCTCATCTCTTAAAAAGGGCAAAAAGACTGTCTATGAAAATTCTGGGAATTTCCGGTTACTATCACGATAGCGCGGCGGCTTTAGTGATTGAGGGTGATATTATTGCGGCAGCACAGGAAGAAAGATTTTCGAGGAAAAAGCATGATGCTAGATTTCCTCAGAGTGCGATTTCCTATTGCCTTCAGGAGGCAAATATCTCCCTGAATGAGTTAGACCAAATTATCTTTTATGATAAACCCCTGGTTAAGTTTGAGCGGCTGTTAGAAACCTATTTGTCTTATGCACCGAGAGGGTTTCGTTCTTTTATTGCTGCCATGCCAGTTTGGTTAAAAGAGAAACTCTATTTAAAAACTATTTTAAAACAAGAATTGGCTAAATTGGCAGGATGCAAAACCTCCCAATTGCCGCAGCTTTTATTTACCGAACATCACCAAGCTCATGCGGCAAGTGCCTTTTTCCCGAGTCCGTTTCAACGGGCGGCAGTGATGTGTTTGGATGGGGTGGGAGAATGGGCAACTACTTCGGTTTGGTTGGGAGATGGCAATCAACTGATTCCCCAATGGGAAATTGATTTTCCCCACTCTCTTGGATTGCTCTATTCGGCGTTTACTTATTACACCGGATTTAAGGTGAATTCGGGAGAGTATAAATTGATGGGATTAGCGCCTTATGGCGAACCCAAATATATTGATAAAATCCTGAATCATTTGTTGGATTTAAGAGATGATGGCACTTTCCGGTTGAATATGGATTATTTCAACTATGCGACGGGTTTAACCATGACCAATCGCAAGTTTGATGCGTTATTTGGAGGACCGCCTCGCCGTCCGGAAGGGAAGTTAACTCAGAAAGAAATGGATATCGCGAGTTCGATTCAATATGTCACGGAAGAGGTGGTATTGCGTCTGGCGAAGACGGTGCATAAAGAGTTGGATGTGGATTATTTGTGTCTAGCGGGAGGGGTGGCGTTAAATTGTGTTGCCAATGGTAGATTGTTGCGGGAAAGCGCTTTTAAGGGAATTTGGATTCAACCGGCAGCAGGAGATGCCGGAGGGGCATTAGGGGCAGCTTTGGCGGGTTGGTATCAGTATGGTGAACAACCTCGGGTGGTGAATCCGGAGATTGAAGACTCGCCCAAGCAGAATTTAACTGTGGCCGATCGCATGAAAGGCTCTTATTTAGGACCGAAGTTTGGAAATGAGGAAATCCGGTCTTATTTGGATACAGTTCAGGCGAAATATTATCGGTTAGATGATGAGGAATTGCTGCCTCGATTAGGGGACATTTTAGCCGATGAAAATGTGGTGGGATGGTTCCAAGGACGGATGGAATTTGGTCCTCGGGCGTTAGGCGGGCGATCGATTATTGGTGACCCGCGCAGTGCTAAAATGCAGTCGGTGATGAACCTGAAAATTAAATATCGGGAGTCATTTCGACCTTTTGCCCCTTCGGTGTTGAGCGATCGCGTTTCCGATTACTTTGAAATAGAGTCCGCGAGTCCTTATATGCTGTTGGTGGCGGAGGTGAAAGAAGGGTTACGGATTCCGATGACAGCGGAACAGGAGTTATTATTTGGGATTGAAAAACTGAATGTGCCGCGATCGCAAATTCCGGCGGTGACTCATGTGGATTATTCTGCCCGAATTCAAACGGTGCACCCAGAAACCAATCCTCGTTACTATGAGTTAATCCGTCAATTTGAAGCGAAAACCGGCTGTGGGGTGTTGGTGAATACCTCGTTTAATGTGCGCGGTGAACCAATTGTTTGTACCCCAGAAGATGCCTATCGCTGTTTTATGCGAACGGAGATGGATTATTTGGTAATTGAGAATTTCTTGTTACCGAAGAGTGAGCAGATTCCTTGGAAAAAGGATGAGTCTTGGAAGCAAGAATTTGAGTTAGATTAGGGGAAAAAGCCCGCACCCTAAAGGGTGGGGCTATACGGACGAAGCCCGCCTGCGCGGGCTGAAGAGAAGCCCGCATCTGAAGGGTGGGGCTATACGGACGAAGCCCGCCTGCGCGGGCTGAAGAGAAGCCCGCACCCTGAAGGGTGGGGCTATACGGACGAAGCCCGCCTGCGCGGGCTATTTTGGGAAAAAAGTTCTTTTATTTTTGATGGCTGATGCCTTGGTTATGACTCATACGATTCCGAAGCTGGATAAAAAAGGATTGCGTGAATTTGGACTGGTTACTGGGGCAATTTTTGTAGGGTTGTTCGGGTTATTGATTCCCTGGATTCGCGATCATTCTCTGCCGATTTGGCCTTGGATTGTGGCCGGGGTGTTGTGGGTTTGGGCGTTAATTGCTCCGAAAACGTTAGAACCTGTTTATCACGGTTGGATGAAGGTTGGACTGGTTCTAGGGGCGATTAATAGCCGGATTATTTTAGGGATTATTTTCTATTTGTTGTTGATGCCGATGGGATTAGCCATGCGGGGGGTGTTTAAGAAAGACCCGATGGCACGTCGGTTGGATGCGAAGCTAGAGAGTTACCGAGTTTCTAGCACCCTGAGAAATCGAGAAAGTATGGAGAGACCTTTTTAATGTTTGAAGCCACTTGGGATTTTGTTAAGGATTTATGGGGATTTTTAAGGGAGCGTAAAAAATACTGGTTGGCTCCTTTGATTATTACCTTGGTGTTACTGGGTGCGGTGATTGTGTTGACTCAGGCATCAGCGATCGCCCCGTTTATTTACACGTTGTTTTAACGGTTGCCTGTCGGGAATTGATGTAGGAGATCGGGAGCAAGATGCTCCCACTCCTGGTAATTTTTATCCTACTTCATTGAAATGGGCTGATTAATTTATGAAAAAATTGACTGAGTTACGAAAAAATTTGCCTGAAATTATTAAAATTGCTTTAATTAATTTGGTTTTTTTGGCAATTTTTATCGAGTTAGGGGCGGCGGCTTTATATTGGAGCAAAAATAAACAACTGTTTTATACTCGAAGCGAGAATCAAACTGACGAGGCGATCGCCCAGTTGGGATTGCCGATTAATCCAACCACAACCGATGAAACCATCCTAGAAAGACTTCATCCCTTTTTCGGATATGTTTTGAAACCCAATATGCCTATAAATCTGGAGTTTTCTACTCGGATTTTCAGCATTAATAATTTGGGGTTTCCCGCCGATTATGACTATCCCTTTATTCGCCAAAACTCCAATCAAGTGATTATTGGCGTGTTTGGCGGTTCGGTGGCGAGTAACTTTTCGATGTATGAAATCGAAAATCAAGTGCTGGCTAAAACTCTGAAAGAAAAAATTCCCGAGTTAGCCAATAAAGAAATCATTATTCTGCCTTTTGCCTTGGGAGGGTATAAGCAACCGCAACAACTGTTGATTTTAAATTATATCTTGTCTTTGGGACAGGAGTTTGATTTCGTCATTAATATTGATGGATTTAATGAAGTTGCCCTGTCTAATCTGAATTACCAGGAAAATATTGCGCTTTCCATGCCGAGTATTCAGCATTTGTTGCCGCTGCGGGATGTTGCCAGTAATAATTTAGGGGTGGATGAACTGAGTGCGATCGCCAAAATTGTAGAAAATCGAGAAGAGTTAAGGCAAAGGCAGGAAACCTTACAAAAAAGTAAATTAGCTTCTACTTATTTATTCCGAGTTGTTTCTACTCAGGCAGCGGCGAAGAACTATCAAGAGAACTTGATGGAATTTGAGAAAATCCGAGGGCAAAAACAACAAAATCCCCAACAAGATTTTATACTCCGGATTGAAAATGCCCGGGAAGCGGTGGATGTAGATACAGCATTTAACCGGATGGCAGAGTTATGGGCAAATTCATCGCGGTTGATGAAGGAATCTTTGGAGAATCAAAATAGTCTGTATTTCCATTTTATCCAACCTAATCAGTATTATCCCACCGGGCGATCGTTTAGTGAGGATGAGCGAAAAATAGCCATTGTTGACAATCATCCCTATGAAGTTGGGGTGCAGAAAGGCTATCCAGTTTTATTACAAACCGTGGAAAAGTTAAAAACAGAAAATATTCCAATTTTTAACGCAACCCAAATTTTTGATGACGTCAATGAGATAGTTTACATCGATAGTTGTTGCCATTACAATAAAGCCGGAAATCAAGTTTTTGCCACTTATATTGCTGATTCAATTGTGGAATTTATCAATCAAAATGCTGAAGTAAAAAAACGCTGGCAATAAGAATTTTACCTGAGTTTTAAAGCCTGGAATATCAGAGCCAATCCGGGTATTAAAAGCCGTTTTTACTCTTGACGCCGCGCAGGAGAGGCTCTGTCCGTATAGCCGCACCCTTAAGGGTGCGGGGTTTTAACTATTTTTTCTATAACAGGCACTAAATTTTCAAACAAAATATCTGCCGCAAATTGGTTACCTGCTTTATTCCAATGGGTATCATTTTTGAGATAAAGCGGCTGATTCTTTTGTTCTGCCCGAAATTCATCTAACAAATCGATATAAGGAATTCCCTGATTGTCCAGATATTCTTTGAGAATTTTTTGAGCTAAAAATAAATCAAAGTCTTCGGGGTTTAAATTCCCGGTTTGAAAAATTTTCTGAGTGAGACTCTCATCCACCTGAAAGGCAGCGGGATAGATGGCTACTATAAACTTGGTGTTGTTAGACTTGAGTAATTCTGCGATCGCGGCGATATTCTCGAAAATTAACTGAATTCGGTCTTGATATTTTCCAGATTCATAGTTTTGGATATTATAAAAATCTAACATCTGCATTTCTATGTTCAAATAGGTTGCTTCCGGCAATCCTGGAGAATACCAATGATACTTTAATGGGGGTTTATTTTTCGGGTCTTCTTCTTCCGCTTCAGCATTGTTAGATTTAGGGCTGGTTAGAGAGGTAAAAAGGTTTTGCCTTGTTTTCTGAAAGATTTTGTACTTTTGCTGGATGAGTAAAAGTAGCCGAGATTGCGGGATAATCGGATATCCAAAAATGATTAATTCTTGTTGGGTATGAATATCAAAATAAATGTCATTCACAATGATTCTTTTACGGTCCGGTTGAGCATCATGGAAATCATTGCCCGCGAAAAACCCTAAAATTACTAGGTCCGGTTGGTATTGCATTCCATATTTTTCTAGAATTTTTCGCTGTTCTCCCGTATGGGTCATGGAATAACCGGCATTAATGACTTCAATTTTATTTTCTCCAAACTGGTGAACAAGTTGATTGTCCAAAACGGCGGTGTAATTTTCTAATAACCCGCCTACCCAACCATAAGAATCTCCTAGAATTAACAGTCGAGTTGTTTCAGGAGTTCGGTCTAGGGGATAATCGCGATCGTTAAAGCCAAATTGGTTAGATCCTTTGGTATAGGGTCGAACTCGAAATCCAATATCTGGATCGTATTGAAAAAACCCTTTAAATAAATAAGGTTCGAGAATAATCATTAAAAATTCTACGACCAATAAGGGTAAAATAACCCATAAACCAGTTAACAGTAAAAATTGATATGATTTCTTTTTCACGGTTGGGATGAATTTAAGCATCGTTGATTTTCTTTTAAAAAGAAACAAATAAAGTTAGGCCGGTAGCCGGTGGAGAATTTTTCCGGGGGGGGAAACCCAGAAACTTTTTTAAACCGGATTAGGTCTAATTCAAAACAGGAGACTTGACTCGCAACTGTTACTCAACTCTGTTCATCCTTGATTAATTAAGTAATGGGTGAAATTGGATTTCCCGGGTTAATTCTACCCGGCATGACTAATATTTTATCAACCCGATTTCCATCCATATCCATGACTTCAAATCGAAATTCTGCCCATTCAAAATGGTCGGCAGCGATTGGAATTCGTCCCAGATGGGTGATGACGAATCCTCCCAAGGTGTGATAGTTACCTTGTTGTTCTCCGGGTAACTCTTGCAAATTAAAAACTTCCCGGAATTTTTCAATCGAGACCATGCCATCTAATAACCAGGACCCATCCTCGCGCTGGACAATTTGCAAGTCATCCGGTTGATTTACTGAGGGCATATCCCCGACGATCGCCTCTAAAATATCATTCAAGGTCACCAATCCCTGAATGACGCCATATTCATCGACGGCTAAGGCAATATGAGTGCCGGTTTGTTTGAATAACTCTAAGACTTTGAGGGCTTTGGTATGTTCAGGAACGAACAAAGGCTGACGCAACGCAGCGGTGAGGTCGATGGGTTGGGAGAGCAGAGAACGGGCCAATAAATCATTAATCTGAATCACCCCCAACACATTATCCAACACATTTTGACAGACCGGAAACCGGGTGTGGGTACTGCTAATAATCTTCTGTCGGTTCTCTTCTATTGAATCCTCTAAATTCAACCAAATCACATCCGGTCGAGGGGTCATTAATGAACTCACGCGCCGTTCATCTAAACGAAAAACACGCTCAACCATCGCCTGTTCTTCTTCCTCAAACGCACCCGTTTCTGTTCCTTGTTCGAGTAAGATTTTAATTTCTTCTTCGATGACTTGGGGTTCATTAGAGGGTTGAGTTCTCAACAGTCGCAATACCAAATCCGTAGAAGCACTCAACAAATGAACCACGGGGGCACCAATGCGCCCCAGCAATCGCATGGGAATCGCAATCCGGGTGGCAATTCGTTCGGGATTGTTTAACGCGAGGCGTTTGGGGACCAGTTCCCCGAGAATCAGAGACAGGTAAGTAATGCTAACCACCACAATTAACAGGGCAACGGCCCCTTTATAAGGCACCATCACCGGAAGACGATCCAACAGAACCACCACGTTCTCGGCAATGGTGGCACCGCCAAAGGCCCCAGCAAAGATCCCCACTAAAGTAATCCCAATTTGGACCGTGGAGAGGAAACGATTGGGGGAATTTGCCAATTCTAAGGCGACTCTGGCCTTACGGTCTCCCTGATTCGCCCATTGTTGCAGTCGGGCCTTCCTTGCCGAAACGAGGGCAATTTCAGACATGGCAAATATCCCGTTGATGAGGATCAGGAGTAAGATGATCAGAATTTCCAGGGTAAAAGAATTCATGTTGTGTGGAATTTGCCTCGGGTTTCGGCGAATATGGCGATCGCACTCTAGGATGAGGGGCGATCGCCACAGTGGACAGATGCATTTAGTGCCAGATTCTATGTAGTCTACATTCTATCCAAAAAAAAGACCCTCTTAATGGTTTAGGAGGGTCTTTACAATTTAATCAGGGTCAGGGTTTCGGGTGCAAAATTCGCATCAATTCGTTGAACAATAACTCAACACCTTTAGCAGCAGTTTGACTACAGATTAATTTCCCAAACCGCTTTCTCGCTTCACCCTTTTTCACGGCTGTCGAGGTCTTCCCGTCTCCTCCCACCAACTCGCCAAAATCAAGTGCAAGGGTTAAACTCTGTTCAACCTGCCTGACGATCGCCGGGGAAAGCAAGGGACCTAGTGCAGGGTGGCGAAAGAACATGAGCAGCTTATTCCGGATCGGAGAATCCTTCAAACTTCCACAGGAATGGTTGAGCTAGGGTGCGGTTGAAGTAAGCGATAAATTCTAAAATCTGCTGCTTGAGGTCGTCAGTGCTCGTAAAGTTTCCCCGTCGGATGAGGCGACGGGTTAAGATACTGAACCAACACTCAATTTGGTTTAACCACGAAGTGTGCTTCGGTAAATAAACAAAGCGAATCTGATGGGTGGGCTCCCTCAAAAATTCGGCCCGAGTTTTCATAGGAATGAAAATTTAATAACTTCACTATCTACTCAATTGTCGGAACCAGGGCTATTTCATTCTGAACAACTCCTTAAGTAATTTAAGGCCAAATCCCGTGCGACGTTGGGCTTGAGCCATATTATTAAATCCATAATCGCGGTATATATTAAGTGCAAAATTTCGAGCAACTGTCCAAATTTGAAC
>NZ_JAMXOT010000173.1 GCF_024220515.1 Oscillatoria sp. HE19RPO
CCTAGTTCGTAGTAACGACTTCAGTCGTTCTCTTGTCCTAGTTCGTAGTAACGACTTCAGTCGTTCTCTTGTCCTAGTTCGTAGTAACGACTTCAGTCGTTCTCTTGTCCTAGTTCGTAGTAACGACTTCAGTCGTTCTCCCCTTTGTCATCAATCCCAAAATTTCATTACTTTTACTAACTCATGCTTAACCCGGAAACGACTGAAGTCGTTACTACGAACAATCATGCTTAACCCGGATAACGACTGAAGTCGTTACTACAAACACTTATGCTTAACCCGGATAACGACTGAAGTCGTTACTATAAACACTCATGCTTAACCCGGAAACGACTGAAGTCGTTACTACGAAATGAAGAGAACGATTGAAGTCGTTACTACAAACGGGGGACTGACAGCTAAATAATAATTAAATTCCTCCAATAAATCGATTAGGACTTAAAATATTATCTGAATCAAACTGCTGCTTAATCTTTTGCATCACCTCAAGCGCATTTCCCTGATACCCCCAAACATCAACCTGATTTTTAACCGCAATTGGTGCAACCATTACACTCAAAAAACCTCCTGAAGATTGACAGAATTGCCGCATCGATAAAACCGACTCTTTCACCGTCCCCTCCGCAAAGCGCAACCAACCCAACCCACTACTGACATGAATTTGACCCAATCCACTGCCATCAGAAAGTGCCGCAAATTTGGATAAAGCTGCCACCGCTTCTGTAGGACGTATTCCTATTTTGCAGGCGATCGCCTCTTCTGTGCCATCTGGTTGCATTCGTTCTCTCAATCCTTGCCATAAATCCGCCTCGTCCTTCTGAGTATGACAACTCCCCTTCAATCCTAACGTTTCCCCCACAGCCATCAACCTGGCCGATTGTTCTTGCACACTTTCTGCTACACTTTGGAAGCGCACTAGCAATCCCATCTCTTCCCCTCTCCCCAATTGTTTCACCAATCCAGGGGACAACAAATCCGCTGCTGTTGGAGTGAGGGCCGAAGCGAGTAAAGTTTGACTAGCAGAGGCGATCGCAGCCGTATCCCCGGACAACATCACCGTACCCGATGCCTCCGGTTGAGGATAAACTCGAAATGTGACTTGACAAATCATCCCCAATGTGCCGTAAGACCCGGTGAATAACTTCATCAAATCATATCCCGCCACATTCTTGACCACGCGACCCCCTGCCTTCGCCATCTCCCCATCCGATCGCACGAAGGAAACCCCCAACAGTTGATCTCGCACTCCCCCATACCGTTGCCGCCAACTGCCAGTATCTGCGGTGGCAACAATTCCTCCCAAAGTCGCGCGATCGCCATAAGCGGAATCTAAAGCCAAAAACTGCCCCGAATCAGCGAGAATCGATTGTAACGTGGCTAAACTCATCCCCGCTTCCATCGTCACCGTTAAATCATTGACAGCGTGTTCAATGAGGCGATTCAGACGTGCGGTACTCAAAATTACCTGCACCCCCGAGGGAACTCCACCCCAATCGATTTTACTCAAGGACCCTGCTGGGACAAAGGCACAGCGACTGGCAGCAATAGCGGCGATCGCCTCAGCGAGTTGAGCTTGAGTTGAGGGATAGGCAATGCAATGCGGCAGGGAAGACTCGGGAAAAGCGCGACAGAGACGCTGTTGAGTAGGCGAATCCAGACTATCCCACTCGACAACACCATCGGAACCAAGAATACTGGATAAAGTTTGGGCGATCGCTGACATGATAGAAGGTTGAACCCTAGGACATCTACTTACTATCTTTGCACTCTCCCATCTAAATTTTAAAAACTAAAATTTATGACCGTTTTTGCTAAACTCATTGGACAACCCCAGGCTGTTGAACTGCTGAATCAGGCAGTGTATCGCGATCGCATTGCACCCGCCTACCTCTTTGCCGGTGCTCCCGGTGTGGGTCGCAGTTTGGCAGCGCGTTACTTCCTGGAACTCCTCCTCACCGCCAGAAATCCTAGCGCCACCCCTGCCTCCACCCGCAAACTGGAAAATCACCCAGATTTACTCTGGATAGAACCCACCTATCTGGATAGAGGCAAAATGCTCACCGCCACGGAAGCGGCAGCAACCGGATTTAAGCGCAAATCCCCCCCGCAAATTCGCCTCGAACAAATCCGTCAAATCGGGGAATTTTTGGGACGCCATCCTTTAGAGGCCCTCCGCAAGGTGGTGGTCCTAGAAGAGGCACAAACCATGAAAGAAAGTGCTGCCAATGGATTGCTCAAAACCCTGGAAGAACCGGGACGAGCGAGTATTATTTTAATTGCACCAGGAATTGATTCTCTCCTCCCCACCTTAGTTTCCCGGTGTCAGCGCATTCCCTTTTATCGCCTCACCGATGCACAGATGGGGGAAGTTTTGGCAACGGTGGGATACCCGCAAATTTTGGAGAATCCGGCGGTATTGGCAATGGCGCAGGGGTCTCCGGGAACGGCGATCGCCTGTTGGGAAAAACTCCAGGAAATCCCTGCCGAACTTCTGGAAAAACCCCTGAAACCCTCCCTCTCTACCAAACAAGCGTTAGAAATTGCCAAAGAAATCGATCGCAGTCTCGACACCGAGTCCCAACTCTGGCTGATTGAATACCTGCAACAGGCGTATTGGTTATCCTCCCAACAACGCGGGACCTTCAACGCGAATCCCCTCCATCTCCTCGATCGCGCCAGACGCTATCTGCTGAGTTACGCCAGTCCCCGCTTAGTGTGGGAAGTCACTCTCATGGGGATGAAGGGATGAGGAATCCAGATTTTTGGGGGTTGGCACAAAATGCTTGTGCAAGCGGGCAACCTCTGCTAAGATGAACTTATGCGGACGTGGCGGAATTGGTAGACGCGCTAGATTTAGGTTCTAGTGTCTTTGATGTGGGAGTTCGAGTCTCCCCGTCCGCACTCTATTATGAGTAAGAGTTTACAGCTTAGAGCAAGTTGTAAACTCTTTTATTTTTGGAGCTGCTTTTTTGGCTTTCATTAAATCTATGATTGACAATTTGAAATTTGAGCAAACCTAGACTATAGTCACTTACAAAATTCTCTGGATAAAAAACTGTGGCGGCAAGCTGATGAAGAGTCGCAGATCAGGATAAGCGCTCCAAAGTTCGATAGAACCTCAGAACTATTCTTTAGAGAAACCCAGCTCAATTGTTATTGCTTTTTCAATTTTACTCCAATATTCATCCTCTAAAACTCCCTGTTTTTTCTTGATCCGTTGAGCATCTACTGCTCTGATTTGGCTTAAATTGATATAGCGATCGCCATCCAATCCATTTTGTAACGTTGGCTTCACATTAACAACAAAAGGATATTTTTTACTTCCTGGCAATAAGGGAGCAATAATTGTAGTTGCTCCCTGTTGATTCCCAATATCATTTTGCAAAATCAAACAAGGACGCTGTTTATCAGTTTCCCTCCCAACAACTGGCTGAAGATCCACCCACCAGATTTCGCCTCGTTTATAATTTAAAATTCCGTTAGGCATTTAAACCATCGCTCACAGTAACATCCCAAGCTAAGACCTCTTGTTGAAATTCTGGGTCATTACTTTGTTCTCGATAAGCATCGGCAAGCTCTCTAATTAACCGCTGCTGTTTTTCTTTTAAAAGAATCTCATTAATAAACCGGCTACGGTTATGCCCGGGTGCCATTGTGTCTACAAATTTTAAAACTTCATCGTCTAGGGTGATGCTAACTTTTTTGCTCATAGTCTAACTTTTAGGGGCTGGTAGCATTAATTTATCATACTAGCTAATCTTACCCTAATTGTCAAGAGGTTATGGGATGCGATATGACAGCCATATTTCTTACTGTAGGACTTACGCAATATTTACTACTATTAAACCCTAATGTAGAGTTGATTCGCGAATCAACTCTACATTAGGGTGCAGCTATACGGAAACGTTCTTAACTCCCTATATTTCTACCCTCTTCGGTTAAACTTGACCCGCAATCCATCCCGAGGAGAGGGGGTGGGGACGGTGACTAATTCTAAATTTTGGTCTGGCAACAATTCCCAGTCATAACCCTGGACTAAATGGGTTCCGAATACCCGCAAGACTAACATTGCAAATGCCTTCCCTACACATTCTCGCGCACCTCCGCCAAACGGGATAAATCCAAAGGGTTTTTGCTTCTCTTCCACCCGTTCTGCACTGAAGCGGTCCGGGTCAAATTCTTTGGGATTCGGATAAATGGAACTATCTTGATGGGTTGTATTAATCTGATACCAAACCATCCAACCCTCGGGGATTTGATAGTCATTAAATTCACAAGATTGGACCACTCTGCGAAAACCTCCGCCTACGGGGGGAATTAATCGCAGGACTTCTTTGATAACCTGTTCTAAGTAGGTCATTTCTTTGAGCATCTCCATCGTTAGCGACCCGGTAAATCCGACTTTTTCCTGTTCTTCTCGCAGTTTGGTGATGACTTGGGGATGTTGTGCCAACAAGAGACAGAAGGAAGAAAGGGAGGAGGTTAGGGTTTCATGACCGGCAAAGAGGAGGAGCAATACTTGGTCTTTGAGTTCATCTAAGGTTAATCCATTTCCATCTTCATCTTTGGCGGCTAAAAGTAACCCTAGCGCATCATTTTTGGGTTCAGTTTCTTGTTGACGGCGGCGGACAATTTCTTCGATTTTTTCCAGCAGCAAGGTTCGGCAACGCAGGGCTTTTCCAAATGGGGTCCAAGGGAGATTAATGGGAATCGAAAATAATCCTTCACACCAGGTTTTAAAAATTTGGCTGAGATAGGCGGTTTCGGACCCGGTTTCTGTGCCAATTAATAAAATGCTGGCAATGTCAAACATATAGGTTCTAAGTTCGGGATACCAGGTCATTTCTCCGAGGGTTTCCCATTGTTTGAGATAGCGATGGGTGAGTTGTTCCATGCCAGGAAGGTATCCGGCGATCGCCTTGGGAAGAAATGCCTGCGCCATTAATCGCCTTCTACTGGTATGTTCATTGCCGCTTTGAGTGGCGAGGGATTGGGGACCAAGTAAGGTGCGGGTACTATAAGGCCAAGTGGCGCTAAAATAGCTATTGTCATGGGTGAATAGAAAGCGATTCGCTTCAGCACCACTCATCATCACAGTGCGTTGTCCGAAAATGTTGGTTTTGTACACTAACCCATATTTTTGGTTGCGCTTGTCGTTGAAGTCGGCATCGCGCAAAAAGCTCAGGGTTTCGCCAATGACGGGTAATCCGAATGTTCCGGGAGGGAGGGGAAGCGATCGCAGGGTCTCGTTGGAAGTCATGAATGTGTCTGTCTCGAAACTACTCCCCCTCTATTTTGACACTTGAGGACGGGAAAGTGAAACCAGACCCAATATTTTTAGGTGAATTGATGACCTTTCCCGCCTCATTTAGAGTTAGGGAGTAGCGGTCGAAGCAGGTGGGGTAATATTAATAAAAGGCAATGCTCCGTCACCCCCCATCACCATTGGAAACTGTCCATTCCACTTTTCAATTGCTTCTTTTTGAAGAATCGATGGAGTCAGGTTTTCTCGTAACAATCGTTGAGCTTCGGCTTGACCTTTGGCCCGATTAATATCAGCAATGGCTTCTTGTTCGGCTTTTTGGGCAATAAATGAGGCTCGTCTGGCTTCTTGTTCTGCAATTTGTTTGGCTTCAATGGCTTTCGCAAATTCGGGAGAAAATTCGATGTTGACCAACGAAATATCATCCACTAAAACGCCATAAGTAGCCAGCCGTTCTCGAATATCTCTATCGATTTCTGCTTTTAATTCCCCGCGTCGCGTGATGATTTCTTCGGCATTGTTTTTAGCGGTTGCCGCTTTAACGACTTCAGAAACCGCAGGGGAAATAATCAGGTTGACAATTTGAGTTTCATCGCCAATGGTCTGATAAACCGTATTCACTTGGGTGGCATCCACTCGCCAATTGAGGGCGACGTTAATGGTCACATACTGTAAATCTTTAGAAGCAGCATCGGCTTTGAGTTCGTCTTTTTGGACTCGAACGCTGAGGGTTTCCACGCGAGTGACAATGGGTACAATTCCGTGGATACCTTCATCCAGGATGCCTTCCTGGACTTTTCCAAATTTCATGACGACGCCGCGTTCCCCGGCATTAATAATTACAAAGGGCTTTAAACTGGAGGCTAAGATTAACAAGAAAATCGCCCCAATCACGGAACCGGCAATCCAAAAGATGGTCTTGGATTCGTAAGAAACACTGGTTTTAGCTGGCATTTTGATTTACCTTGATGATGTGGAAATGTGCTGTTCTTCGGAAACACCCCATCCCGAACTTTTATGAAATTTTTCTTAAGTTGTTAAGAAGTTAAGTCCAGATGGGTCTAGGGTTGACTTTGATGCTCCCAGGGACTTACTGGCTATTTCTGTCCGTCCCTCAAAGCTCGATCCAAATTGAGTGACTCTTAAAATGTTAAACCGTAATCAAGAAGATTGTCCCAAAAGTAATAAAATGTTATGAAAATTGAAAAGCCCCAAAGTTGGCCGCAGACGGTGGAAGAGGCGAAGGCGATTCAGGAAGAGTTACGCGGACAGGTGATTGTGGAAGATGACTTGCCAACGGTTCGATATGTGGCGGGGGTGGATGCGGGATATCAGGAACAGAATAAGTTAACTCAGGCGGCAGTGGCGGTGTTAAGTTTTCCGGATTTGCAACTCTGCGATCAGGCGATCGCCCGTTGTCCGACTCAGTTTCCCTACATTCCCGGATTCCTCTCGTTTCGCGAAGTTCCAGCGGTTTTGGAGGCCCTGGAACAGTTGTCCATTGTGCCGGATTTGTTACTCTGTGATGGTCAGGGATTGGCTCATCCGCGTCGGTTTGGGATGGCTTGTCATCTGGGGATACTGACGAATCTCCCAGCAATTGGGGTGGCGAAATCCCGCTTTATTGGCACCCATGACCCATTATCCCCGGAACGTGGCAGTTGGCAACCGTTGCGGGATCGGGGGGAAACGGTGGGTGCGGTTCTGCGATCGCGCAGTCATGTCAATCCGCTTTATATTTCCATTGGTCATCGAATTAGTTTACCCACTGCGTTGGATTATGTGCTCAGGTGCACTCCCCGATACCGACTCCCGGAAACAACAAGGATCAGCGATCGCCTCGCTTCGAGTTAGGAAAATTCCCCAGTGCGATCGCGATCGCACTCCGGACCGATTAATATCA
The DNA here is from genome assembly GCF_024220515.1 of Oscillatoria sp. HE19RPO. Lineage (GTDB taxonomy): Bacteria > Cyanobacteriota > Cyanobacteriia > Cyanobacteriales > Laspinemataceae > Laspinema. The sequence goes on from NZ_JAMXOT010000173.1 coordinate 7,167, forward strand.
CTGCCTGGTTTGATCGAGATCGCACCTAGAAGGTTTAGGCGATCGCTGTGCCGTTGGACTTTTTAGGAGATAATAACAATATTCAAAAAGCGATCGCTGTTAATCATAAGCGATGGGAGGGTTCTGCCATGACAACTCATTTCCAATCTATTGATTCCCCCAATCATGCTCACGGAAATCGGGACGCAGAACAACTGATTTTTCATCAAAATTTGCAAAAATTTAGTAATCGCGTCAGTATCCTCAGTAGTTTAGCAACGGGTGGAAAAATTTCTTTAGAAGATGCTTTTGCTAAAATGAATACCCTATGGGAGGATTTGAGTGAGACTTTTCCCTAGGACAATCCGGATAATTTTCCAGTGAAGCGCCCCTAGAAGGCCCTTGACCCCTAGCCCCTACAAATACAGCTTGAAAGGGCAAGGGTTCAAGGGTTCAAGGGGTGCGACTGAAGGGACAAGACTGCTGATGTTCAAAGAGGAATCGGAGGCGATCGCCAGCAAGTATGAAGATTCGTTAAACCTATTCCATCAAGGGAGATAACCCGGTACAGTTTCAACAGAAGCGATCGACCGGAACACAGCTTAGAGCATCGGGACCCGGTGGAGAAGATGACACTCTGCGGGGTTTTTTGCCCTCATAGTGGCCTGAACTCAATCGTTTCTGTGCAGAAGTAAAAAGCGCTGTGAACTCCCTGACCCTTTCCAGGAAGCGGAGAAGGGATAAGGGATTCGTGGAATGGTCTGATTCTATACTTGCCGCTGTATCGAAAAACGCTAGATAATAAAGAAATCTTCCCAAGTCAGGGACGGGGAAAACAGGTGCTGCTACTATGGAAACTTGCGATCGCTATGCATGAACTAACCCTAAAGTGGATTGAAGCCGGTGAGTTTAGAACTCAAACCTTATGGGATAAGCAACCGAGCAAACATCCCGGGACCGTCCGGATCGGTCGCGATCCGACTCGCTGCGATATCGTTTTGCTCCATCCGACTGTCTCTGGGTTGCACGTTGAAATCTTTTATGACTCCCTGAAAAGTCATTTTTATTTGAGAAATCTTCGACCTAGCAATCCTTCTAAAGTAGATGGGCAAATTTTAGCCCAGGGTGAGACGATGTTAACCCAAGGAAGCATAATATGTTTGGGACAAGTCAAACTCAAAGTGATTGCGATTGACCCTCGCTTCTCCCGGACTGTCGCCATTTCTAGCCCAGAGGATGATGATAGCGCAGCCTCCATCAGTCAACCCCTGCGCCGTCGCCTTCCTCGCAAACCGCTTCCCACCTATGGTTTAAAATGTCCCAATTGCCAGAAGATTTCTCCGAATAAACTCCTCGATTTTGGTTGTCCCTGGTGTGGCACCTCGTTGGACTCTGCGAATAGCGTTGTGATGTCCACTCATGCGGATTGAGGGGAGAGAAAAGAGGTCATAGAATGGGGTCCCTAATGCTACCATAACTCGGAAACTTTCCCTGTGAAACCTCTGTGAAAAAATCTGAATCTCCCCTGAATAGCATTTGGCTGTTTCTGATGGTAGGGTCTACCGTGGTTGCAGCAATGCGTGGGACTCTGCCGGAACTGACAGAAGCGGCATTTGAGTCGGCAGCGAATGCGGTTACCTTGGCGATCGGGTTAATTGGCGCTTTAGCCTTGTGGTTGGGAATTCTGCGGGTGGTGGAAGTGGCGGGAGTCATGGAGGCGATCGCCCGAGGGATTCGTCCCTTGATGATCCGACTGTTCCCCGATATTCCCCCGGATCATCCCGCCATGTCTGCCATTATCTTAAATATCTCCGCCAATGCCTTGGGGTTAGGGAATGCCGCCACTCCCATTGGGCTCAAAGCGATGAACGAACTAAATCGCCTGAATCCGGACCCTGGCACTGCCACCAATGCCATGTGCTTATTTTTAGCCATCAACACCTCCTCGGTGACCATTTTACCCATTGGGGCGATCGCCGTGCGCGCTTCCGCTGGGGCCAGCAATCCGGGGGCCATTATTATCCCCTCAATTGTTGCCACCCTTGCCTCAACCACCGTGGCAATTCTGGCGGCTAAATTTCTCGCACATCGGAATCGGGACTCCGATCCAAATCCCCCCGTAATCGTCCCAGAATCCGACTCGGACACCCCCTCAGAACCCGCAGAATATGCCCAACCCGTTGAACCTTTAGAACCCCCGGGACTGGTGGGACGCTTGTTTTTTGGAGGGTTAATTGTGCTATTTTTTGGGGCAATTCTTTATCGCTTAACTATCGCTGGAACTGCCGGATTAGCAAGCACCCAAATCATTGAAGCAATTTCTAATGGGTTGTTACCTTTAGTGATTTGTAGCTTCCTCTTGCTTGGCTATTTTCGGGGCGTGAAAGTCTATGAAGTGTTAACCGAAGGTGCCAAAGAAGGGTTTGATATTGCCGTGAGAATTATCCCATTTTTGGTAGCAATTTTTGTGGCGATCGGGATGTTTCGCAGCAGTGGCGCATTGGATGTGATGACAGCAGCGCTATCCCCCGTCACCAACTTGATTGGTATGCCACCGGAAGCCTTACCAATGGCGCTCATTCGTCCCTTATCTGGGAGTGGCGCATTTGGGGTGATGTCGGAAATTGTAGAGAATGACCCCGATGGATTTTTGTCTTATCTGGTTTCAACCATGCAAGGTTCCACAGAAACCACCTTTTATGTGATGGCAGTTTATTTTGGAAGCATTGGAGTGATGCGGACGCGCCACACCTTACCTGCTGCTCTTTTAGCCGATGTGACGGGCATTCTCACTTCTTTACTAATTTGTCATCTCACATTTTGAAGAAAACCCACACCCTGAAGGATTCTGTTGGCTAATCACATGGGGGGTATTACCCCCCAAGCAACATTCGACTAGAATCAGAAAAAGTGGAGCGACGGATATTGAGCTTTAAGAACAGCAAAAGCGCTCGGGCGACGCAGAACCTTAAAGGGTTTTGTCCACCACTCAAACAAACGACTTACATTCATAGCTGTGGCTATTACTATATGCTGTAAATGGGTTTTGGCTAGACCCGAATAACGCGAGCGACGTAAATCAAATGCCCTTACCCCTTGGCTGATGGTGGCTTCACAACCAGCACGAAGGGCGTAATCTTGTTTAAACGCCTCGGTAGTTTGACGATGCCTTGCCTCAATTAACGCATAGTGTTGCTCACGGGGTCATCAGGAGCCGTGTAAAAATAAGTTGGTCAATTACGACAAGACTCGGGGCTTAATGATATAGTTCCATTCACCTCTCCAAGAGTGGCGCTCAATAGCAATAGAATTAAAGTCTTGATCCGCCACTTTGATTCCTATTTCGTAGC
>NZ_JAMXOT010000174.1 GCF_024220515.1 Oscillatoria sp. HE19RPO
GCAATGCTTGCGCCCTCCGGAGGGCGCAAGCATTGCGCCCCTACAGGAAATTTTTATAGACCTTTAAATACCGTATGGAGTATGAGATGCTTCCATTCCTTAATTTTCTGACCCCCGGGACTGAAACTGGCGATATCAACCCAGTTAATTGTTTTATCTATCTAATCCGGTGCCAATGCCATAGCTGCTATTGTTACTCGGATCGGGAAAGGGCAGCAACTTGCGTTCTTTCTCGACTTTTTCAGGGGTTCTCCCCAGGAGAAAATAAGTTTTCATTTCTCCTTTTCCTTTAATCATAATGGAACCCCGTTCTTCAAAATCATAGAATTTTTCTAACAATTGATAAGTATCATCGCTGACTTGAATTGAACCGGGTAAACCGTGAGATTCCATCCGACTGGCAATATTAACCGCATCCCCCCAAAGGTCGTAGATAAATTTTTTCTGCCCGATTACTCCTGCAACAACCGCGCCGGTATTAATCCCAATTCTAATGTTGATATTCTCCTGATGATTTTCATTAAACTGGAGAATTGCCTGCTGCATATCCAAAGCCATTTCTGCGACATCTTTGGCACAGTCGGCTTTGGGTTCAGGCAGTCCGCCTACGAGCATATAAGCATCGCCAATGGTTTTGATTTTTTCTAAGCCATGCAAATCGGCGAGGCGGTCAAATTCTGAAAAAATTTCGTTGAGGAGGGTTACCAGTTCCGTGGGAGAAATCCGGGAGGAGAGATTGGTAAAGCCGACAATATCGGCAAATAAGACGGTGACATCGGTAAACTGATCGGCAATGGTGGTGGTTTCTTCTTTGAGGCGATCGGCGATGGTTTTGGGTAATATATTCAGCAGGAGACTTTCGGATTTGGCTTGTTCGATTTCTAGTTGCTTTAAGGCATAGATAAATTCTTGGGCGATCGCACTGGCAAAAACCAGGGCTAACAATAACGCAGCCACAAGCAATCCTGTCGCAGCCTGACTGGTTTTGTTGATGCGCTCTTCCCCGCGCTGAACTTCTTGGCGGGCGATTTCCAGCAGTTGAGCTGAGAGTTCACTCGCTTGGCGATCGAACTGAGAAATTTGCTCTCGAATTTCCAGATCTAAGCGGATAATTTTTTGGGCGAGTTCTTGATAGTCATTGAGGGCATTGATGGCGCTCACTTGCCGTTCCATACTTAAGTTAGGAGACTGCCTAATTGCGGTTTGTAATTCATTGAGGGCTTTATACAGGGCAGCACGTTCGGGATTGTGGCGATCGTTTAGATAGTCTTCTTCTCGAAATTGAAGTTGGATATATAATTGGAGCAACTCCGGATCATCCGCAAGGAGGAGAATATCCTCCAATCGTTGGGAATTTTGCTGTAAACGAGCCAGGACTCCCGTTTTATCCATCCCTAACTCTCCCACCAGTCCCACGGCTTCTCGAAAGCTACTGGCGTACTGTTGAACCATTTCTTCATAAGAAACTACGGCTGGATTGCTCTGACGTAAGGTGGCACTGACTTGCTCTGTCGAGAGTAATGATTGGAGGAGATTACTAATCAACAGCACCATGTCAATCTGTTCGCTGTAAGCTCGACCATATTCCTGCTGTGCATCTAAAAAACCCGTTTTTGACCACTGTTCAAAAAAGTCCCGTTCTAGGCGGCGGGCTTTTTCTAAAGCATCATTCATTTCAAACACCAATCGTTGCAGTTTGATGCTACTGACAATTGTTGCTTGAGTTTCAGTTCGCACAAAGTTCAGAGATAGCCATCCGGTGGTTGCCACCCCACATAAAATTAACATCAGTCCAATGAAAGCCGAGCTAAATTTTGCTGTAATATTTGGACTACGCCCAGATTGATTTAAGCCTTGCCATTTCTTCATAACATTTCCTCAAATTCAGGCTCAACACAAAGAGATTTTTGAGTTGTTAGTAGATGCACTCAATGAGTTTTCTGAGCGTCTGACGGAAGATAGATGCACCGTGTTCTGATGAAGAAACGGCAAAGAGGGTCAGCCAAACAGCTTAATTTTCGCAGTCGCCCCCAGAGCCGTATTGCCAAGCTTGAATCCACCTATGGCAATAATATTGTTGGGCGGGGGGTAACCGATTCACCCAGGTTTCACAGCGTTGTCCGAGGGGGGACAAGGCACTATAAAGGCCGAGGTTAAGGTAATGTTGCATCCAGTCTACTAGAGCGGGGATTCCGACTTGAGGAATGACTCGAAAAACGGAATGGGTTTGGCCGATCGCAGTTTTAAATAAGGTTTGGGAGAGTCCTCCAAATTGGATAACATCTTGCAAAAAGGGTTTAAGAACCGGATCGCCTAACTGTTCCATACAAGTGAAAACACCGGAGAGGAGTTCATTAATTTGATTGGGTGCAAGTTGTTGTTCCATCCCGACACTCATCGCCCGTTGAAACAACCAAGTTACAGAAATATTGGGCTGATAAGGTTGTAATCGGGCTAAGGCACTATGGGAGAGCATCTCTCGTTCTAATGCTTCATTAATGCCCTGAGTGAGGCGATTGAGGTGGCGCAGCATGGACCCAAATCCCCCAAAACTGAGGGGAGATTGGATGCCGCTACTATCCCCAACTGCCAGAATCCGGTCCCAGGGCGATCGCACTGGACTGTCTCGATAGGCGGGAAAAAACCCAAACAGTGCCCGCACAAATTCTAACTGAGCTAAGTCCACATTTTGATATTCAGGCAATAACTTTAAGTAATCTTCAAATAACTCGGTTAAACTCAGGCGACTGGGATGAGTATCTAAATAAGTAAATAAATAAGTTGTTCTTCCATCCCGGGCGGGAAAGGCTTCCCAAAAATACTGACATTGCTTTTGAATTGGGGTAAATGATGTGATTAAATCCCCGGTTTCGTTCTGAGGAAATCCTTTCGCACAACTGCCGACCACCAGACAGACACTATCGGGTTTTTGTCCTTGGCGAATTTGCCGGACAATCGGGGAAAAATGCCCCATGACATCAAGGAGTAAACGGGCGGTAAAGGATTGTCCGTTGCTGCTTTTGACGACGATGCCATTGGGGTGAACGCTGGCACTTTCAAAGGGGGTTTTTTCAAAAATTTGACCCCCAGCTTTTAAAAAGCGAGCTTTGAGGGTGTCGAGGAGATAGACTGGATCAACGCCGATGTTGAGAACGTCACGGACCCAGAATTCGGGACCGCCATTAAATTGAATCCGGGCGGGGTTGTATTGGGTAGCGATCGCCTGTTCTAACTCGGCTTCTGACAGTAAATCTAGTTCTACAAATACCGTTAATTCTTCGCGGGAAATGTTCCATTCTTGATCTCGACCCCGCAAGATACCGCGCTCAATTAAAGCGACCCGCCAGCCTTTAACAGCTAAAGCAGCCCCGATAAAAATGCCTAAAGTACCACCACAAACTAAAATATCCCAGTCCAAGGAGTTGAGCGGTTGGGACTGTTCGGTGATGACAGAGGGAATCACTTGGGGATTGTTTTTAAGGGATTGCCAGAGGCGATCGCTGCGATGGAGTCCCGTGAGAGCATCACCGGGGAGTTGAGAGAGAATGCGTTCAGTCAGGGTCATGGTTTCCACTCAAATTTCGACTCAACAAAGGGGTAAGCGGATGTAAAATGTTGTTCCTTTTCCAGCTTCGGATTCAAAGGTAATATCGCCCCCATGTGCTTCCACAACCGAAAGTGCGATCGCCGTTCCCAGTCCCGTTCCACCCCGCTTTCCATAAGTGACAAAGGGATCAAATAATCGGCTTTGAATGGCGTCGGGAATGCCCGGTCCGGTGTCAGAAATTTTGATCAGGGCATCCCGGTCTAGCTGGGTTGCGACCATGACAATTTGTCCGCCCTGGCCATCTAAGGCTTCTACCGCGTTTCCGACTAAGTTTTGCCAGACGCGCATCAGTTTATTTTCATCGGCATTCAAAATAATTTTATCACATTGCAAAATAAAGTCGATCTCATGTTGATTCCAATAAATGAAGTTTAGTCGTTGAAATTTTTCGAGACTTTCCCTTAAATTTATCGCCTTTTTATTTAAAATTGCGTTGCCGCGAGTAAATTCTAAAATCTCCTCAGTCATGACTAACATTTGAGTGATTTGGGCTTGAATTAAGCTGCACCATTCTTGACTTTCTTCATCGGAATGCAAATCTTTCAACATGGAAGTGGCTAAAGAAATTCCAGTAAAAGGACTTTTTAAATCATGAATAATGGTATTCGCCATTTCTCCCACGGCCATCATTTTATGTTTGTGAACCATTTGATTCACATATTGTTCAGTCGTCAGCCGCAGATAATGGATAATATGGTGAAATAATTGCAACACCACCTTTCCTGGAGAGCGTTCTAAAATATCCATCAAGCGATCGCGGGGAATCTTGGCAATGGTTGCGGGGGTGCAAGCCACTGCTCTAGCACTGCGCGGTTGTCCATCCAAAACACCAAACTCGCCAAAAAAGTCATTTTCAGAAGCCCAGGCCACATTTTGATATTGGCCTAATCCTCCTCGTTTGCTAAATTCAATTTTGCCGTCTAAAACGAGATATAATGCATCAGGTTTTTCGTTTTCTTCAAAAATAACCGTACCTTGGGGAAATTTTTCGATAGTGGCACTGCGGCACAATTCGGGTCTTTGGTCGGGGAGAAAATATGAAATAAATCGATGCGATTCCAAATCCATGTTAAGTTACCTGCATCGGGAATAGACTAGGGGGTTGACTCTATCCTACGAAAGTTTAGGGATGGGGTAAATGCCTCTAAAAAAAGTTTTTAGGATTGTGGAGCGCTTTTTCCTGGAGGGAGAGGAAATCCGGGGGGGCAACAGAGACGATCGCCAAAGGTATTATTGTCCCAACGCTAACACAGCATTCTGTCCACCAAAGCCAAAACTAAAACATAGGGTGCGTTCTACCTGGGTTTGACGCGATCGCCGCACGAAATCCAGGTCAAATTCCGGGACGCTCAACCCCACACAAGGGGGTAAACAGCGATCGCGCATCGCCAGGAGACAAAAGGCCGCCCCCAACGCTCCAGAAGCGCCTAAACTATGACCTGTGGCTCCTTTGGTCGAACTCACGGGCACCCCCTGGGGAAACAGGGAACCAATCAATGTGGCTTCAGTGCAATCGTTGAGGCGGGTGCTAGTGCCATGAGCGTGAATATAGTCAATTTCTGCCGGATGCAACTGCGATCGCCTCAGACACTGCTCGACAGCTGCGATCGCTGCCGTTGCATCCTCATCAGGAGCATTCGCATAGCGAGCATCATTGGTAATGCCAAATCCGAAGATTTTTCCATAAATGTTCTTCGCCCCACGCTGGTGAGCGAAATCCGCCGATTCTAGGACAAAAACGGCGGCAGCTTCACCCAGGACTAACCCTTCCCGATGGCGGTCAAACGGATAACAGCCGGTTTTGGCATAAGCACTCATTTGAGTAAATCCGGTGAGGGCCAGGGGAGTGATGGGGGCTTCTGCGGCACCGACCACAACCTGCTGACATTGACCCGTGCGGATCAGTTCAAACCCTTGGGCCAGGGCCCAAATCCCGGTAGCACAAGCCGCCATCGGTGCCATCACGGGTCCCCTAGCCCCAATCTGTCGCGCCGTAGCAGTTGCCGGAGTATGGGGTAAAAGGTCCAACCAATTCACCCCCCAATTGCAGTCGCCCCCTCGGGGATTTTGACAAAATTGCCGTGCCAGTTGCTCCAATTGGCCTTGGTGAGCGCGACTGGACCCGATCGCCACCCCACAATCCGGCAGGGGTGGAACCAAACCGGCATCCTTGAGGGCGCGGGTCACCACAGGTTCGAGGAGTTGGTCCAGACGAGCCGGATTAGGTCCAATTTGAGCTAGGGGACGGGGTGGCAGTTCGGGGAACGGTTGACCCAGGGCGATCGCCGATTCTGACTGGAGCAAGCGCTGCCAAACCGCCTCTAAACTATCCCCCAAGGCGCAAACCAAACCCATTCCGGTGACAACAATTTGCACCCCTCGATCGCCGGTTTTCACGTTTAGGAAGGACCGTTAGTACGAAGATTCTCTAGGCCATCAACGACCTGAGCTGACTGAATGCGATCGCCTTCTTGAATGCTATCGACCACATCCATGCCTTCAGTCACTTTGCCAAACACAGCATAATTGCCATCTAAAAACTCTAGATCGCTCAAGGCAAAGTAAAACTGAGAAGAGGCCGAATTGGGCGCTTGAGATCGGGCCATTGCTACCGCGCCGCGCTGATGTTTCAAAACCGGAGTTTGACTCATTCGGGCCGATTGCAAGGGTGAACCATAGACCGGACTCTGCGCCCCTTCCGGAGTAATTTCTAACGGAATGTAGCGTTCCCGACCTGTTGCCGGGTCAATAAAACCCCCGGTGCCTAAGGGTCTCCCAAAATTTGGATCTTTGCTTTGCGGGTCTCCCCCTTGAACCACAAACGGTTCCGGTTCACGCACCACCCGGTGGAACATTAAGCCGTCATAGACCTGACGCTGAACCAAATCCACAAAATTCCCCGCTGTAATTGGAGCATTTGTGCCATCCACTTCAATGACAACTGGTTTGCCATTAATCACCATTTGCACCGTAGCTTTTCCCTCCAAACGGGGGAGATTGCTGAAGGCATCTGGGATTTGTGCCGTTAAAGGGGGTTCCGTCGATAGGGTAGAGGGTTGGGATGTCGCGTCCTGTTGAGCGCAACCTCCGATCAGCAAAGCACCTAGAATCATCACCGAGACGATCCAGTGCCGGATGTTAATTTCCATGTTCAGTTTCCAATACAATATGCTGACCTCGCGAGTGATATGAGAGATGGGATAGGATGCCAATCTTACCTAAGTTAATTTTCTCGCTCCGGGTAGCGCAGGAATGGGTACAAAAATAAGTTTAGGTTCATCCCTTCAGCTTGCTTTGGAGATTTCACCCGAGCAGTGAAGAAGGGCCGTCTATGAATTGCCCCTCCTCACCGATAGAAGGGATGCCTAAGTCCTGAGATGTTTGTCCAAGGCAGAAGAGGACGATGCCGATTTTCACGGCTCAATACCACTGGTTTCGCCAGAAAGAGTTGACTCCACAGCAGACACAAATCTCAGGGCGTAAGAAGATTGACCAGGCTTATAACCCTTCCAGGGGAACCCCTAAGAACCGAGCTAATTCTGCACCTTCATTTTCTAGTTCCGCCAAGGGTATCGGTTGACCGACGCGACTCAACGGAAGGGGATTGCGACCTTTAGTTCGCATATACATCGCCCGTTTAGGGTTGAGTCCTTCTTTGACTTCGACTCGAATGGATTGGATATCTTCCAGGGGATAGGAAATATCAATTTTACGATTTTTGCCCGGAAATCCCCACCGAAAGATGTGAACCTTGCCGGTTTCTTTATTAAATTCGTTGTAGCCACCCCCCACATTCCAGAGAATGGTCAGCCAGAGATAAAGGGAGAGCAGCAAAGCCGCTACCCCGTAAAAACCCATGACCAAGCCTTGGGGGAGAAAGATGAGCTGAGTTGGGTCTGCAAACGGCAAAAAATTGACTTTCAGATAACTGGAAAGGCTGGCTAAGAGAAAGCCGACTCCTCCTAAGTTAACGACAACGACTAGAAGGTAGTTGCTGAACCGGCGAGAGCCGATAATTTCTTTGCGAAGTACGCGATCGCTAGTAGAGATGCTTTTTGCAGTCATCGAAAATAAGCTGGGTAAGGGAGAGAACGCAGCCCTAAATTATAGAGAACTGGGAAAGATTTTCCCGGCATCTCTAAGGGTCAGGGCAAGGCACCTAAGAATAGGTCCGATCCTAGTATCCGTCTCTAAGGTGGACAATGGGCCAGAGTTTATGGGAAATTCTAAATTTTTTGAAGCCGCCACCGGGGGTACAGTCCTAGACAGAGCCAGGGACCTGGGGGAGACTCCGGGGCTGTTCCTGACGGGTTGGACGGTTGAGGTCACCTCTGCCTTAAATCCCACTACATCAAACAGACCGTGATAGAGAGGGCATCGATCGCAGAGGGATTCAGACCTGAGAAAAAAACCAGCGGACCCTCAAAATTGGGATTCGCGTTTGGACCTAAGAACGGATCTTAAGTCCAGAACACTGTCTAGTAATCCGGGTTAAGGTGATCCTCGGACAGCGCCACAGTCCTTGTCCTGAGATGGTTTGGTCTCATGGATGCGCCCCTAGAGCAACAGCCACACAGACGGGTTCCGTTCAGGGAACTGGGCAGCCTTTGGCTCAGGGTTTTGCAAATTTTGGTCAATGTAATATATAGTTATGTTAACTTACTTAGAAAGCTTGCGATTCTTGTAGAGCAAGACGATTTAAAACCCGACCCCAACTCCCGCAAATTTTATGACAATAGCAGTTGGACGCGCACAGACAGAACGGGGATGGTTTGACGTCCTCGATGACTGGCTCAAGCGCGATCGCTTCGTCTTTATCGGTTGGTCTGGCCTATTACTCTTCCCCTGCGCCTATCTCGCAGTGGGAGGCTGGCTGACCGGCACAACCTTCGTTACCTCTTGGTACACCCACGGATTAGCTTCCTCCTATTTAGAAGGCTGCAACTTCCTCACCGTGGCTGTTTCTACTCCCCCGAACAGTCTGGGACATTCCCTCCTGTTCCTCTGGGGTCCTGAAGCCCAAGGCGACTTCACCCGGTGGTGTCAACTCGGCGGTCTATGGACCTTCGTCGCCCTGCACGGGGCCTTTGGTCTCATTGGCTTCTGCCTGCGGCAGTTGGAAATTGCCCGCCTGCTAGGGATTCGTCCTTACAACGGACTCGCCTTTACCGGACCCATTGCGGTGTTCGTCAGCGTGTTCTTGATGTATCCCTTGGGTCAATCCGGCTGGTTTTTTGCTCCCAGCTTTGGCGTTGCCGCTATCTTCCGCTTCCTGTTGTTCTTCCAAGGGTTCCATAACTGGACCCTCAACCCCTTCCACATGATGGGAGTGGCCGGTATCCTGGGCGGTGCACTGCTGTGCGCCATTCATGGAGCTACCGTGGAAAACACCTTGTTTGAAGATGGTGAAGGTTCCAACACCTTCCGCGCCTTTGAACCCACTCAGGCGGAAGAAACCTACTCGATGGTTACCGCCAACCGTTTTTGGTCCCAAATTTTTGGGGTGGCTTTCTCCAACAAGCGCTGGTTACACTTCTTTATGTTGTTCGTGCCAGTTACCGGCTTGTGGATGAGTGCGATCGGGGTCGTTGGCTTAGGTTTAAACCTGCGTGCTTATGACTTCGTATCTCAAGAACTCCGCGCTGCGGAAGACCCTGAATTTGAAACCTTCTACACCAAGAATATTCTTCTGAATGAAGGAATTCGGGCTTGGATGGCTCCGGTTGACCAGCCTCACGAAAACTTTGAATTCCCTGAAGAAGTTCTACCTCGCGGTAACGCTCTGTAGAAAATTTAATTGCAGATTTTTGATTTTGGATTGGATTTAATTCCCCTCTAAAACCTAAAATCTAAACAAGCGATATCATCTGTTGTCGATCGCAAAAAGAGGTTCTCATCCGTGCAAACATCTTTCAATAGTTCGATGGTCATGGGCGGACGTGACCAAGAAACCTCCGGCTTTGCCTGGTGGTCTGGAAACGCCCGTCTGATCAACTTATCCGGGAAACTGCTGGGCGCTCACGTTGCTCACGCTGGACTGATTGTCTTCTGGGCTGGAGCGATGACTTTATTTGAAGTCGGTCACTTCATTCCTGAAAAGCCGATGTATGAGCAAGGCTTAATCCTGCTCCCTCACCTCGCTACCCTAGGTTGGGGTGTAGGTCCCGGTGGAGAAGTCATCGATACTTTCCCCTACTTTGTCGTTGGTGTTCTGCACCTGATTTCTTCTGCCGTTCTCGGTCTCGGTGGTATCTACCACGCCGTTCGTGGACCGGAAACCCTGGAAGAATACTCTTCTTTCTTCGGGTATGACTGGCGCGATAAGAACAAGATGACCACCATCTTGGGCTTCCACCTGATCGTTCTCGGATTGGGTGCCTTGTTGCTGGTGCTCAAAGCCATGTTCTTTGGTGGTGTGTATGACACCTGGGCACCCGGTGGCGGTGACGTGCGGGTGATTACCAACCCGACCCTGAACCCCGCTGTGATCTTCGGTTATCTAGCGACCTCTCCCTTCGGTGGCGAAGGCTGGTTGATGGGTGTCGATAACATGGAAGACATTATCGGTGGTCACATTTGGGTTGGCTTTACCTGCATTATTGGCGGTGTCTGGCACATCCTCACCAAGCCTTTTGGTTGGGTGCGTCGTGCCTTCATCTGGTCTGGAGAAGCTTATCTGTCCTACAGCTTAGGCGCTCTGTCCTTGATGGGCTTTATTGCGGCTTCCTTCGTTTGGTTTAACAACACTGCTTATCCCAGCGAATTTTACGGCCCCACCAACGCTGAATCTTCTCAGGCTCAAGCCTTCACCTTCTTGGTTCGTGACCAACGCTTAGGTGCCAGCATCGGTACTGCCCAAGGCCCCACGGGTCTAGGTAAATACCTGATGCGCTCTCCTACTGGAGAAATCATCTTCGGTGGTGAAACCATGCGCTTCTGGGATTTCCGTGGCCCCTGGTTGGAACCCCTGCGTGGACCGAATGGCTTGGATCTGCGTAAGCTGAAAAATGACATTCAACCCTGGCAAATCCGTCGCGCTGCTGAGTACATGACTCACGCGCCTAACGGTTCCATCAACTCGGTGGGTGGGATTATCACTGAAGCCAACGGCTTCAACTATGTGAACCCCCGCGCTTGGTTGGCTGGTGCTCACTTCATTTTGGGCTTCTTCTTCTTAGTCGGTCACCTCTGGCACGCTGGACGCGCTCGCGCCGCTGCTGCTGGATTTGAACGCGGTATTGACCGTGAAGATGAGCCAGTGTTGGCAATGACTGAACTTGATTAATTTCTTCTGAATTGAAGGATGAATTTCGAGTAATCAGTTCATCATTAAAGGCTCCTGCATAAAGCAGGAGCTTTTTTGTTGAAGTAAAAAACCCGCAGGCTCAAGCCTGGGGCTATACGGACGAAGCCCGCCTGCGCGGGCTAAAGAAAATCAAAACCCGCAGCTAAGGGCTATACGGACGAAGCCTGCCTGCGCAGGCTGAAGAGTAAAGATGATTTCTGAACTCCGGATTTGGTATTAAAATGTTGGAGAAGTGGGATTTGCTATTACAATAAAATAAATGGCACTGCTGTAGATTGACAGATTGCAATTCAAAAATTTAACATTTAACCGGATATTATTTATGTCTAATTCTGATTTATTTGATGACATGGAATGGACGGAAGAAGCTAAACTCAAGCTCAAGAATATTCCTTATTTCGTCCGATCGCAGGCAAGGCAACGGATCATCCAGTTGGCGCGAGAAGCCGAACTGGATGTGGTGACACCGGAGATTGTGGAAAAGGCGCGGTTGGAATTTGGTCAGTGAGGGATGAAGTCCGGTTTTTTCCACCCCGACTGGATTTCCAGGTTTGCCGGTTTGGGTTGAGGCATTAATCGTTTCCCAAATTGGGCATAAAGTGCTGGAATTACTAACAGGGTTAAGGCAGTCGAGGTAAATAACCCCCCCAAAACCACAATGGCTAAGGGTTGTAAAATCTCATTTCCTGCGCCAGTGGCGATCGCCAAGGGAAACATCCCCAAGGCAGAGGTTAAAGCGGTCATCAAAATGGCATTCACTCGGTCTAGGGAACCATTGATAATCACCTCTTTCAGCGACATTCCCTCAGCAAATTTAGTATTGTAATTATCCACCAGTAACAACCCATTGCGGACCGCTACCCCAAATAAGGTAATAAATCCAATCAGGGAAGCAATGGAAATCACGCCGCCGGTTAAGGCAATGGAGATAATTCCCCCGACTAAGGCTAAGGGTAAATTCAACATAATCGCGAGGGTTGCTGGTAGAGATTTAACCGAGAAAAACATCAGCACAGCAATTGCGACTGCCGCTAAAATACTAAACACCAACAAGCTATTACTCGCCCGTTGTTCCGATTCAAATTGTCCGCCATATTGGATAAAATACCCCGGGGGTAAGGTCACTTCCTCCCGAATTTGACCTTGAATATCACCAACAACACTGCCTAAATCTCGATTCGCCACATTCGCTGAAACTACAATCAACCGCGAGACATTTTCCCGATTGACCACATTTGCTCCCATGCCATAACTTAAACTGGCAACAGTTCGGAGGGGAATTATCTCTCCTGTTGGGGTAGAAATTGGAATTGCGCCCATTGCATCTAAGCTATTGCGCGCATTGTCAGGGAGGGTGATAAAAATATCAATCAGTTGTTGATTTTCTGGCACTTGAGAAACAACTCGACCATTGAGGGCTGTTTCGACAACTTCTGACAATTGTTCCATTGTTAACCCATAGGTTGCTGCCGCTTGCCGGTTGTATTCAATTTGGATTTGGCGGATGGGGAGTTGAGGTTCTAGTTGTAAATCAACTACTCCAGAAATCGGGGCGATCGCATCCCGAACCTGTTCACCAATGCGGCGCAATTCTGTTAAATCTGGGCCAAAAATTTTGACAGCGACTGCACTTCTGACTCCCGAGAGCACTTCATCCATGCGGTGAGAAATAAATCCGCCAATATTCGGCGCAACACCGGGCAATTTCAGGAAACTTTCCCGCAGCAATTGAACGCTATTTTCTCGGTCTTTCAACGCTAAATCACTCAATTCTACATCCACATGAGCCATACTCACTCCCGCGCCATCGGCATCCCCAGGAGTCCGTCCGGCGCGGACTTGTACCCAGTCATAGAGGGGATTGTTTTGCAGGGATTTGGAGAGGGCGATACCGGCGCGCTGGGTCATATCTAGGGAAACTCCGGGATATAAAACCATTGAGTTAACCATTGATTTTTCCCGAAATTCTGGTAGAAAAACTTGTCCCAATGTGGGAACAATTGCCAGGGTTGCTACTAAACTCGCGAGGGCAATTGCTAGAATAATTTGGGGGGCGCGCAAGGATAAATTCAGCAATGGGCGATACAATTTTTCTGC
This sequence comes from Oscillatoria sp. HE19RPO, assembly GCF_024220515.1. Lineage (GTDB taxonomy): Bacteria > Cyanobacteriota > Cyanobacteriia > Cyanobacteriales > Laspinemataceae > Laspinema. The sequence continues at coordinate 13,011 of NZ_JAMXOT010000174.1, forward strand.
TAATCGGGAAACAAAAGTTCCTTCCTGGGGGAGGGTTTGATTCGCTAACAGAATGGCGCAAAGGGCCGGGGAAAGGGTCATGGCGACTAGGGTAGAGGCGGCGATCGAGAGTAAATAAGCCAACCCCATTGGCACGAAAATCCGTCCTTCCACCCCGGTTAAACTAAAAATAGGCGCAAACACCACAATGATAATCACCGTGGAGAAAATCACTGCCAGTCGGACTTCTACCGAGGTATCATAGACAACTTGAAACGGATGTTTCGGATTACCTTGGGCTTGATTGGTTCGCAATCCCCGATAGCAGTTTTCCATATCAACAATGGCATCATCCACCACGGAACCAATGGCAACGACTAATCCCCCCAGGGTCATGGTATTAATTCCCAATCCCAAGGCTTTCATGAACAATAAGCCAATTAACAACGAGAGGGGAATGGCACTTAAGGTAATTACTGCCGTCCGCCAATTCATCAAAAATAGCAGCATAATCACTGAAACAATGATGATGCCTTGAATCAGAGAACCGCTGACGTTTCTAATGGCGGAATCGATGAAGTTGGATTGACGAAAAGTGCGGGCAATTTGGATATCTGCCGGAAAGGTTTCCTGTAGCGATCGCATCCGAGATTCTACCGCTTTGGTGACAGTCGGAGTATCCACGTGAGGCTGTTTATTAATCATCATCACCACAGCCGATTCTCCATTAAAACTGGCATCGCCCCGTTTGAGGGCCGATCCGGTTTTCACCTCTGCCACATCTTTGAGTAAAATCGGTAAGCCGTCTTGGACTTTGACCACCGATTCCTGTAAGTCTTCGATGGATTGAATCTGACCGATTCCCCGGACCAATAATTCTTGACCTCCACCAATCAAGAACCCGCCTGAAGCATTGGAATTAGCACCTCTAGCGGCTTGGGCGACTTCTGTTAAAGAGACATTCAGCGATCGCAATTTAGCCGGATCAACTAGCACTTGTTCCTGTCGTTCCTCACCGCCATACACCGTAATTTGGGTCACCCCTGGCACTGATAAAATTTGCTGGGTGAGGATACTATCGACGAAATTGCGGAGGTCCATTAAGGAAGTTTCCCCTTCTCCAGTTACGGTAAATGCATATTGCAAAATCGTCGCTAAGGGAGAAGCTAACGGGGAAATTTCTGGAGGATGTGCCCCTGCCGGAAGTTGATTGGTAATCTGTTGAAGTCGTTCGGTAACCGCTTGTCTGGCGCGATAAATATCTGCATTCGGGTCAAATACAACTTGCACCATTGAGAGTCCAACCTTGGAGGACGATCGCACCGTTGTCACCCCTGGCAAACCATTAACCGCACTTTCAATGGGCACCGTAATTTGAGATTCCACCTCCTCCGGTGCCAATCCTGCCGCTTGGGTTTGAATATCGACTTGAGGGGGTGCAAATTCCGGAAAGACATCCAGAGGCATCTGGGTAATGCTGAAGATTCCCCAAACGGTGATACAGATAGCCGCAATGACGATAATCCACCGTTGAGTAATGGAGTTTTTGAGGGTGAGATTCAGAAGGGAGTTCAACATTTGCCTGCTTAACGATCTCCTTGGTTATTGGAAAGGCTGCTGTTTTTTTTGCGGGAACTGACTAAGGCGATCGGGGTTGCTACGAGTACGACGGCGATCGCAATCCCGACTACCCAACCCATCGGAAATCCGCTTTCGGCTGGGGTGGTTGCTAGGGGTTGTTGGGCGATTTCCAGGGGTTGAGGGGCCGGATCCTCGATGAAGGGGGTACTCTGGGTAGCTACGGGTTCTGGAGTGGCGGCAGTATCGGAAGTGGCAGCAGTCTCCGGGGATTGGGTTTTGCGCGATTCGGCATACAGAGACAAACTGCCTTGGGTGACGAGATTTTCCCCCACGGATAATCCATCCATGACTTCAATCAGTTCCCCTTGGGTTGCGCCAGTGGTAACGGGAACAGGTTCATAAAAGTTTTGATATTGGACAAAAACGAGTTGCTGATCCTCTGAATTGACTAAGGCAGTGACGGGGACCAGGATGCTGGCGCTACCATCTGTAGCTGGGGTGATGGGAGTGACGACAATGCCTAACATTTGGTCCATTTCCGGGTTCACTTCTACCCGTTCAATCCCGCCAGTGGCTTGGAATTCATCCCCATGTCCCACATGGGATAAAGCCACTTTGGGGAGGGATAACAGAACTGTTGTAATGAGGACAGCCCGAATTAAAGATTGATGTGAGTAAGCCATGATTCCCTCGCTATAGGGGATAAAAGTCCTCCCTAGTCTGGCAAAGGGTAGATGAAATTGAGATGAAATGGAAC
>NZ_JAMXOT010000175.1 GCF_024220515.1 Oscillatoria sp. HE19RPO
TCCAACAAATAAATCATCCTTGCTTTGATGCGATCGCACCTAACAAGGCTCTTTTAGCCCGCGCAGGCGGGCTTTGTCCGTGTAGCCCCACCCTTCAGGGTGCGGGTTTTTTGAAGGTTTTATTTTTTGGAGTTCCCTAATACAAATCCCTCTGTCACAAACCAGGTGGGGGGCTTTGGCCGGATAGCCGCCTCGCCAACTTCAGTCCTAGATGAGAGTCGGTTTGACCGACAAAAACCCGATTCTCGGTAATTTGGACAGAGCATTCTGTTCCGATTGTCTCAGATTTAACAACTCTCAACCCAGGGCCAGAAACAGAAATCTGCTGTCATCCCCTTCAAGACTGTAGGAGGTTTTTCCCGATCGGGATCAAACCCCGGCCATCGGTGGGACCTGCTTTATTTGTGAACCGCCAAATTTTTGACTACCGTAATCAGGCGATCGGGTTGAATCGGTTTAGAGATATGCTGGTCAAAGCCAGCATTCAGAGCGCGAGTGCGATCGCTATCCCGAGCATAAGCCGTCAGGGCTAATGCCGGAAGGACCGGCTCAGAATCCGACTCCTGACTTCTCACTTGCCGGATCAAAGAATACCCATCTAATTCGGGCATTCCAATATCGCTCACCAAAACATCGGGTTTTTGCTCGGCGATCGCCGCTAATGCCTGGGTTGCCGACGACACCCCCACCACCATCGCCCCAGCCATTTCCAGGGTAGCAATCAAAAACTCCAGGGTATCCGCTTCATCCTCCACCACCAGCACTCGCAACCCCGCTAAGGGAAAGTCCTCATCAACGGGGTCAGAATCCTCCAGAATCAGCTCAGAAACATCCTGGACTGCTTCATTCCCCTGGATGGGTTGTAACAGGGGTAACGTCACCGTAAAAGTTGCGCCCTTGCCAGTTCCCTCACTGTAGGCGCGAATACTGCCTCCATGCATTTCCAACAAATGACGGACGATCGCCAATCCTAAACCCAACCCCCCGTAAGAGCGCGTCGTGGTACTATCCGCTTGGCGGAACCGCTCAAACACAAAGGGTAAAAAGTCCGGCGCTATCCCCATTCCCGTGTCTGCCACTTCCAGAATGGCAAAATTGCGCGATCGCCTCAACCGCACCTCAACCCGTCCCTCACTTGGAGTAAACTTAATCGCATTCGAGAGCAAATTCCACACCACTTGCTGAATCCGATTAATATCCCCCGAAACCACCCCCACGGATTTGGTCACCGTCTGGATCAGCTGGATCTGCTTTGCCTCAGCACTCGGACGCAAAGACTCAATTGCCGAAGCGATCGCCACAGTCAAATCTACCGGCTCCAAACTCAGGGCCACTTTCCCTCGCAGAATCCGGGAAACATCTAATAAATCCTCAATCAACTGGGTTTGAACCCTGGCATTGCGCTCAATGGTCTCCAATGCTCGCTCCGTAGTCGCCTCGTCAAACTTGCGAGTGCGGAGTAACTGCGCCCAACCCAACATCGCATTCAACGGCGTTCGCAACTCATGAGAGACGATCGCCAAAAATTCGTCCTTCATGCGGTTGGCTTCCTGGGACTCGCGATACAACCGAGCATTATCAATGGCAAACCCCGCACGCCGCGCCAATTCCTCCGCCAACATTAGGTCCTCGGGTTTGTAACGACGCCCGGATTTAGCAATATTAAAGCTAATCGCACCCAAAGTCCGCCCCCGAGCCAGCAACGGGACAATCGCACAGGACTGACAGCCAAGTTCCCGCATCAGTCTGAGATGTTCGGGGTCCCGAGCCGTAGCCACTCGCATTTCGTCGGTCAATTCCGGAATCAGGATCGACTTACCCGAGGAGACAACCTGGACAATTCCATCTTCATGATTTATGTCCAATGGATAATGCTGTTCCATCTGACGCAACAACGCCTCCTTTGCGCGATCGCTATGAGCCATTGCCAATCCCGAAATTTGTCCGGCATCCTCCACAATATAAATCACGCAGTAATCTGCGATCGTCGGCACCACCAAATTCGCCAAACTCTTGAGAGTAGTTGGGTAATCCAGGGAAGAAGCCAGAACCGAAGAGACTTCTGCCAGGAAATATTGCCGTTGTTCCGCTTGCTGCCGTTCGGTGATATCCCGTCCCACCCCGACAATTCCCGTGACTCGACCCTGGCGATCGCGCAAAGGAGAGAGGGAGGTTTGACAGTATTGAGTCCCGGCATCCGTCTGGAAACTCCATTCATAAATCACGCTCTCCCCAGCCAGGGCTTTTTGATTCGCAGTGTTATGAATCTTTGCCGCTTGCGGACCCAAGAGTTCTCCAGCGGTTTTGCCCAGAAAATGTTCCGGAGTGCTCCCAGTGCGCTCGAACCAGCGCCCAAAAATCGCCGTATGCCGACCTTGACGATCCAACGTGAATACGATGTCATCCATGGAGTGGACCAAGGTGCGGAAGCGGTCCTCACTGTCGCGCAGGGCTTCTTCAGCTTGCTTGCGATCGCTGATATCAGCCAAGATCGACAGGTAGCTGACATTCCCCTTGGCATCCCGCAAGGGGGCCGTCCAGATGGCTACATCAATTTGTGTTCCGGCTTTCGTCAGACGACGAGTTTCCACGCCCATTAAAGGATTTCCCGCGAGGGTAGAGGAGATATTTTCTTGCAACTCCTCTAGTTTTTCTGAGGGAATGCCGGGGAATTGACGCCCGATCGCTTCGGCTTCACTCCAGCCCAAAATCCGCTCTGCGCTGCGGTTCCACATTTTTACCTTACCCGTGGCATCCAAGACCATCACGGCCAAGGGGCAAGCTTGAATCAGGGCTTTAAGGGTTTGATTGGTTTCCCGTAAGGCTTCTTGAGTTTGTTTGAGGTCCGTGATATCGCGACTGATACATATCGCATGGTCCAGGGAGCCATCGAGAGCCTGTTCCGGAACCAACCGAGATTGATAGTATCGCGTTCCCTTCGGAGTGGGTAAATAGCCTTCCACAATCCCCTCTTGTGCCGTGGTGAGGACCTCGCTGACGCTTTGTTTCCATAAGGCATCGATTTCCTGGGGGAATCCTAACTCACCCAAGGCTTTGCCGATAAAGGCTTTCTGGGAAATGCCCGTCACCTGTTCGATCGCCTGATTCACATACTGATAGCGCCCTGCTGCATCCATCCGGGCGATGATATCCGGGGCATTTTCTGCTAGGGCCTTGAATTCCTGCTCACGCCGATAGAGTTCCTGTTCGATTTGCTTGCGTTCGGTGATGTCCATGCAGACCCCGATCAAGCGATCGCCATTTTTGGCTTTATCCGGGAGTCGTTTGCCAATACTCGCGACCCAGGCAACCGTGCGATCGCGTTTCACCACCCGAAATTCCACATTAAAATCTTGACCCCGTTCCATCGTGGCGATCGCGTGAGCATTGAATCGCGCCCGATCATCGGGATGAACGATTTTGATTAAACTATTGTAAGTTCCGCCAAAACTCCCGACTTCCAACCCCAATAAGCGATCGACAATCTCAGACTGGGCAATTTTGCCCGTGGCGATATCCCAATCCCACATTCCCATGTGGGCCGCTTCCAAGGCGAGGCGGAGTCGTTCTTCACTTTCACTTAAAGCCGCTTGAGCTTGTTTGCGTTCGCTGAGGTCCAGAACAAAGCTGATCCCCATATTGGTGTAATCTTGGAGGGGGACTTGGCCCACCAAAACCGGAACGCGACGACCATCTTTGCGAATTAATTCCGTTTCCGTGGGGGTCGCCACTCCTTGCACCAGACCAACGGTCATATCCTCATCGTCGCTGCGATCCAAGGGGTTGAGATTTTGCCAAATCACCCGACGCGATCGCAAATCTTCTGGCGTGTAACCCACAATATTTAAAAATGCATTATTCGCTTCGCTAATATTGCCATTGCGATCGCCAAACACCAATCCAATCAAATTCGACTCATAGATATGCCGAAATCGTTCTTCACTCACCTGGAGTGCTTCGTGAGCATACCGACTTTCCGTCACATCCATGCAGACCCCCAGGGCTCGTATGGGCTGCCCCTCCTTATCCGGCAAAACTTGCCCCTTACATAACACCCAACGGATCCCCAGATTGCCTCTAGGGACCCGAAATTCGATTTCATAATCGGTACGATTGGCGATCGCCTGTTGAACCGCCTCCTCGAAACTGGGGCGGTCCTCGGGATAAATCCCTTCCACAAAGGCTTCATAGCTTCCATCAAAGCTGCCCTGATCGCTGCCAAAAATCCGTGCCACCATCGCCGATCGCTTTACTTTGCCCGTTTTGAGGTTCCATTCCCAAGTCCCCATTTGAGCCGCATCTAAAGCTAATTTACTCCGCTGTTGGGACTCACGCAGGCCCTCTTCCGCCTTCCGTTGCTGGGTAATATCTTCGATAAAGGCAATAAAACCTTTCACCTCTTGGCGCGGACCCCAGTCAGGAACGTAGGTAGCGCGAATATAACGGGACCCTCCCTCGTGATAGGGAATGTTGGTTTCGTAGGTCACCGACTGTCCGGATAATGCCATTTTGACATAAGGCCGAATCACTTGATAGGCGGACTCTCCCAGAATCTCCTTGAGGTGCTTCCCTCCCAGGAAATCTCGCGAATGTCCAAACCACTCTTCGTAGCGTTGATTGTTAAAACAATAGAGTTCTAAGGCATCCACATAAGAAATGGCCACAGGTAATGAATCCGTCATCACCTGCAAAAACTGTTGTTTTTTTTGTAATTTCTGTACAGCTTGCTGTTTAGACTCCTTGAGGGAACTAATCAGCACCGTAATCAAACTCAATACCCCGATCCAGAGCAGATCCCCCCATCCCATGCTCCAGGTAAAGGGGGCGTTTTCAAAAAAATGGTCGAGCGTCGCTACCGAGAGTACCGTTGCAAATAACCCGGGTCCAATTCCGCCATAGCGTGCAGTGACTGCCACCGCTGCAACAAACAAAACCGTGGGAGTCAGTTCAATCAGTGGGAATAGCAGTTGAGTCAGTACCAGTGCGATCGCCACCGAGGCGGTAGCAGCACCATAATTCAGCATAAGGGAGCGCTTGAATTTCCAGAACATATTCCGCCCTCTGAGTTAGCTAGCCCGCGCTCTGTGCAGGAGCCTGTGCGTGCGCGTCCATATTTGCAGCAACGTCTTTTAGTGTAGCGTGACCAGGGATCTTGCCTCCCCATAGGAGCTGAAGGTATTCCTCTCCCTAGAGTGTTTTACCCCTCAGTGGTCCCGAGCAATAGAGTCGTGTTTTTCACACTTTATAGGAACTGACAGATTCCTATCATGGTGGTTCCTCTTCAATGGCGGAATTATTCCGCAATTTCTCTTATTTTCTCGGTCATGTATCCCGGGTTTTTCCATTGGTTTGGTCGTCTTAATTTCCGCCTTTTGAATTGATTCTAATTTTATCATTTTTTCAAGCAAATTTCCCTACCCCTCACCTCCCGATCCACTGCCGGAGGATCGCTAACAGGGTTCACTCCTCTAGGCCCTTTTGCATCAGGAGACTTCTTGTCCAATGGTCTGAAAACCCCTGAGAATACCGGATTGGGGGGATCGCTCATCGAATGAAAGCCCGCTCTCTATTTTTCGGGGTCAGCCAAGGGAATCACCCCTCAATTTTGGCGAAAGAGAGCCTCTTTTGAATTATCCAATTGATAGAGACTCACTCTAATACTTCAAAAGATAGATTTCGAGTCAGGTTGTACCGATCGCCGCAGGGATGAATCATCATGCAAGCCTGGGGAATCATCGACTCAGCCTCGCTCAATCCCTAGGCCGAACTCCGGTGAATCATGGGACGGATTGCCCCAGTTCAAACACCTTCCCGGATCTTCTAGATCCCCGCCCCTTTTAAAGAGAACCGGACTTACATCCGGGTTCAGAATGTCACGCGATCGTGCCTCGACCATTCATAAATTACCCGGGGAAATAGCCAGTGCCAATCCTAACATCAACTGCTTCATATCGAGAGGGACAAAGCATTCTCCTGTCCCTCCTGTCAAAATAGCAAAATTTTTTCGGGAAATCCCTATTAATGTAAGAGGTCAGTCATCAGAGGAGTCAAAGGACTCAGCCCTCACCAACTATCCCGGTGCATTTCTGTCAAAAAATTGCTCAAAAAATGAGTCAAAAAATGAGTCAAAAAATTGCTCAAAAATAAAGGAAGCGATTCGATTGTGTCGTTTCGCTTCCCGCCTCAGTCCGAATTAGAAGCAATCCCACGCGCTACTACACCGCTGCCAACGGTTGCGCTTCCAATGCCGGACGCTGGCTATGGCGAATCCCCTCGATCGCCTCCTTATAATCAGGAGCACCAAAAACAGCAGAACCGGCAACAATCGCATTCGCACCGGCTTCAATGACTTGCCAGGAATTGTTTCCTTTGAGTCCGCCATCGACTTCAATCCAGGGGTCTAAACCGCGCTCATCGCACATCTGGCGCAGCTTCCGGATTTTGGGGACCACACCGGGGATAAAACTTTGACCGCCGAAACCGGGGTTAACGCTCATGATCAACACCAAATCGCACAGATCCAGAACGTATTCGATCAACTCCAACGGCGTGGAAGGATTGAGGACCACACCAGCTTGTTTGCCGAGTTCTTTAATCTGACCGAGGGTCCGGTGGAGGTGAGGAGAGGCATTGTGTTCGGCATGAACCGAAATAATATCGGCCCCAGCTTTGGCAAAATCCTCGACATACCGTTCCGGTTCAACAATCATCAAATGCACATCCAAGGGTTTGGATGTCACAGGACGAAGGGCTTTGACCACGAGAGGGCCAATCGTAATATTAGGGACAAACCGGCCATCCATGACATCAACATGGATCCAATCTGCCCCGGCGCGATCGATGGCCTGTACTTCCTCTCCCAGACGACTAAAATCTGCTGATAGGATAGAGGGAGCAACGACAATAGGTTTGTTTGATTGCGTTTGGGTCATGGCTAACAAATATTTCATCCGTCCGTCAAGTCGTATTCAGTTTAACAAAATATGAAGAAACTCCCTAATAATTGGCTGGTGTGTGGAACCCGAACCGTGAAGCGCTTAAAACTTAGAACCGGGTTAAGCGGACTCGTCGGCGGCGTCAGTATGGCTTTTATGGGAATTCCAGCCGTCGCCCTTCCCACGAGCATTAGTGAAATCGGCATTGATGCTCGTCGGCTGCATGATGCACCCTATAACTTAACCGGGAGAAAAATTGCGATCGGTCAAGTAGACATTGGCCGCCCTCGAAAATTTGGCCTCGACAAACAAGCGGACCTGTATCGGGAAATCCCCGTCCAACAAGTTTTTATGCAGGATGCTCCGGCTAAAACCAGCCCCACAGATGATCCCCAGATGAAACCGGCTGAACAACACGCCGAGCACGTGGCTTCGGTGATGATTAGTTCCGATAAGACATTTACTGGGGTGGCCCCAAATGCCACCCTTTATGCGGCAGGGATTGGCTTGTTGCGGCGCAGTGGACAACCGGAAGAATGTTTAGCAGCTCAAAATCTGGCTGAACAAAATAGCGGAGATGTGAGGGCGATTAACTACAGTTTTGGGGAATCCCTGGCTCAGGACCCGCGTCCCAATGCGGTTTTAGATGGGAACGCCCTGCTGACTCAATGTTTGGATTGGTCAGCCCGGATCCATAATGTGCTTCATGTGGTGGCGGGAAATCAAGGGCGCGGGGGCATTCCTATTCCGACGGATAACTATAACGGGATGAATGTTGCTTTTACGACGCTTTATGAGGGCAAATTTGCCAAAGTAGACCTGGCGAATATTGGCAGTGCCTTTAGTGGCATTACCAGTCGCTTGATTGGGTTAGAAGGAAATCTGGATAACCGCCGCGCTATCAGCTTAGTGGCTCCGGGCAGTAATTTGGATTTATTGAGTTTAGATGGTCAAGTCACCCGGACCAGTGGCACCAGTTTTGCGGCCCCTCATGTGACGGCGACGGTGGCCCTGTTGCAAGAATATGGCGATCGCCAGCTTCATCAACAAACCAACAGTCCCCAATGGACCCTCGATGCTCGTCGTCACGAGGTGATGAAAGCGGTGTTAATGAACTCGGCGGAAAAAATCGAAGACCCCGGCAATGGTCAGCATTTGAAAATGAGTCGCACGGTTTTTGCCAACGAGAACCGCACCTGGTTAGATTCGGACGCTTATAGCAGTCAAGAAATTCCCCTGGATGGAGACCTGGGAACGGGTCATCTGAATGCTTACCGGGCCTACCAACAGTTTAGTGCGGGTCAGTGGGGTCCCGAGAATGCCGTCCCGGGAATCGGTTGGGATTATCGCGAGGTTGAGGCGAATAGTTATCAGGAATATGTCCTAGAAGAACCCTTAGAGGCGGGCCGTTTCCTGTCCATCTCTCTAACCTGGAATCGTTGGGTCGATCTCGTTGATGGGAATAATAATGGCAAATATGATATTGGAGAAGAGTTTCGCGATCGCGGGTTAAATAACCTGGACCTCTATCTGATGCCTGCGGATGAAACCGATGTTCGCAAGAGTGTCTGGTCCTCGGTGAGCAAGGTAGACAGTACGGAACATATTTATCACCCGATTCCTCAGACAGGCCGTTATAAAATCCGGGTGTACTTTCGCGATCGAGTCAATGAATCCACCCAACCTTATAGTTTGGCTTGGTGGACTACCCCAACTCCTGAAAACCGCTTAAACTGATGCCTATCACGCGCTTTGGCTAACACTCTGATGGCTATGACCCAGTTTCCGCCTAATTCCAATCCTGGCCCCAAGCGCCAGTCTTCTAAAATCCTAGACGAGAGCGATCGCCGCGTTCGCTCTCGTTTTGCTGCATCCGGTTGGACTGAGGAGGACTCGAACAGTCCCCCCCCGACCCTGACTCCGGAAGACCTAGAAAACAAAGACCTTGACCATTTAGGACTCTTTTTCTACTTCCTCCCCATCCTCGGCTTTTTCCCCGCCTTGTGGACTTTATATCGCCACCAAGGTAGCCGCCAACAAAAAGCGGCCTCTCGCCTAGCTGTGACCCTAGCCTTCGGTTGGCTACTGGGATATATTTTCTTGGAAACCGGCGCAAGAAGTTCGGAATTACTAACCATTCCCTTGTTATTAATGAGTAGTCTGTTAACCTCGGGCTATTTTGTGGTAAATATTTGGCTGATGGTTCGTCTATGGCAACGTCGGCCACTGCGATTACCGGGAGTATCACAGGTGGCTGAGGAGATTGTTGGCAAGCATTTATCCTAGACCTGTTGTCGGAGGATCGTTTCGGGCGATCGCCATGCCTCAAGCTAACTTGAGGTTTCTGAGCCGACAACGGCGAATGACTGCCTCGATAGTGACCCCCCAATCCCAGGGAACAGGAAATAGCCAATCAACCCATCAACGGTACGGGGTGTTAAACACCTGCACAGCCGTTTGTCTAATTGAGCGTGAGGATGCTCGTCCGATTTGATCGATATATTGTTGAGTGTGTGAGGAAGCCCGTGCCAAATCAGAACGTATCCAAGCAACGCCCGATGGCGGAACCAACCGCTAAACCCCAGAATAAAAAGCTCAATAAAGAAAATCGGGGACGTTGGCTTTGGCTTTGTTTTGGCTTAAGTGGTGTGGCAATGCTCTCGGCAACTGCAGGAGCCTTGCTCGCCGTATCTTTGTCGAGTACCCCCTTAATGCAAAGCCAACTCAGTGCTGAAGATGCAGCGATATTTTCTACAAGCGATCTGGCGCGGACCAATCTAAAATTACCCGAGCTCACTCGCTCGGTTAATATTTTAATCCTGGGTACTAGCGTTTTAACTTCTGACCTCAAAGAGGAGAATGTTCCTGAGTTAGGATACCATGCCCCGGTTAATTCCCTGGATGGTCTCTCCGATGTCATGCTATTAGTCCGCTTTGACCCCGAAGCCAATAAGTTGACGGTTCTTTCTATCCCGAGAGATACCCGCACCTTAGTGGAAGGCTATGGCGTCCGCAAAATTAATGATGCTAACTATTTTGGCGGTCCTGCTCTGAGCGCGAAGGCAGTGAATGAACTCCTCGGTGGTGTTCGCATTGACCGCTATATTCGCATCAATGTTCAAGGGGTCGAAAAATTAGTGGATGCCCTCGGTGGGGTCAAAATGTATGTTCCGGTGGATATGAAATACCAGGATGATAGCCAACGCTTGTACATCAACCTCAAGCAGGGAGAACAGTATCTCGCGGGGAAAGAGGCGCTACAATTTCTGCGGTTTCGCTACGATAAGTTAGGGGATATCGGTCGGATCCAGCGTCAGCAAATGATGATGCGATCGCTGATGGATCAAACCCTGAATATCAATACCATCACCCGATTACCGAAAATTCTCTCGGTGGTTCAGGAATTTATTGATACGAACTTAACGATTGAGGAAATTGCTGCTCTGGCGGGTTTTGCGGCCCAAACGGAAGCTTCTAATGTGCAAATGTTAATGGTGCCAGGCGATTTCAGCGCTCCCGAGGAATATGAAGCCAGTTACTGGTTACCCAACTATGAACGCCTGGATGCGATGATCGCCGAACATTTGGATTTCGACCTTCATGGCAGGCATTATAAGTCGGTGGATCCGGCTTATGTCCGGGTGGCGATTCAAGATAGCACCGATGACTGGGATGCAGTGGATCTGTTGCGAAATAGCCTCTCGGATAAAGGATATTGGAATGTTTTTGTTTCTAGTCCCTGGAACCAACCGTTAGCGGTGACGCGCATTGTTGCCCAAAATGGTGACATGGAAAGTGCCCAGGCGATTCGTGATGCTCTGGGCCTTGGGGAGGTGCGGGTGGAAAGTACCGGCAGTTTGCGATCGGATATCACGATTCAGATTGGCAGGGATTGGCTGGCGAAACAAAATCTCCGGAATGCCGACCCGTCGGTTCAGGATTCTTCACCACGGGATTCCTATTATTCCGAGGACTCGGTTGAACCCGCTGCTGGGGATAAGTACCTTGGCGAACCTCCGGTCACTGAGGAGTATAGGGACTGGACCCCCACCGAACCCTACGCTGAACCCTACGCTGAACCCTACGCCGAACCCTACGCCGAACCCTACGCCGAACCCTACGCCGAACCCTACGCCGACCCAACTATTCCACCAGAAGACCGCTATTGGCAATCCCCAGGTTACTAGGGCGTCGGTTCAGCATTAAATCCGGGGGACAAGAAACCGGGTTTCTAGAATGTTGGTAAAGTATCGGTTAGAAACCGGGTTTCTCTACATCCTTTCAATGGAGAAGAACCCCACCCTAACCCTCCCCTTGGCAAGGGGAGGGGACCGGACTTGGCAAGGGGAGGGGACCATCAGGTGCAGTTTACCGTAAAAACCCTACCGTTGTAAGCCCTTACCCCGTCCCCCAGCTTTAACGAAAATTCTCAGGATTGAGCTGATGGCTGGATCCGTTGCTGTTGCTTTCTCTAAGTTGCACCCCCGTCCCCCCATCCACTGGGTCTAGGAAAGGTCGTAAATCGATACTTCCAGGCCGGACTTGCGTTTGGGGGCCGCTGCCGGGAATGGGCATCCCGAAAACACCCTCTAGGGTCTGCAAGACGTTCCCCCCTTGGCCGTTATCCACGATGGCATTCACAGCTTCGGTTTGACGACCGCTATCGGCAACGGTCAAGTTTTCAAAGACGCGATCGCGAATCAGTTGGGGGTTCTCTCCCGGGGGGACCGTCAGGACAATCTGACAGGTCGGATTTTTCTCGGTGGTCACGCAGATGGTGTCATACCCATTTTCTGAGCCGATCGCCAGTTCTTGCATCCCGTCTTCCCGGTAAAACTCTAAGCGACGGGCAATTTCGCTACAGCGTCGGTCTTCGGTCCACCCCCCGCCCAAGGTACTGGGTTTCGCCCACTCATAAACCTGTCCCGGTTGACTTTGAGGAGAGTACATCACGGTGTACTCTCCATCCACGACTTGACAGGTAAACCGAGCATTGTTAGCTGTGGGGGTATCCTCTTGATTGGAATCCCCAGTTTCGGTGGGGGAATTGGGCGGAACTCTCACATTATTCCGGGGCGGCAACTCCTGGGCTAAGACTCCACCACTCGCACCCAGCAGCAGGGTTAATCCCAGGGATGCACTGACCCCTCGGATGGCTGCAATGGGACTCAATACTGGCGATTTATATTTGGGTTGAAACATAGCAAAGATCTCCTGTCATTTTATACGTCAATCATTAATCCTTCTTCTCTCAATTATGACATGGCAATTCTTGAAGTCACCTCATCCCACCTGGGCGATCGGTCTCGGTGTTAATCCGCAATCCCTGACGCGATTCCAGAGTTAATAGAGATGAAAGACAAGAGTGCAAATTCACAAAAGAAGGGTCCTGTTTTTCCTCACGACGTTTTCTCCGGCTAAAAAGATTCTGAATGGGGGATGGAAATTCTCAAGGGGGCGCTTTATTTTCCGGTGGTGAGATAAAATCAATCGGCGACCATGCCTAGGGCGTCGGTACAGTATTAAATAGGCGAGGACAAGAAACCCGGTTTCTTACCAAAAATGTAGATGATTAGCAACAGATTAGGACAGAAACCGGGTTTCTAACCTTTACTGTACCGACGCCCTAGGCGGTCAGGACAGCGTTTACAAACCCATTCTCTGGGCAAAATTGATGTTCTTTTGGCCTGAGAATGTAGGGTGAGAACCCAATTTTTTCCCCTAGGGCGATATACCCTGGAGCCAAATCATCTGAGATTTTGTTAAACCTGGGCTGAACACCATCCCCGAAATGTGCTATATTTTAAAATTAAATTAAATTAAATTAACTGGACAGTGAAAAGTTTTGTATAACCCCTCGTCGATCGCTCTATGGCCTCAAAAAAATGGACCGGCATAAAACCAGTCCATAAGTCATACATGGCTTGTATTCTAAGCTTAACCAGTGTTACTATTACGCACCCCAAAGAGCGAGTTGAGCAAATCATAAAAAGTTTACGGCCCGCATTCAGCCGTGAGGCGGCGTTTGAATGGTTAGTGATTATGGTCTGGGGCATCTTGTTGTGCAACCGGGCGCAGGCTATTACCAGTTATCTGAATGCAGTGGGCCAAGCGCGAATACTACCATGACCATGCTCTCCATTGGTTTCACGCTAAAAGTTGGAGTGCCAAAATATTATCATTCCGATGGCATCAATGGTTGAGTTCTCATAATAATGTCAAACGTTTGAAGGGGCAGCCTGTTTATGTTGGGGATGGCATTAAAGTACCGTTCGTAAGGAAGAAAAATGCCCTGGGTCACAAAATTACACCAAGAATCAGATAATGTTACTAAACCTGAATGGATTAGGGGGCATTATTTGGGGCTATAAGTCTTTTATTGCAATCCGGTGATTCTTTACTCGCTGTTCCGGTCACGTTTGAGATTCAAGATGAAGTTAAAGAACCTGATGATAATTCCCCGAGTTTAGTCGATAAAATGTCGAACTTATGTACGACCTATATAAAAGCTGGAGGTTACCTCATTAAAGACTGCTTACTTTGCGTCAAAAAAACTAATTAAGGAGGTCATATCTGATTCAATACACTTGATTACTCGGGTCAAGATTAATACGGTGGCAAGAGCACCTTTACAACCATCCCCCCTGAAAAAAAGTCCTGAACATTTAGTCCGATTTGTACGGGTGTTGTGGGCAGGAAGAAAGCAAAGTATCCTGTTGTCTACAGACCTAAATTTGTCCGGTACAGAAATTATGAAGGCTTATAGTTGGCAACTTAAAATAAAAGTAATTTTTCGGACTTTAATCGAGATTTTATCAAGGTTTAGCTATCGGTTCTGGATGAACAATATGGCTCGTTCTTCTCCATATCCTAAAAACATGAATATCAAGGACTACTCGGAGCAAGAGCCGTTCAAAATAATAGAGAAAATCGAAGCATTTGAACGATTTGTCAATGTAAGGGGATTGCAAAATATAAATCATTCAACCGTTCAACTGATGAAAGGAAGGTATGTGTAGGGGCGCAATGCTTGCGCCCCTACATTGACTTCGTTGAGCATTCACTACGAACGAACGTTTTGGAGATTTTATTTTTTGGAGTTCCCTAAATGCTTTAGTTCTAGGAATTTTACAAATCATAAGACTAGAAATGCCCTCTGGCATTTTGAAGAGTTTTTCCGGGTGGTTCAGAACCGTCTGCCGCAGTGGTCATCAAGCGTGAACAAAAAGTTCGACTGACTCGGCTCCAAGCGGGTCCCTCTATTTTAGCGGAAAGTCCGCCCACCTTACTTTTGACAAAATTCCTTCACGCCAAAGAGTCATTCATGCATAACAACATACACAGACGAACTGGACAGTTTAAGGCCCCTAATTAATTATCTCACAGAACTTTTCACTGTCCTGATTATTTCTCAAGCCAAAATATCGAGCCAGTTTCGTTCTGTGCTCTAAGTAATTTTTCAAAGAGGCGAAGCGGAAAACTAGCAAAATGGCTGAAAAATTTCCGAAAAATTACTGATGACAAAACTGAATCGGCTCTTATAAGTTAACTTTCAAGCCATCTACATCTACCTTCGGAGCTTTTGCCATGCCATTTGAAGTCGGGGAGCTAAATGAATGGTACGTTAATATAGATCGGGTCGGGCCGGGTTCGCGCCTCGACTTGTACGAGTTTTCCCGTCCGGGTGAGGGGAGTTTCACCATCTCGGTGCAACCGTTACAAGCACCAGTATCCGTAGAACTCCTGGATAATTTTGGGAACGTTTTATCTGCGGTTAATGCCAGTGAATTAGATGGTGGAAAACTCTTTTTCGAGCATTTAAACCAAGGGGATTATCGACTAAAAATCTCCTCAATTGGCGACGAAACTCCGTACCGAGTCAGTATTTCTCCCGATGGCGAAGGCGACCCAATTACTGATTGGGGAATCACCGAAGGTTTTTTTGTGGCAGATGCGACGGGAGAGGTGGGGGTAGACTATCTGTTGGATGGCGGTAGTTACCAAGGCGAGTTGGCAATTTTTAGCCTGAAAGGGATGGAAGACTTATCCCTTGGGTCGTCAGAATTTATTACTGAAGCCGCTTCAAGAGCTTTGAGCAATTCGACCCTCGGCCATGTGGTTATTTCCGATGCAAGTGAAGGGGCAAAATTTTCTAGTTGGAATAATTCTGGGGAATATTTGGGACCGGAAACATTTTCCATGTCGCCAGGGGATGTTTTTGCGGTGATGTTGGTTCCGAACGGCAAGGTGCAGGAGGTCTATGACAACCCGACGATTGGAGGAGATAAGCGACCGCTGTTTTCTTTGGCAACTGCGAACCCGTCGGATGCGTTTCATGTGGGTCAAATTAGCGATGTTACGGGAAGTGGTAGTGCGTTCGTGATGGAAGACTTGCGGGTGGATACCGGGAGCGATCGCGATTATAACGATATTATTTGGCAATTTTCTGGGGCAGTCGGTTTGGCAATGCCAGTAGAAGAATTAATCGCTCCTGAAAAAGATTGGCGATCGTCGGAGGTGGGACAAGAGCTACTTAATGCGATCGCTTCGGTTCCTCTAGTAGATAGCGAACCCCCAGAGGAACC
>NZ_JAMXOT010000176.1 GCF_024220515.1 Oscillatoria sp. HE19RPO
TCATTTGTCATTTGTCATTTGTCATTTGTCATTTGTCATTTGTCATTTGTCATTTGTCATTTGTCATTTGTCATTTGTCATTTGTCATTTGTCATTTGTCATTTGTCATTTGTCATTTGTTATTTGTCATTTGTCATTTGTCATTTGTTATTTGTCATTTGTTGTTTGTCCTTGGGAGAGTTGTAGAGCCCAAGGACAAGAAACCGGGTTTCTCGCTCAGATTTGTTGCTGATTGCTAGAGCTTTTGTGAAGAAACCCGGTTTCTAACCAAGGACCAATGACCAATGACCAAGGACCAATGACCAAGGACCAATGACCAAGGACCAATCCCGACCTTTTTGGTCGGGATTGGTTGACGAGTATTTTGCGCTGTGTTACTATCTTCCCAACAGATGAGGGAAGGTGACTTCCAAGCCCCTATTTATAGAGAGTCCAGAGGTTTGAACCATGATCCAGGCGACAGAATTGCATACTCACAGCCATGAAACCCCACCGAATGGGGCCACGTTTGACCAGTTGAAATGTAAAGAATGTGGTGCGGAGTACGAAACGAAGGCGATTCATGTCTGTGAATTGTGTTTTGGACCCCTGGAAGTCAAATATAATTATGATGAGATTCGCCGTCAGGTGACTCGGGAAAGGATTCAGGCGGGTCCTCACTCGATTTGGCGTTATCGTCCCTTTTTGCCGGTGATGACGGATAATCCAATTGATGTGGGAACGGGGATGACTCCTTTGGTGAAGTCCAACCGTTTGGCGCGTCGTCTGGGGATGAAAAATCTTTATATTAAAAATGATGCAGTGAATATGCCGACCCTTAGTTTTAAGGATCGGGTGGTTTCGGTAGCGTTGACTCGGGCGAAGGAACTGGGATTTACGACGGTTTCCTGTGCAAGTACCGGAAATTTGGCGAATTCTACCGCTGCGATCGCTGCTTATGCGGGGTTAGATTGTTGTGTGTTTATTCCCTCGGATTTGGAAGCAGGCAAGGTGTTGGGGACTCTCATCTATAATCCAACCCTGATGTCTGTTAAAGGAAATTATGACCAAGTAAACCGCCTCTGTTCGGAAGTCGCCAATACTCATGGTTGGGGTTTTGTTAATATTAACCTCCGTCCTTATTATTCGGAAGGGTCTAAAACCTTGGCTTATGAAGTCGCAGAACAATTGGGTTGGCAATTGCCCGATCGCATTGTTGCACCGTTAGCATCCGGTTCTCTGTTCACGAAGATTTATAAAGGATTCCAAGAGTTTATTCAAGTTGGATTGGTTGACGAGAAAGCCGTTCGGTTTACAGGGGCTCAAGCGGATGGTTGTTCCCCGATCGCCGCTGCCTTCCGGGAAGGACGGGACTTTATTAAGCCGGTGAAACCGAATACTGTGGCGAAATCGATTGCGATCGGGAATCCTGCTGATGGGATTTATGCTTTAGAAGTTGCTCAGAAAACCAATGGCAATATTGAATCTGTCAGTGATGCAGAAATCATTGAAGGGATGAAGCTGTTGGCTGAAACAGAAGGGATTTTTACAGAAACTGCTGGCGGGACTACGATTGCTGTTTTGAAGAAATCTCTGGAAGAGGGAAAAATTGACCCGGATGAAACGACGGTGGTTTATATTACTGGGAATGGATTAAAAACCCAGGAAGCGGTTCAGGGTTATATTGGTGAACCGCTGACGATTGAGCCGAAATTAGAGAGTTTTGAGCGGGCGTTGGAGCGTTCTCGCACCCTCGATCGCTTGGAATGGCAGCAAGTTTTAGTTTAACATGGGTTTGATGTTGCGGGAATGGGGGGATGCACATCCGGAAACGACTGAAGTCGTTACTACGAACATCCGGAAACGACTGAAGTCGTTACTACGAACAGTTTCCCCCATCTTTCCTATCTCCCCTATCCTCTTTATTTGCGAACCATGTCTGTTAAAGTTTTAATCCCGACTCCTCTCCAGAAGTTTACCAATGATAAGGCTACTGTTGATTGCAGTGGTAGTAATGTGGCGGAATTGTTAGACTCGTTGGAGGCTAACTGTCCCGGTATTAAAGAGCGTCTTTGTGATGAAAAAGGACAACTTCGGCGCTTTTTGAATGTGTATGTTAATGAAGAAGATATCCGCTTTTTAGAGGGTCCTGATACGCCTCTCAAGGAAGGGGATGAGGTGAGTATTGTCCCTGCTGTTGCTGGTGGTTAATACCAACTCCAGTTGTCTCTGAATTAGCCCGCGCAGGCGGGCTTCGTCTGTATAGCCCCACCCTTTAGGGTGCGGGTTTTTATTGGCGGGGTTGTGAAGCCCCGCCGGTTACCCTAAATTTCTCCCTGAATTCGATTCGCCCAATCCAAGGCATTATCTATCGTTAAAACAATCCGTTTAAACGGTTCATCTCGTAATTCTAGGGTGAGATAATCTTTTTCTCGGGTGACATACCAGAACTCTTTTCCTTCCGGATTGTAGTAGGTTCCGGCTTTAATCACTCCGGGTAAAAACGTTCCCGGGGCGCGAATTTCGGCCCAATTACTTTTGGGCTCGGCGGTGGAAACATTGATAATATGACTTAGGGGAATGGTCAAAATCTTCTCAAAGCTGAATGCCAAGAATTGCTCCCAAAAGTCTAATTCAATTTGTAACGTATCATTCATTAAATTGAGCTTCATAGGGTTATCCTCGAACAAGGATTAAACAATATCATACGGAATCGGGTATTGAGAGTCTGTAAAAACCCACACCACTGTGGACCCCACCCTAACCCTCCCCTTGCCAAGGGGAGGGGACTGGAAATGTTTGTAGTGACTCCTTTAGGAGTCATCTTGATGCAACCTGCTTGAGGGGATTCCAACAAATAAATCATCCTTGCTTTGATGCGATCGCACCTAACAAGGCTCTTTTAGCCCGCGCAGGCACCGCTTTGTCCGTGTAGCCCCAGGCTTGAGCCTGCGGGTTTTTTGAAGGTTTTATTTTTTGG
>NZ_JAMXOT010000177.1 GCF_024220515.1 Oscillatoria sp. HE19RPO
AAACCTCAATAGCCCCCCTTCCCAAGGGGGGTTGGGGGGATAAAACCTCTTTAGCCCCCCTTTCAAACGCCATCGGTTGAGGGGATAAAACCTCTTTAGCCCCCCTTTCCAAGGGGGGTTGGGGGGATAAAACCTCAATAGCCCCCCTTCCAAACGCCATCGGTTGAGGGGATAAAACCTCAATAGCCCTCCTTCCCAAGGGGGGTTGGGGGGATAAAACAAAATATTCCCTTAATGTCTGTTTCAGAACTCCTCGCGCCTGGGAAATGCGCTTGCGGACATTGGCGTAAGAAATATTCTGTCGATCCGCAATTTCTTGATAAGAAAGTTCGCGATCGAAGTGCAGGAGAAAGGTGTCCCGCAGTCGGTTCGGTAAACGAGCGATCGCCCGACGGACGACAATTTTTTCCTCCTCTGCTTCTAAGAAACTTTCTGGAGTTTCCGATTCCCCAGACTTCCTCAAAACTTCTATATTTTCTACATTTTCTATATTTTCCAGACTCTCCACCGCTTGAGTTCTGCGTCTGCGGTGAATATCGATGCAGAGGTTCCGAGTCAACTGAGTCAGCCACCCCCGCACATTATCAATTGCTCCCACCCATTGTGCCATCTTTTCCCTCGCCTTGAGCATAGCCGTACTCAAGGCATCTTCAGCCTCAGTGGGGTTGCCATTCATCCACTCGAGACAGCGCCGATACAAATAATCTTCATGCTGTTGCCAAAGCTGCCAAAAAAGATCGTCGGAAAAATTTGGGAAAAATAAATCGATCTCGTATCGCGTAGCGATACGAGATCGATTTATTTTTCCTTGGTTGGCCAACTCTTTTTCTCTGGTTGGGGCAAAAGTCCGCCGCCTATTTATCCTTTCGTAATTAGAGACATGACGCTCGTCGTTAAGGTGTAACAGGGTTGAAGCCATAAGTCTGTTGGGTTGCTAGGGCGCTGGTATTAGCTTATATTCTAACTTATTCTGATAAGTTTATGCCTTTCATTGTTACAATATTTAATTCCTTTAAGCATATTTTATTCGGCTGTAAAAATGTTACCTGATTTGTCACCTGGATATTACCCAATGTTACCTAGTGTCACATTTTTATAAAGTTGAGATAGATTAATCTATCGCCGATAAAATATGTATGTAGAAGCGAGAAAGGGAATCGCCTCTACAAAGCCGAATGAAAGGGGGGAAGGCCCCCCTTTCAAAGGGGGGTTGGGGGGATGATCCGAAGCCGAGTGGCGTTCCCTTCGCGGGGTTTGAGGGAAAAGCCCCCTTCCATTCGCGGGGTTTGGGGGGATGATCCTCAGCCGAGTGGCGTTCCCTTCGCGGGGTTGGCGAGAAAAGCCCCCCTTTCATTCGCGGGGTTTGGGGGGATGATCCGAAGCCCCCCTTCCAAAGGGGGGTTTGGGGGGATGATCCGAAGCCCCCCTTCCAAAGGGGGGTTTGGGGGGATAAAATAGGACAAAAACTTTACCAACCCCCAAAATCATGTCTCAATTAAAAGAAGGACGTTATTTTCTACCCTATAATCCCTCCCTTGTCGAACGAGCAAAAGAAATGCGAAAAAACCCTACCCCAGCAGAACGCAAGCTATGGCAGGAGTATTTAAGGAAGTTTCCTTTTAAAGTGTGGCGGCAAAAACCAATTGATAATTTTATTGTTGATTTTTATTGTGCCAAATTAAAGTTGGCGATCGAGGTCGATGGGGATACTCATTTTACCGAAGATGGGATGATTTATGACGAAAAACGCACTCAAATTTTAGAAGGTTACGGTTTGCAGGTGGTACGTTTTACTAACGATGAGGTGATGAATTGTTTTGATGGGGTTTGTTGTTCTATTGGTGAGTTTATCCCCTCTAGCTATTAACCGGATTATCCCCCCTAGCCCCCCTTTTTAAGGGGGGGACCGGATTATCCCCCTTTGTAAGGGGGGGACTGGATTATCCCCCCTAGCCCCCCTTTTTAAGGGGGGGACCGGATTATCCCCCTTTGTAAGGGGGGGACTGGAT
>NZ_JAMXOT010000475.1 GCF_024220515.1 Oscillatoria sp. HE19RPO
AAAAAATAAAACCTTCAAAAAACCCGCAGGCTCAAGCCTGGAGGCTCACAGGACAAAGCGGTGCCTGCGCGGGCTAAAAGAGCCTTGTTAGGTGCGATCGCATCAAAGCAAGGATGATTTATTTGTTGGAATCCCCTAATACCCAATCCGGTTGTTAAAAGTCGATTTTCTGAATTAGCCCGCGCAGGCGGGCTTCGTCCGTGTAGCCCCACCCTTGAGGGTGTGGGTTTTTATAGACTTGCCCGGGAAGAATCCCCCGAAAAAAAAATTATCCTTAGAAACGATTCAGAAGAGTTATGCGATGGTATAAGGCTTCTGGTAAAATTTGTAAGGTTTCTATGACTTCGATCAATGGGATCTTCACGGGCACGGATCGCTATAGATGCTATGGGCGGGGATAATGCCCCTGCAGCAATCGTTACGGGCGCGCTTAAAGCCGCCTCGGAGTTGGACGTAGATGTTCTTTTGGTCGGCGATCCTGAAAAGATCGACTCCTGCATCAAGGAACATCAAAAAGACGCCAATTTCCCCAATCTGAATCAGGTGGAAATTATTCCGGCTGATGAAGTGGTGGAAATGCACGAGGAGCCTTTAAGCGCTTTAAAACGGAAGCGCAACGCTTCCATTCGAGTGGCTATGGAATTGGTGAAAAACAACCAAGCTCAGGCCATTATTTCAGCAGGGCACTCCGGTGCGGCAATGGCAGCAGCCCTATTACATTTGGGGCGGCTGCGTGGAATTGACCGGCCAGCCATTGGTGCCATTTTTCCGACTATTGTTCCCAATAAATCCGTTCTGATTTTGGATGTGGGGGCGAATGTGGACTGTCGTCCCAAGTTCCTAGAACAGTTTGCGGTGATGGGAACGATTTACAGCCAATACGTTTTGGGGGTAGAAGAACCCAAGGTCGGACTGCTCAATATCGGGGAAGAACCCTCCAAGGGCAACGATCAGGCCGTTCGCACCCATCAGATGTTGGTGGACAATCCTCTAGTTCCCTTTTTTGGGAATGCGGAAGGTCGCGACATTCTGTCGGGTAACTTTGATGTGATCGTCTGTGATGGCTTTACCGGCAATGTCGTCTTGAAGTTCGCAGAAGGGCTTGGGGAAATTGTTCTGAATATTCTCAAAGAAGAGTTGACCCAGGGAATCATGGGGAAAATGGGGGTAACCCTGTTAAAACCGAGTCTGAAACGGTTTAAGCAACGGGTGGATCATGTTGAACGGGGAGGCGGCTTATTATTGGGAGTAGCCGGAATTTGCATTATTACTCATGGCAGTTCTCAAGGCCCCACGGTTTATAATGCAATTCGCTTGGCAAAAGATGCGATCGACCACCAAGTGCTCGATCGAATGCAGTCCCAGTTTGAATCACAGAAGCAGCTCACCGCAGTACCCGAACCGACGACTGAAAGTTGACGGTTGAACATTGACGGCACCGATCCGGCTGCGATCGCGCCTTTGGATACTCGAAACAACCGCGTATGACTCAAGAACCGACCGAGGGAGAATCAGTTTGAAAGAAATAGGGGTAGGCATTGCAATTACAGGAAGCGGTTCAGCGACTCCAGCGAACGTCCTAGACAATCAAGCACTGTGTCAAATGGTGGAGACTTCGGAGGAGTGGATCGAGTCTCGCACCGGGATTCAGACCCGACGAGTGGCTTCTGGGGAAGAATCCCTCACGGAACTGGCGACTCAGGCGGCATTCAAGGCACTCGCCATGTCGGGTCTGCAACCCACAGACCTGGATTTGATTGTTCTGGCGACTTCGACGGCAGATGACCTGTTTGGCAGTGCTTCCAAAATTCAGGCCAATTTAGGTGCAACTCGGGCAGTCGCCTTCGACCTGACCGCTGCCTGTTCTGGGTTTCTGTTTGGTTTCGTCACCGCTGCCCAATTTATCCGCACGGGGGTGTACAAAAATGTCCTAGTCATTGGGGCAGATCTCCTCTCGCGCTGGGTGGATTGGGGCGATCGCCGCACCTGTATTCTCTTTGGCGATGGCGCGGGGGCGGTGGTTATGCAAGCCAATACCACTCGCGATCGCCTCCTCGGTTTTGAGTTGTGCAGTGATGGCAGTCAAAATGACTGTCTGACTCTGGCTTTCCAACCCCAGGAGAAAGCCCTCACTCCCAATCTATCAGTCGGCCAAGGTACTTATCAGTTCATCGAAATGAACGGCAAAGAAGTCTACCGCTTCGCCGTCAAACGAGTGCCGGAAGTGATTGAAAAAGCCTTATATCGCGCCGATATCGAGGTCGATCGCGTGGACTGGCTGTTGCTCCATCAAGCCAATCAGCGCATTCTCGATGCCGTCGCCGTCCGACTCAACATTCCCACTCATAAAGTCCTGGGCAATCTCGCCAACTATGGCAACACCTCCGCTGCTTCTATCCCGATCGCCTTGGATGAAGCAGTCCGCGAAGGCAAAATTAAACCGGGCGATATCATTGCCGCTGCCGGTTTTGGTGCGGGACTGACTTGGGGCTCTGCCATTTTTGAATGGGGTTAACGGATAGCGTTTTACCCTTCCCACCCGGTGTAACATTCCGTTATCCAAGGGTGGGGCTTTTACAGGCTTCCTGATACGGAATTCGGTTGCTCTAGTCTACAAAAACCCACACCCTCAAGGGTGGAGGCTCACAGGACGGAGCCTCTCCTGCGCGGGCTAAAAGCGAAAACCGACTTTTACCAACTGGATTTGGTATGACTGAGCGCAAGGCGATCGGGCTATAGCCTGCCGTGGCGTGCTCATAGGAGCAAACCGGCTTTTAAAAACCAAATGGGGGATAAGCCCAGTTCTTTACCCTCTCTTTATTTGAACCATCATCACGACCAATTGACAAATGACGAAAACAGCATGGGTGTTTCCCGGACAAGGTTCCCAAGCCCTAGGCATGGGTGTAGATTTAGCAAACCTGCCCATTGCTCAAGAAAAATATGCCGCTGCTGAGACGATTCTCGGCTGGTCCGTTTTGGACATCTGCACCAACGCCGAAGATAAACTCAGCAGCAGTCTCTACACGCAACCGAGTCTCTATGTTGTTGAGAGCATTCTGGTTGATTTAATGCGCGATCGCCATCAACAAACGGACCTGGTTGCCGGTCATAGTTTGGGCGAATATGTCGCCCTCTATGCCGCAGGCGTCTTTGACTTTGAAGCTGGCTTACAACTGGTCAAATATCGCGCTGAACTCATGAATACCGTCGCCGGGGGTCAAATGACCGCCCTGATTGGCTTTAACCGAGAACAGCTTGATGCTCAAATTAGTGCCACTCCCGATGTGGTCCTCGCCAACGACAACAGCGATGGACAGGTGGTCATTTCTGGAACTCCCGAGGCGGTAGAGTCGGTGGTTGCCGCTATCAAAGTCAAACGGGCAGTCAAATTAAATGTGGCCGGGGCCTATCATTCCCCCTTCATGGAACCCGCACAGGCTGAGTTCCAAAAAGCTCTTGATGCGGTTCCTTTTACCGATGCGATCGTTCCGGTTCTGTCCAATACCGACCCCACCCCGGAAACCAAAGCAGAGTTGTTAAAACAGCGTCTCTCTCGGCAGATGACGGGTTCGGTGCGCTGGCGGGAAATTATGTTACAACTCCCCCAAGCAGGCATCGAAAGCGTGATAGAAATTGGACCGGGCAAGGTTCTGAGTAATTTAATCAAACGCGCCTGTTCCGATTTAGCTGTCACGAATGTCAGCACTGCCGCTGACTTACCGGCATAATTTTCTCCAAGACAGACGCTGTAATATTCCGCGTCTGTTTTCCCCTCTATAGCGTTTCCCCGACTCATAAGGTACGGATAGCTAGGAGTGCGAGCATCTTGCTCGCTCTTAGGGAACTCCAAAAAATAAAACCTTCAAAAAACCCGCAGGCTCAAGCCTGGGGCTACACGGACAAAGCCCGCCTGCGCGGGCTAAAAGAGCCTTGTTAGGTGCGATCGCATCAAAGCAAGGATGATTTATTTGTT
>NZ_JAMXOT010000178.1 GCF_024220515.1 Oscillatoria sp. HE19RPO
TGCTTGCGCCCCTACAGGAAATAACGATTTTTCATCATCAAATTTACCTCTTGGACAGGCGCTTCTCGAAGCGCCCCTACAGGAAATAACGATTTTTCGTCATTAAATTTATCACCTTGACAGGGCTAGGGTTTTAACCCTCGCCCTGTCAAGGTGTATTTGTAGGGGCGTATTGCATACGCCCTCTGATACCCAATCCGGTTGGTAAAAGTCGATTTTCGTTTTTAGCCCGCGCAGGCGGGCTTCGTCCGTGTAGCTCCAGGCTTTCCTTACGGAACGCTACGCGAACAGCCTGCGGGTTTTTACAGACCGATTCCAACCGGATTCCGTATCATGTATGCAATACGCCTCTACAAGAAACCCGGAGGAGGCGGGATTCCATTGACGGATAAAGAGGGCGTATGCAATACGCCCCTACAAGAAACCCGGAGGAGGCGGGATTCCATTGACGGATAAAGAGGGCGTATGCAATACGCCCCTACAAGAAACCCGGAGGAGGCGGGATTCCATTGACCACCTTGACAGGGGTAGGGTTTTAACCCCCGCCGGTTGTCTGGATCAGCCCCAAAATAATCTGTGCCGCCCGATCGCAAACTCCTGGTTCCCCCAAGGCAGATCGCATTTGCTGATAGTCTTGCTGCATTTGCTGTCGGCGATCGCCATTTTCTAGTAAATCCAGCGCTTCTTGAACGATGTTCGTTGCGGTTGCTTGCTCTTGCAGCAATTCTGGAACGATGGATTTCATTAACACCAGGTTCGGGGGAGACATGAAGGGGATGGAAAATTTGAGAAGATGCTGTGCAATCCAGGCGGTGACGGGATTGACTCGGTAGATAACCACTTGGGGGACATTTAACAGGGCGATTTCTAAATTGACAGTCCCAGATTTGGTGATGGCTAAATCAGCAGCAGCGATCGCCATGCGACTTTGACTCGCTTCGACTAATTTAGCCCGCAATCCATAACGCTGAATCTCGGTTTCTAGGGTGGGGCGATATTTTTCCCAGGATAAGGGGAGATAAAACTGGACCGATGGATGATGAGTTTGGATCTGCTGTGCCGCCTCAAACATCACAGGTAAGAGATAGCGGAGTTCTTGTTGTCGGGAGGCAGGCAGAAGGGCGATCGCCAGTTCATTGGCGTCAATTCCCAAGGTGTGACGCGCCTGCTCTCGGGTGGGAGCCTTCTCAAGGACATCAATGAATGGATGTCCCACCCAGTCAACCGTTGCGCCATGTTGTTGGTAGTAACTCGCTTCCGTGGGAAAAATGGCGAGGAGGCGATCGCAGAGTCGGACAATCTGAGTCGTGGTGCGATCGCCCAAAGACCAAGCCCACTCCTGGGGGGCAATATAATAAATTCGCGGCACCTGGGGCAGGTGCGTCTTGGCAAAATTCCCAATCCCCAGATTTGGACCGATATAGTCAATCAGGATCATCACATCCGGGGGGGACTTTCGCAGATAGGCTTTAGCACAGCGCTGGATTTGCAGAGTGGGCCAAATATAGGGCAAGGATTCGAGAATCCCGATGGAACCAATCCCCGTCGTATCGCCCAGGAGGACTGCACCGGCTTGGGCCATTTTTGCCCCACCCAAGGCCATAATTTCTAGGGGTATCCCGGCGGATTGAGCCTGACGATAGAGGGCTTCTACCAACATTGCCCCTTGCATATCCCCAGACACCTCCCCGGTGCTGATAAAAATTGTTGCCACTTGCGACCCCTTATTCGTGACTCGAACCGCGTTGTCGTCCGGGAATTGGTCCTCGGCGATCGGCAGTGATGGACTGACGCAGAAACTCAGACAGATGGAGGAGATAGGGGGTCTGGGGCAGTTCCCTTAAGTATTCCACGGCCTGTTTAAACGTCTCATCAGAGCGATAAATCAGGCGAAAGGCTTTTTTGAGCAGACTCAGGTCATCCGGGGAGATACCGGCGCGTTTGAGACCGATCAAGTTGAGCGATCGCACCCGAGAGGGATTGCCCTCGACCAACATATAGGGCGGGACATCGCGATCGATCCGCGTCATCCCTCCCACCATTGCCAGTTCCCCAATATGGACGAACTGATGAATCCCCAAAACACCGCCAATTCGGGCGTGATTTTCAATGCGAACATGACCGGCGAGTTGCACCGTATTGGTAATTACCACGCGATCGCCAATTTCACAATTGTGGGCAATATGAACATAAGCCATCAACAAATTATCATTGCCGATCGCCGTCGCCTCTCCCTCTCCCGTGGCTCGATTAATCGTCACATACTCGCGAATCGTATTCCCATCCCCAATTTTCGTGAGACTTGCAGCCCCCGAATACTTCAAATCCTGGGGTTCAAACCCGATCGCTGCCCCGGGAAAAATGCGATTGCGCGCCCCGATTTCCGTGCAACCCTCGATCGCCACATGAGGACCAATTGTCGTATCTGGGCCTACTTTCACTTGCGCCCCAATCACGGCATAAGCTCCGACTTCAACAGTCGGGTGCAGTTCCGCATCCGGATGGATGACTGCCGTCGGATGAATCAGAGTTTTCATAAAATTTATTGAAGAAGGAAAAAGGAAGAAAAAAGAATCACCTGGAAACAATTAATAGTCAACAATTACCCAGGACTTAATTCTCAATTCTCAATTCTCAATTCTTCCCACTTACTCCTCACTGATAATTTCCCGTTTAGTCTACTCGGGAGAACAACAGTTCCCCTTCAGTCACCAATTGACCGTCCACTTCAGCCCTTGCTTGCATCTTAGCGATTCGCCGTTGTGACACTCGCAGCACTTCAGCGGTCATTACCAGTTGGTCCCCGGGAATGACTTGACGACGGAAACGGACTTTATCAATGCCTGCAAATAAAAACAGGCTCCCTTCCATCCCTGGAAACTGGGTTAACACTACCCCGCCAACTTGCGCCATTGCTTCGACAATTAACACCCCAGGCATAATCGGACGCCCGGGAAAGTGTCCTTGAAAATGAGGCTCATTAAAGGTGACATTTTTAATCCCAACCGCCCGTTTTGCTGGAACATAGTCGATAATCCGGTCCACTAAGGCAAAGGGATAACGGTGAGGAAGCAGTTGCTGGACTTCTTCGAGGGTAAAGGTGGTTTTTAAAGCAGTCCCAGTCCCATTCGCGGGGGTGCTTTCGGTTTGACTGGGGGTAGACTCGGTAGATTGAACGGAATTAACTTCAATAGAAGTGGTCATGACTTGCGTAAGGTCGATAGGGTCTGGATCGAGAGTGGAGAGAGTTTTCAATAGGCCCCGCCCGCCTCGTTAAATCTGGACCCGTGATTCTGCCAGGGCGCGCACAAGCTGGATATGCAGCTTATGACTCGCTTTGTAAGCAATAAAATGAGCCAGGGGCAGAGGGCCGAGTAAACTCAGATCTCCTACTAAGTCTAAGATTTTATGACGCACTGGTTCATTTGAAAATCGCAGGGGGGGATTTATCCATCCGGTTTCCCCGCAAACCAGGGCATTTTCTAAGCTACCCCCTTTGATTAAACCGGCTGCCTGGAGTTGTTCGATTTGGCGGGCGAGACCAAAGGTGCGCGCTGGGGCGATGTCGGTGGCAAAGCTGGATTGACTGGGAGACCAACTGTGCCACTGGTTGCCGATCGCCGCTTCGGGAAAATCAATTCCATAACTAAATCGCAGTTCTGGGGAGGGGAGGGCCGAAACAAAGGCATCCCCTTCATAGATGGAAATCGGTAAGGAGAGGGGAGAGATTTCTGGCTGGGTTTTGGGGGTTATGGGGACGAGACCAACTTGGGCGATCGCCTCCACCCAAGACAGGGCGGACCCATCCAGTAGAGGCAGTTCCGGTCCATCCACTTCAATGCGAGCATCCTCCACCCCCATTGCCATCAAAGCAGCTAACAGATGCTCAACGGTGCGCACCGATGCCTGGGCGATCGCCAGTTCCGTGGAAAGGGTCGTCTGATGGACCGCATCAAATCTCGCTGGAATCACCGGACAGCCGGGAATATCCACCCGCACAAAGCAGCGTCCTTCCCCAGGTACACCGGCCAGTATTTTCACCCGAGTCAAGCTTCCTGTATGCAATCCCACCCCAGAGCATTCTACAGGTGCAACTAAACGTTGTGGAGGCTGAGATGTTACAGAAAGCCGATGGGACGAGGGATTCATCAACAAAGTTAGCCTCCTAGAAGCGTTCGCCCAGACCAAAGTGGAAGCGACTGCCTCCATCATCATTCAGGGCGAAATCCACCCGAATCGGCCCCAGGGGAGACTGGACTCTGAGGCCCAACCCATAGCCGAAACCGCTCCCGGGTTTGTTGCGGACCTCTGCCGGTTGTCCGGGAACGTCGTCCCCAGTTCCGAAGTCCGTGGCTGCATCAAAGAACAGTGCACCACCCACCACGGAATAAATCGGGAAGCGATACTCGGCACTCCCTTGGACAAAACTGCGCCCGGTTCCCACGGCCCCTTCATCGTAACCGCGCACGGTGGTGGTCCCGCCCAAGGAAAAGGCTTCGTAGGGGGGTAAATCCCCAAGGACGGTTCCCCCTTGAACGCTTAAAGCAAAGGTTTGAGGTCCTTCAGAAAAGCGAATTAAGTTGATGGGGATGTAGTAGTTATAACTGGCTCTCAACCGATTGAAGAAGATACTTCCTAAGCCAATGGGAACCGATTGTTCCGTACTGACGCGCAGGACACTCCCGGAGGTCGGCTGCAAAGCACTATCGCGTAAATCTCGGGTGCCACTGAGTTGGAAGGTAAACAAATCATCTTTACCGTCGCCACTAAAGCTCAAATCGTTTCCGCGTTCGTCAGTTCGGGCGATATCCCCATCATCATCTCGGGTACTGATGCGTTGATACTGGGTGCCTAAGGAGGCTCTCCAGCCATTATCCAGGGGACGGGAAAAGGTCACTCCCCCCCCAAAGCGCAGAATGCGCGGACGCCCGCCGTCGTCCGGGAGTTCGATTTCCGGATCGCCCCCATCAAAAATAAAGGAGATGGATCGCCGTCGGAATAGATTGACGGTATAAGAGGTGCGAGTCTCAAAACCAGCAATCCAGGGGTCGGTAAAGTTGACATCAAACAGGACCTCGCGCTGTCCAATTTGCAACTCGGTCCCTAATTTGAGGTTTCTCCCCAGTAGGTTTTGCTCTTGGACGCTGAGGGTGCCAAATAAACCACTGGCGGAACTAATCCCGGCACCTGCGGCGATCGACCCGGTACTTCTTTCTAGGACATTGACCACAACCACCACGTTGCGAGGATTTTGACCGGGGTTGAGGGAAATTTGGACATCTTCAAAAATGCCCAGTCCAAAGACTCGCTGTAAATCCCGTTCAATGGTTTGGCGGTTAAAGACTTCTCCGGGTTCGAGTTCGAGTTCTCGGGTGACGATGTATTCTTTAGTCCGGCCTCGAATGGGTTGCCCTTCGGCATCGACGAGTTCCCCTTCTTCGTTGATGAATTGGATTTCAATACTCTCGACGACTCCTTCGGCGACTTCCAGAATGACGGTGCCATCAGCGGCGACTTGGGGGGTGTCAATGACTTGGGCCAGGACATAGCCATTTTCTTGATACCATTCGTTTAACTGTTGGATGCCTTGCTGGAAGTCGCGCAGGTTGAGGATATCCCCATACTGTTGGGCGAAAATTTCATCAATCACCTCTTGGGGAAGGACTTGGTTTCCTCTGACTTCTACCCGGTTTAAAACTGGGTTGGATTCGACGACAAAGGTGACTCGGACACCGAGGGGGGTGTCTTGAGGTTCGGCGCGGACGTTGGAAAAATAGCCGGTGGCAAAAATGGCGTTGATGTCCTGTTGCAGTTGGGACCGGGTGGTGGTCTGTCCTGGACGCAGGGAAATCACGCGATACACTTCGTCTTCGAGTCGTCCTTCTACGCCACTAACGACGACTTCGGCGACTAAGACTTGAGGTTCCGCTTGGGGGGCCGGTTGGGACCGGGGGGGAATCAGTGGCGGGGGTGTTATCGGTTGTGGGGTAGGTTCGGGGGTAGGTTCGGGGGTAGGTTCGGGGGTTGCTTCAAGAGTGGGTTCGGGAGTGGGTTCGGGGACGACTGGACGGGTGGAGGGTTCGGTTTCTATGGCATCGGGTTCGGCGGTTTCGGTTGGGGTGGGGTCTTGGGCGATCGCCCGGTTCCAGTCCCCTGCGCGATCGCTGAGGTCCGGTTGTTGTAAGGGTGGGGTGATCAGCAATTCGGCAGGGGATGGACTGGGCCGATCGCTCTGTTGAATAATGGCCGGGATTGCTTCTTCTGGACGAGTCGCTGCTAAGGGGGCGATCGCGGAAACGAAGGGGTCTTCCTCAACTGCCAGTTCCGATGCTGTGACATCCCCCTCGCTCAATAATTCTACTCTCGCTTGATCTGCCTGTGTAAAGGGAACAACATCCGCTTCAGGGGAGATCTCCTCCCCTTGTCCCGGAGTCACAGCTAAACTGGTGGCATCCCCATTCTCAATCCTCTCAATACTTTTAATCCCCTCAATTAAGGAAGATCCCGCCCAGTCTGCCGGTCCATCGGGCGATCGCTCGGCAGGGTCGGTTGTCGTGGGGTCCTCTACTTCCATTGAAGGGTCGGTTGGGGATTGGGCCAACGGAGTCGAAGTCTCTCCCCGACTGGGGTTGGCAATACTGAGAATGGCACAAGTAGCAAGAACGGCTGACAAGACAGGAGATAAGCGCATGGGTTTAGTCGTTATTTGGCACGTCCAGAGAAACCAAAAGAAAGGATACAAGAGTAAGTCACCACAATTCCTGAAGGAAATAAATTCTCCTCCTTTCTTTCTGAGTAGTTAGGGCTAATTAATCCCACTGACTCTTAAATGTATAGATGAGAAAGCACCCGTTCAAGGACTTGCTGGTAGGCATTTTCTACGTTGCCCAAATCCTGCCGGAATCGGTCTTTATCCATGATTCGGGCAGTGGGATCGCTCTGGGATTCATCCCAGAGTCTGCAAGTATCAGGACTGATTTCATCAGCAAGTATTAGGTTCCCCTGGCCATCGAATCCGAACTCTAGTTTAAAGTCAACGAGGAGAATTTGACACTGATGGAAAAATTCTGAGAGAATTTGGTTGATTTCCAATGCCATTGTCCGCAGTTGCTCTAGTTGTTCTGGGGTGGCGAGTTCTAATAATAGCAGGCGATCGCGGGTTAACAAGGGGTCCCCAAGTTCATCGTTTTTATAGAAAAATTCTACCAGGGGCTGTTTGAGGACGGTTCCCTGGGGGATGCCGGTTTGCTTGCATAAACTTCCAGCAGCAATATTGCGGACGACAACCTCTACCGGGACAATCTGCACCCGCTTGACTCGCATTTCGTTGGGACGGGTTTGCTCGATAAAATGGGTGGGGATTCCTTTGGATTCCAGCAGGTTAAACAGGGCCGTGCCGATCGCACAGTTCATCTGCCCTTTACCGACGATGGTCCCCCGTTTGAGCGCATTAAAGGCGGTGGCATCATCTTTAAACTGGGAGATCACCACTTCGGGGTCTTCGGTACTATATAGGATTTTCGCTTTGCCTTCATAGAGTTTTTCCATCGCCGCCATCACCGTTTTTGCTTTCTGATTGAGTGAACTTAGCATCCCCAACGGGGTCACCAATTCGCGTCCCTTGAGGTCGCTCAATCATTTTATCGTTGTGTGGCGAGAATGATAGCAGGATCCTGATGGGCGATCGCATTACGGCTGAAAATGACCGGGAAAGCATGGGCAGCGGTGGCCCTAAGTTACACTCGGCTGGGGTCCTAGTAAAGTTTGACCACCACATTTTGCCGCGATGGGGATGAGTTCTCTCAGTTTGCGGTAGGATAGTTTGGCCCTGGGTTTCCTTGGGACTGACAATCGGGAAAGATGTCCAAGATTGGGACAAAACCCAGGGATTGACGTTTGGTACAACATGGACAAATCTGTAGAACAAAGAGACGCGATCGCCATTACGGGACTGCGCTATTACGGTTACACGGGCTACTTGGCTGAGGAAAGAATGCTCGGTCAATGGTTTGAGGTGGATTTAACCCTGTGGGTGGATTTAGTAGCAGTTGGAAACAGCGATCGCCTAGAAGACACCTTAGATTATCGAGAATTGGTTGAGCGGGTTCGCCATCAAATCGAAACCGCTAAGGTCAATACAATGGAACATTTGGCAAGCCAAATTGCACGCTCCATTCTCCCATGGGATAAAGCTCAAAAAATCCGAGTTCGCTTAACAAAAGTTTCCGCTCCAATCCCCGATTTTTCTGGAAAAATTTCCGTGGAAATTACCCGGTCTCCATCGGATTTTTTGAACTCATAAACCCCAATTTACTCTCTTTTCATCCCTCCGGGTTAGACCCGTTACTGGGAATAAATAAATGAACGGGCTATTCACGGACGCCCTTAGATTCAAAACATATCGATACTTAACCCCGATCTAACGTAATTGACAACATTAAGGAGAATCAAAAACATGAATGATTGGCAATTAACAACGCCGGTTGCCTTGCTCATCTTTAACCGACCCGATACCACCGAACAGGTATTTGAGTCGATTCGTCAAGCAAAACCGTCTCAGTTGTTAGTCATCGCCGATGGACCCCGTGGCGATCGCCCCGGAGAAGCCGAAAAATGTACAGCGACTCGCCAGATCATCGATCGCGTAGACTGGGATTGTCAAGTTATCAAGCATTATTCCGAGATTAACTTAGGCTGTAAGTTACGGGTTTCTAGTGGCATCGATTGGGTCTTCGATACCGTGGAAGAAGCCATCATCCTCGAAGATGACTGTGTACCCAATCAAAGTTTCTTCCGGTATTGTCAAGAACTTTTGACTCAGTATCGAGATGATTCCCGAGTCATGCATATTGCCGGAAGCAATGAAGGAATTCCCGGCCAAAATGGAAATGAAAGCTACTATTTTTCCCGAAGAACTCATATTTGGGGTTGGGCAACTTGGCGCAGAGCATGGCAAACTTACTACGATGTTGAGATTAAATTATGGCCCGAACTCAAACAGGCCAATAAATTAGCAGAAATCATCGGAAATAAACAAGAAGCAGCGGTCAAAGCCCAACTTTTTGATTTGGTCTATGAAAACCAACTCGACACCTGGGACCATCAATGGAATTTTGCCTGTCTTTATCACCAACAGTCTTCGATTTTACCCAATAAAAACTTAGTGTCTAATATTGGGTTTGGACATCAAGAAGCAACCCACACCATCAATCCCAGTAGTTTTGCAGACTTACTCAGAGAAGAACTCGATTTTCCCCTGATTCATCCTCAAAATTTCCAGCAAGATGTTGCCACGGATGACCAGTATTTCGAGGCAAGACAAAACAATCAAGTCAAAAGTATGACGAATTCTGACCAGTTGGCAGAATGGGTATAAGGGTATTCCAACAAATAAATCATCCTTGCTTTGATGCGATCGCACCTAACAAGGCTCTTTTAGCCCGCGCAGGCGGGCTTTGTCCGTGTAGCCCCACCCTTCAGGGTGCGGGTTTTTTGAAGGTTTTATTTTTTGGA
>NZ_JAMXOT010000179.1 GCF_024220515.1 Oscillatoria sp. HE19RPO
AGGGAACTCCAAAAAATAAAATACCCAAAAAACCCGCAGGCTTAAGCCTGGGGCTACACGGACAAAGCCCGCCTGCGCGGCGTCATACAGTTAGGTGCTTAACCATCGGGATTTGGAGGATTTATTTGTTGGAACACCCTTACGCAAGATTTTGAGAATATACCGTAAATGTAGAGGTGAGAAAGCGAATCGCCTCTACATTTAGGGGTTAATGTTAAATATGGGGTTTACCAGGGACTGCCGATCGCCGTAAATCCGGACCAATAGTAGGGATGGGATAGGGGATAATCTCCTAGTTCTGACAATTCCGGTGGCAGGTTGAGTTCCCCTTGGGAGTGGATCAGGCGATCGGATTCTATTCTCACTTCCCCGCGTAGCATGGCGAGTTGTGCTTGACGCAAGGCATCGGCTTTTAGGGGAACGAGGTTGAGATGATGGTATAATTCGGTCATCAGTCCTAAGGTGGCTTCATCGTTGACATACCACAGGGAGGCGATCGCTGTTTTGACGCCACTTTGCACCGCTAATCCGGCAAACCCTAATTCTGCCTCGCGATCGCCGAGGGCGGTTCGACAAGCGGAGAGCACTAATAACTCCACTTTCGGCATATCTAACTCTAATGTCGTCATTTCATCTAAATTCAGCCGACGGTCCCAGAGTTGAATATAAGAATTCGTGCGATCGCCCGGTTGAAATTCCGCATGAGTCGCCAGATGAATAATTTTATAGTTATTTTGTTTATGGGATTGAAACAAGTTCTCTAGGGTAAACTCTTCATTTAAAAATAGTTGCTGAGACCCGGTTTGTTCCACAATTGTTGTTAACTCTAATGGCACGGCTGGTAAAGGCGCTTTCTGGGTAAATTTGGAAGCACCCATTGCCAAAACCTGAGCATTTTCTAGGGGAAGATAGCTCTGGGCGGTTAGACTAAAACTGGGAATTAAACTCAAACTATACCGTTCAATTAAAAATTGCTCTCCATCAAACAAGGCGGCAACGGGTAAACTGCGTAATCTCGGATCCAAAGAAAACAGGAGGGTGTCAATTTCTAAGTTTTCTAATTCTTCAGCAACGGGTCCAATCATCCAATCATACAGTTGTTTGGCCGAGGAAAAATAGTTGTTCATATTTTGTCGTCTCGGGTCGGTAATTTCCCATCGAAATTCATTGACCACGGGAAACAAAACTTCTGGAGTTGCTTGAAAAATGGTCTTGCGAATGGGACTACCCACCGGAGGAACTAAGATGATTTCCAAGCGATCGGCCCGAGAAACGGCATAAAGAATGGCCGCCTGTTTTCCCGTTTGCGCCTTGAGGTTTTTCAAGGTCGTTTGAAAGCTAAATAGGGTAAGATTTTGGGAGGGCAAATTGGCCGTCACACCAAGATAATCTTGGAATTCTTGATTCCGAGACTCTTCGATCGCCCAGAGAATTTCTTCGGTATTCTGATTTGCAAATGCCTGTTCCAGAGACAGGGTAATCTCTTCCGTTTTTTCCCCCTGAATCAATGCTTGATGATTCGGGTTGAGGGTGAGGGCAATTGGGCTACTATATTGGTGTTCCTGTTGGTGAGGAAGCAAGGCCAGATCCATCTGAACATACCCGGGAACGATAGTTCCCACGGTTGCTTTCATTTGTTTCAGGGATTCGAGTATTTCCTTCCCTTTGGCGATGTCGGTATCCGATAAGTTGGGATTTTGAAGCAGAGCCCATTGATACCAAATTGAACTATCAACAGTCAATATTTCATTCAAAATCCATCCCGGATCGCCGAGGGGTTCTAGGGGTTGTCCAGGGGAGTAGTTGAGGTTAGGGATAGAAACCCGATCGCCCGGTGTACCGGAGGCAATGGGTTCGGATAACGGTGCGATCGCCGCTTCTCCAGGTTCTGGCACAGTCTCCCCGGTGGGTTGAGAGAAAGGTTCGGGCAATGTCTCACTGACTTCCGGTGGCGATTCCAGGAATGGCACAGTCTCAGTATCCGGTGCGATCGCAGGCAGTTCTCCCTCAGGATTGGTGACAACTTCCCCAGCAGTTGCCTCGATGGGTTCCGTTACTCCCTCACTTGGGGATAACTGGGGCAATTCTATGGGTTGGGTGGGTTCTGGGGAGACCGAAATCGGCGACTGTTCGGGTTCAGGACCGATGACTTGATTTGCTTCCGGGTCTAGAGATTCCTCACTAGGGGGTAATTCCTGCGGCGATATTGGGGCGATCGAGACTTGCGGAATATTTCCTCTTATTTCTGGTGTAGGCAGGGGTTGAGATGCTTCCGATGGTACTTGAATCGGTGTTGGTGTAGATGATTCTACCGGCGCGGGTTCCGGTGTTGGCGCTGGTGTTGGTGCAGAGGATTCTACCGGCGCGGGTTCCGGTGTTGGCGCTGGTGTTGGTGCAGAGGATTCTACCGGCGCGGGTGTCGGTGTTGGCGCTGGTGTTGGTGCAGAGGATTCTACCGGCGCGGGTGTCGGTGTTGGCGCGGGTGTTGGTGCAGAGGATTCTACCGGCGCGGGTGTTGGTGTTGGCGCGGGTGTTGGTGCAGGTGTTGGTGCGGGTGTTGGTGCGGGTGTTGGTGCGGGTGTTGGCGCGGGTGTTGGCGCTGGTGTTGGTTCCTGTACGGGTTCCGGTGTCGGTTCCGGTGGGGGTTCTGGAACCGAGTAAATTCCGATATTGCCTTGGGTATAGGTGTATAAAAACGAGTCATTACTGATCCCATCGGTCCCCGTAAGCAAGGCCCCGGCAGTCCCATTAATGCTGGCATCTCCCACGACAAACGGCACAATCCCATCGCCGCCATGACGAATAATAATCGCCCCAGTCCCGGTCCCGCCAATGGTGGAAATACTCGCTAGTTGTCCATTTGCTGCGGTAAATGTCCCGGTAGCGCGGAAATTGCTCCCGGTGGTAATATCAACGGTTCCCCCGATTGTTCCCCCTTCGGCATTAATCCAACTCACTTCGATATCCCCTTCTGGGTCCAAGGTGACATTTCCTCCGGACCCCGCAGTTCCTGTGGCGGCGATCGCCCCGGCAAAGATGGAGGTTTCGGCGAGGACTTGAATAGTGCCTCCATCCCCTGTACCAGAGGAGTTCAAGTCTCCCGAGGTAATGATTCCCGGGGCCAAAGTGCCATTGCCTCCGGTTAAGGCAATGTTCCCCCCATTTCCCCCGGTGGCGCGACTATTCACGGACCCAATGGTGATATTATTCCCGGTTTCAATGCTCACTTCACCTCCAGCAGTGACGCCGGATGTGTTGAGATTTCCCAGGGTAATATTCCCGGTGGTGGTATTAACGGTGAGATTTCCCCCAGTTCCGAGGTTGCCGCTACTATTGATGTTTTCCCCAGTGATGCCGGTATTGGCACTTAGGGCGATCGCCCCGCCATTGTCTCCCTGGGTGGTTAAGGGTCCGACTGCGAGGGTTCCGGATGTACTTTCTAGGGTAATTGCGCTTGCCGTAAGATCCCGGGTAGTGATATTCCCCACTGCGGTTACTTGGGTGTTACCTTCGGTGGCGATCGCCTGGTTGAGACGAACGGTTCCCGTGGCATCGATGGTCATCCCGCCTAATTCTACGGCGATCGGGGCATCGACGGTGACATTCCCCGCCTGAATTTCTAACCCAATCAGGGGAATGATATTCCCAATGGCCTTCTCTATTTCTAGGTTACCTGTGCCGCTATTTAAGGTCAACTCCTGAGCACCATTCACGGTTCCCCCCAGGTTAATCTGTCCATTGGCGGCAGAGGTATCCAGGGTGATATCTCGATTCAGTTGAATATTGTCGCTTTGAATGGTAATTCCATTACTCTGGGTGGTGACAATATCTCCATCCAAAATTGTTGCAACTGCTGTGGCATTGAGTTCCGCTAAATTAGCAGTTTCTAAATGAATGGTGCCGTTATCTGCATTCAGAGTTAAGACGCGATCGCCCGTCACGGTTCCGGCAAAGGTAATATCTCCCTGCACCGATTCCACTGCGGTATCATCCTCTAAAATAATGCTGTTCCCTTCAAAGGTAATAGAGGAATCATTTTCCCCCCGAATCTCACCGGCAAGTTCTACCGTATTTCCCCGCAAAATCAGCGAATCTCTAAATTCTACCTCGGCCCGACCTGCTTCTAAGGTCGTGGTTCCGGTCCCATCTGTCCGTCCGATGATGATGGAGTTAAACCCGGTTTGCAATAAGTCGAGTTCTGTTGCCGTCAGGGTTAAGGCAGAATTATTATTTCCCAGATTGATTCCCCCAAGTTTGATATCTAAACTGGGAGTAAAGGGTTGTAATACTAAATTCCCTTCACCCCGAATTGTCCCGCCAAAATTGATGTCGTCAGCGGTTAATGTAATATCATTTAAAGGGGTGACGGCCCCAATGCTGGAATTAAAATTAATGCTGCTATTTCCGGCAGTTACCGTTAAGTCTTGATTGCCATTAACGGCCCCATCAAAGGTAATCTCTCCATTGGCCGTTTCTACCGTGGCGGGATTGAGAATTTGAATTTCTGCGTTGGTAGAAAAGGTTAGGGAAGCGTTATCCGTGCCTCGGACTGTATTATGTAAATTAATCATACCCGTTTGCGATCGCACGGTCAGAGGGTCGCTGATGGCAACTTGATTCAAATCAATTGGGCCAGTCCCATCGGTTCGTCCAATGGTAATCGAATTAAATCCATTTTGGAATTGATTGAATTCGGTTCCGGTTAAGTCTAAAGCGGGGGTATTATTCTCTGCATACCCCAAGGCAATAGATT
This sequence comes from Oscillatoria sp. HE19RPO, assembly GCF_024220515.1. Classification (GTDB taxonomy): domain Bacteria; phylum Cyanobacteriota; class Cyanobacteriia; order Cyanobacteriales; family Laspinemataceae; genus Laspinema. Next base: position 4,754 of record NZ_JAMXOT010000179.1, read on the forward strand.
GGTTCGCGGTGAAGGGTTCTAAAGTAATCTCACCTGTCCCCGAAACCGGACCGCCCAAGTCTATTTCCTCTCCCCGTAAGCGGAGATTGCCATTTAATAAGATACTATCCCCGAAGTCGAGGAGGGTGGCAGTCGCATTTCCCGATAAGGTGGTGGGGGTATCGGTGGTTAAGAGAGTTAAGGGGGTAGTTTCTCCAATATTCCCCTCTAGGTTGATTGTACCCGTGGCGGTTTGCAGGGTTAAATCATACCCCCCATCAATCTCGCCGATGATATCAATAGTACCGCCTCCAGCATTCACGGTGGTATCCCTGTCCAGGATAACGGTGCCTTCGATTTGAATGCCATTGCTGTTGGTGATGATTTCATCTTCCGGGGTGATGATTCCACCCGCAGTCAGGGTGACTGCCCCTCCAGTCCCGGAACTGCCGACTGCGGTAATATTTCCTGGGGTAATATTGTTCCCTGCGGCAACTGTAATCTCCCCGCCATCCCCAGCAGATGAGGCGTTTAAAAGTCCGGTGGTAATATTTTCCCCGGCATTGAGTTCAATTCCCCCCGGGGCGATGATATCCCCGGTGAGAATCTCGGTCCCCGCATTGAGGGCGACTGCGGCATTTCCGACAATCCCATCCGGGGCAAAAATCGCACCTCCACCCTGGGGCGATCTAATCAGCAAAGGGTCGTTAAAGGTGAGAGAATTCGTAACTGTGACCCTGCCACTACTGTTATTTCGGCCAATAGTCAGGGAGGCAAATCCCGGTTGCAACCAACCCAAATCCGTTGCGGTGAGTTGGAAAATGTTGGGATTTCCCGTACCCGGTCCGGCGATCGCCATGTCTTGGGCCGGGTCAAAGGGTTGTAAGGTGAGGTGAGTATTCCCGGAAACGACATCGGTAAAATGAATCCGATTGGCCGTAAGTTCTACATCCCCGGTAACGTTAATCGGGGTATTATAAGTTTGAGTGTTAGTCGTGGTGATATTCTCGGCGATCGCTGTCTGACCCGCATTCACCGTTAAATCCACTAACGGCGTCTCTTCCCCCACCACAGAATTAATTGTGACAATTCCCTGTTCCGTCTGGAGGACCAAACTGGCATCCCCATTGACCGACCCTTCCAGGTTGATATCTCCTTGTTCGAGGTACTGTTCAATGGTCAAGTCCTGATTAACCTGTAAATCCCCCTCAATGTTAATCGGATTAATATATCCTTGAATCGACTCCACTGAGATTGTCCCAATGGGTGCATATAAATCGATACGGCCACCACGGGTCCCATTTGTGGTAGACCGGGACCAAATTCTATCCGTCTCAATGTTGCCCTGATTTGCGGTGAGGAGAATGTTTCCCCCGTCTGCATTGTTATCGGACCGAGAGTCAATATTTTCAGTCAGAATGGAACCACTGGCGCTATCTAACGTGATTGCACCTCCATCGGCCCCACTACTGCGGGTATTCATATTCCCGGTTTGGATATCAGTTCCAGCAGCGATCGCAATGACACCCCCATCCCCTTTCACCAACCCATCCATATAGGCAGCGGTACTGAGAATCCCCGTTTCTACTCGTCCCAAGGGGGCGGATAGAGTAATATTCCCACCCCCTTGCTGAATCAAATCTCCCAGCAAATTGTCATTCGCTTCGGCGATGATATTCCCGGTGACAATATCTCCCCCAGTGGCGGTGAGGTTGACACTCCCCGCATTGCGGGCGACCAGTCCCAAACCTAGGATGTTCGTACTAATATCACTCACATCTACATTTCCCAGGGTAATATTCACTCCGGAAATGGTCAGACTCCGACCCTTAGTGACAATCGATTGAGTCGGGTCCATTCTAAAGTCCCCACTGCCGCTATTATTGGCATCCGCAATCAAGGCCAGTTGTAAGGGATTGGCCCCAACCAGGGTTCCTCCGGGATTGGCAAAGTTCAGAGATACCCCCGGGGCGATGATGATATCGTTACTCGCCTCCAAACGGATATCTGCAACAATCCCCTCTAAAGTTCCTGCACTAATTGTATAGGTTATGCCCGGATCATCCGTCCATAAAATCGTGCTATTCAAGAACAGTTTATTGTTGTGAGTCCCCCCATTCGCCACAATTTCGATATTTTCCGGGTCCAGCAGCAGGTTTCCCACGGTTCCCCGGACTGCACTCAAGTCCACATTTCCCCGAAACAGGAGAGTCTCTTTCCCGGACACTTCCACAAAACCCCCATCGGATGGGGTTTCCTGACTGCCTCGGGCGGTGATACTTCCGGCAAATTCGGTGGTATCATCGGCCCATAAAATCACCGTCCCGCCATCCCCGGCATCAAGGGCATCGGCAGCAATTTCTGACCCTTCACTCACAACGGTTTGGGTGGCATTGGGAATAGTTCCCTGTCCCTGAAAGTCGCCGCCAATTCTAATGGTTCCGCCACCACTCCCGGAGGCATCCAGGGTTCCTTCAATCACCCCGACTCGGTTGCCGAGGAGGGCGATTTGTCCTCCGGTGGTTTCTTCTGCCGAGACATCCAGAGTCCCGGAGGTGATGACATCTCCGGGTTGGGGTGCAACGGTGACTCCTGAACCTGTGAGGGCGATCGTGCCATCTTCCTGGACCTCCACGCCGGTGGCATGGGTGAGAGTCCCCCCGACGAGCAATTCCGGTAAAGACAAGGGGGCGATCGCCTCAATCGGTTGGGTCTGCTGGGGTCTCACCTCTAAACTCAGCAAATGATTTTCTTGGGAAATTCTCACTACACTTTCACCAGGGACTGCGGCGATCGTAATCGTTCCCCCAGGCGCGGCAAGGGTTCCCAAATTGAGAATGCTTCCGCCTAATAACGTTAAGTGATTCCCCGATCGCAGGATTAACTCCCCAAAATTGGCAATGCTTCCCGGTTGTTCTAACCCAAAGGCAAACTGCGATGGGGTTCCCACTAAACTTGCCCAGTTATTTTCCCCGATCGCATTAAACCACCCCTCTCCCACCCCAATTCCGGTGGCCGTCGTTGCTAAAAAGTCGCCCGGAACGTTCAGTTGCGCGTTTGACCCGAAGACAATTCCAGCGGGATTCATTAAATAGAGATTAGACTGGCCCCCGGTAATTTGAATTAATCCATTAATATAAGAGGCATCGCCGCCAGTAACTCGCCCCAAAATGTTAGCGATCGCCGGGTTGGAGAGAAAATTCGCAACTTGTCCCGCCTCTAAATTGAAGCGGTCAAAACTATGGAACAAATTTGCCCCATCTGCCGACTGTTGTCCCCCCTGAATATTAACTTGGGGTCCATCGGTGGTAATCGTGGTCCCGGTCCCATCCCTTGCCGGATCAATGCCTTGGGCCAACAAGGGGTGTTGATGCGCGCCAATCAAGGTGGCAACCAATCCAGTGACGATCAACTGAATCTGTTTGCCTGTTAATTCTTTGACTGGAACACTCCAATAACCCACGATCCTCTTTGACCTCCTTAGCTGTTCATCTGTCCCTGTTTAGCACCCTGATGTTCCTCAGACTGATGGCCTAATTCTGGAAAACCCCACCCCATTTTTTATATGTTAGAGGGCTGTTAATACCGGGTTTAAATTAAACAAAAAGTCTATTATTACGCTTCTCTTACTCTACTAGATTATATCCCCTTTGGCAACTTAAGTATTCCTACTTAAGTTTGGTCTTAAGTTCCTATGAACAGGTTGCTTAAAATTCCTTAAGTTCGGGACCGATTGACGCCAATCCTTGATAGGGAGAGGTTCCCTCGGTTAAAGGGGTCCGTTGCTTTAAAATTCCGCTTAAAATTCTGCTGAAGTGGGGCCGGGTTGAGGGACCGGATCGGGGACACCAAAAAACCCGGTTTCTGTTATGAAACCGGGTCGGAGTTAGATTAAACTAAGAGCCGATGAAGAATTAGGCCGGATTAGTTTGGCTAGATTTTTGTTTTTGCAGCTTCCGGATAATCTCACCTTTTTCTAGGAGTCCAACTAATACCCCATTATCGTTAATCACAGGTAACTCGGAGAGTTCTCGGTCTTCGAGAATGGCGATCGCCTCAAGTAAGGTGACATTGGATTTGATGGTAGTCGTGGATTCTACTGCTTTCATCAGTTCTTTCACCTGGGTAGTCGGCCAGTCTGAGGTAGAAATCAGTTTCAAATCATCCACGGCGATCGACCCGATTAAATATCCCGCTTCATCCGTGACTAAAAACTTGCGCCATTGAGTTTTGCTCCCGATAATATACTCATTGGCAAACTCACGCAAAGAAAGTTCCGCAGAGACAATCGGACTGTTGGGGTTGACCGCATCCGCTGCGGTGTAGTGAGAGAGGGTATCTTGGATTGAGGCCGATTGTGCCGCAGTTCCCGCATTTTGCACCAGGAAGAACCCGATTAACAAGGTCCAGAAGCTACCAATGTTACTGAGTCCGAGGATGGACAACCCACCGAGAAGGACCGCAATCCAACCGAGTGCTTGGCCGACTCGTCCGGCAAACATCACACCTTTATAGGGGTTGCCGGTAATTTTCCAGACGAGGGATTTGAGGATGTTCCCACCATCGAGGGGTAAACCGGGAATGAGGTTAAACAGGGCTAACATTAAGTTGATCGAGGCCAACAGTCCCAGAATTGCAGCGACTGGGCCACTGACTGGCGTTGTTAAGGCCACTGCACTAAACAGGATAAACAACATCAAGCTCACTGCCGGTCCGGCGATCGCCACCCAGAATGCCTCACCCGGGGTTTTGGACTCCCGTTCTAAACTGGCCAATCCCCCGAACAGAAACAAAGTGATAGACTTAACTTCAATTCCCTGACGAATGGCTACAAAACTATGTCCCAGTTCATGGGCTAAGACTGAAGCAAACAGCAACAACGCTGCAACCAATCCTAAGATCCAGGGGAATATTAACCCCATTGCTGGAAATTGAGAGGCCAGCCCTCCGCCATAACTAAAGGTCACTAAAGCCAGCACTAAAAACCACGAGGGGTTTACATAAAAAGGAATTCCGAATAAGTTGCCGATGCGAATGTTGCCGTTCATATTGGCTCCGTCATTTATTAACAATTGAGATGCAGTGTTTTGCCTCTCATTACATCTACTGTAACAAAATGTAACGCATCGGTCAATCTAGCTTGAGTCGTAGAAACCGTCCCTAGGGGTTCGGCTTAGAGAAACCGGATTTTAATCTGAGTAAATGTACGGAGTTACCCGAGTGATGGCCTGAACCTGAAGGGATAGAAGTCTTAGGAAGTCAAAGATTAGGGGAGAAGGATTAACAATAGGCCGTGACATCTTCACCACATTCATCGGCGAGGAAACATAACGCCCGAAACCGCAGAAATACCAGTTGCTCATAAAAGGGATTGAGCTTACACAGGGGCGGAATATGAAATAAAGTCCGTCCAAATAGTTGGATATCCCGTTCAAATGGACATTGCGCCGGAATTAGCTGGCACAACTGTTTTGCCTGCTGAGGATTCTTAATTTCAATGCGATCGATCCAGTTGCGGATGGGAAGCAGGACATCATGCAACCCTAGTTTAGAAGTAGTTTTCGACTGAGTTAATAAGCTTGATAAAATAAACATATCGATTTTTCCTTGATATGAATTCCTGAATGTTTTTGTCTCTTATAGTTCTATTATTAACTCTGCATCCCGGGTTTGTCCCATTCCCAAAGTAGTAAAATCCCACCTCGTTAGATAGAGCTTTCCGGCACAATTATACGAACAATGGGAGATTTAATGGGTTTTTCGGTGTATTCGAGATCGCATACAACCGCTAGAACTCTTTCTGCATCAAGGATTGACTCTCTCTTACCAGAGATAGAGAGAGTCAATCCGATTAAAAGGCTGGCTCTAGGTAACTGGACAGTGAAAAGTTCTGTATAACCCAGAGGGGCTCGCTCTATGGCCTAAAAAAAATGGACCGGCATAAAACCAGTCCATAAGTCATACAGGGCTTGTATTCTAAGCTAACCAGTGTTTCCATTATGCAGCCAAAA
>NZ_JAMXOT010000180.1 GCF_024220515.1 Oscillatoria sp. HE19RPO
TGTAGTAACGACTTCAGTCGTTATCCCCCGTTTGTTCGCAGAAGAAACGACTGAAGTCGTTACTACGAACAAGAGATTTTCCCCCGTTTGTAGTAACGACTTCAGTCGTTATCCCCCGTTTGTTCGCAGAAGAAACGACTAAAGTCGTTACTACGAACAAGAGATTTTCCCCCGTTTGTAGTAACGACTTCAGTCGTTATCTTCCCTTGATTCTGCCAAGAAACGACTGAAGTCGTTACTACGAACAAGAGATTTTCACCCGTTTGTAGTAACGACTTCAGTCGTTATCCCCCACTTCCCTCAAAACTCAATTTCTGAGTTCGGGTTAGCGAGATTTAACCGATGCTTTATTCTTCCAGCAGACTTCTTAACATCCAAGCGGTTTTTTCATGAATCTGCATCCGCTGGGTTAATAAATCAGCGGTGGGTTCATCGTTTGCTGCGTCAACGGTGGGGAAAACAGAACGAGCAGTCCGCACTACGGCTTCTTGTCCTTCTACTAACAACTGAATCATCTCTTTGGCTTTCGGAACGCCAAGGGTTTCTTCAATGGAGCTTAATTTACTAAACTCGCTATAAGTCGCGGGTGCTGGATATCCCAAGGCGCGAATCCGCTCGGCGATCATATCCACAGCTAAGGCCAATTCGGTGTATTGTGTTTCAAACATCAAGTGCAAGGTCTGGAACATGGGCCCAGTGACGTTCCAATGGAAATTATGGGTTTTTAAGTAGAGGGTGTAAGTATCGGCCAGGAGTCGCGATAATCCATCAGCGATCGCTTGCCGGTCTTCTGCATTAATGCCAGTATTGATTTTTGAGATGGTGTCTTTGTCTTTGTCTTTGTCTTTATCTTTGTTTTTATCTTTTCCCATGATTCGGTCTCCTTTAGAACGAGTATATTGTGAACGGGATGACTAGAGCATCGGTACAGTATGGGTGAGAAAGCGGGTTTCTTGACAACCTACTGCTGGCTTGGGAACCAAGAAAGGTCCAAAAACCCGGTAATCGTCCCATTGCTTGAATACTGTACCGGCTCTATCGGCAGTATCGACTCAGGCTAGGTGCATTTTTAGCACCGATCGCGGAGCACGACGGACGTTACAGCGAATGGTTTTATGGCCTAGGCGTTGACAAGCCTCATAGCGATGACAACCCGAAAAGCCATAATATTCCCCTTCTACTTCTAGCACGTCAATTGGTTCTAGTAATCCGATTTCTTGGATGGACGCCATCAGCGTCTCTACTTTTTGTAAGTCATTCTGGCGCGGTAAGGGACGCCGAATCTTGGCGATCGGGATTTCTTCGACTCTCATAGTTGTGATTTCTGGGTTTTTGGTGGCTTTCTTATATCATAGTCGGAATGAGTATGAGTTGCAACAAGGAGATTGGGGAGGATGGGGGGGATGGGGGAGATGGGGAGGATGGGGGGGAAATGGGTTGAAAGTTGGGGGGGATTTTGACCAGAATAGAGGGGATAAAATTAACGATCGCCTTCCAGGGCGATCGCCCACTGAGAGGTTAAGGGAGTGAAATGCTTGCAGTGGGAGGAAAATTAGGCCATTGTCGAGAGTTTAGAGCGGATATTTAAACCAAACAAACGGGTATCGAACGGTGAAATCAACAGCATATCAAGAACAGAATCCGGGGGTCCATTCCCAAATTGTCAGCGATCGCCAAGCTATAGATCAGATTGGGGAACCGAAACCGACTGCTGTCACTCCAACCGCCAAACCGATGGGACGCCAATGGTTAGGGCGGATATCTGGGGTGGTGGTGACGGTCCTGTGCTTCTGGATCGTTCCTGGGGAAGTGGTCCGCGCCAATCAAGTGCAGAATCGAGAACTGGAGATTGGGGTGGTGCAGCGCTTTGGCAGCAAACCGACGGATAAGCTAATTCTGAAAGCCTTAGAAGGCGATCGCCTCTATGTCCGCTTTGAGGGGGGGGATGGGACACCTCAAACCCAGGAAGTGAAAGAGATCCAGCTAGAAATTGTCATGAAACCCCTAGCCGAGCCCATCCTAGAAGAACGGCTGGTGTTGAGTACCCATCGCAGTTTCGAGAATGCGGAACAGAATGCGGATGAATGGCGAAAAAAGGGAATTGAGGTAGAAATTGCTCATCCGGGACGCTGGCAAGTCTGGGCCCAGCGCGAGGTCTATGGGACCCCGCTATTGCGCCGGTTATTGCTGCAAAATCTGCAAGCGGAGGGATATGAAACCGCCTTTTTGGATACGGAGATTCTCCAGCAGAAACCCCAACCGAGTTGGGTATTTGAAGGGTTCCGCTATAATCGCGATCGCCTAGAGATTTGGGCCGGGAGCGATCGGATTCAAGTTAGCCGAGAAAAAGAGGACCGCAACCCCACTCTATATCCGGGGAATTTGCGAATTCAACCCAATGCTTACGGCAGCTTTACCTTAGTTAATGAGGTCCCTATGGAGGACTATTTACGGGGAGTTGTCCCCCATGAAATTGGAGCAGATGCCCCTTATGCCGCAGTCGAAGCGCAGGCGATTATTGCTCGAACTTATGTGCTGCGGAATTTGCGACGATTTGCGATCGATAACTACGAGTTATGTGCCAGTACCGAGTGCCAGGTTTATAAAGGAGTGGGCGAGACTTGGGACCGGTCCGATCGCGCGATCGCCGCCACTGCCGGGAAAGTGCTGACTTATAACAACGAATTAATCGACGCCCTCTATTCCTCGACCACTGGGGGGATCACTGCCCCTTTCCAGGATATGTGGGATGGGGCCGATCGCCCGTATTTGAGAGCAGTCCTTGACTCCGTAAGCAACGTCTGGGACTTATCCCGCTACAGTTTAGACAACGAGCAGAACTTCCGCAGGTTTATTACTCTGGACAAAGGGTTTAACGAAGAAGGGTGGGATGTGTTTCGGTGGCGCGAAGTCAGCAGCTTGGCGCAAATGAACAAAGATCTGAAGAGTTATCTGCAAGAGAAGCAGCATCCCCAGGCCAATTTCCAGACCATTCAGACGGTGGAAGTGGTGGAAAGAAGCAATGCCGGACGAGCGATCGCCGTCAATGTCACCACGGACCAGGGGTCAGTCAGACTGGTGAAAGATGAAATTCTCCGAGCATTCTGGGCACCGTTGAGTACCTTCTTTTACCTAGAACGGATGTATGGAGAGGATAAAAGCTTTAAGGGGTATGTTTTTGTCGGAGGCGGATTTGGACATGGGGTGGGATTAAGCCAAAGTGGTTCTCATCGACTCGCGAAATTAGGATGGACCAGCGATCGTATTCTCAAGTTCTACTATCCCGGCACCGAAATTCAACCCATTTCTGAGGACATTATTTTTTGGCGCGACCCCTTAGTAACTTCCGACAGGGGTTGAAATCCCTTTCTGTAGAGGCGCTTCTCGAAGCGCCTCTACAGATGGTTGAAAGCTTTGTCTGTCGGGCGCTTCTATGAGCGCCCCTATATATTTTTGTCGGGCGCTTCTCGAAGCGCCCCTACAGAGGGTTGAAACTGACTGACTGTAGCAAAACCCAGGAGGGGTTTAAATCCTATAGCCTGTAGGGGCGCTTCGAGAAGCGCCCGATCGGCTTGCCCAAGATCAACTGTAGGGGCGCACCGTTTGTTGTGCGCCCCTACATTTTGAAAATGGAAAAATTTTAAAGGGTGGAGTTCTCTTAGTAGAGTTCTTCCTCTTGATGAGTCAGAATCGTACAGTCAGAACTCGGGTAAGCCACGCAGGTTAAGACATAACCAGCTTCAATTTGCTCATCATCTAAGAAAGACTGGTCAGACTGGTCAACGGTCCCCGAGGTAATTTTGCCTGCACAGGTAGAGCAAGCACCAGCACGGCAGGAATAGGGCAGGTCAAGACCTTGTTCTTCCGCAGCATCGAGAATGTAGGTATCATCCTCCACTTCAATGGTTTGATTGAGACCTTCGGCTTCGTTGATTAAGGTGACTTTGTAAGTTGCCATTTAGTGATCTTCTCCAGATAATCGACAGGCTTATAAGTTTTGCTAATGCAGAGGTCACGCCTTGATTAACGCGCCAGTCTGCGGGTTAGGATCAGCCTTTCTCTGATATTAGGGGAAAAATCAAAGGTTGCAACACCCTTTGGCCCCTTTATCCCAACAAAATTTATTATAAAAATTTCTAATTTAATCCTGATTACTTATACCTAAAGAAGGACCCACCTAAAACTTAGCTCAGGTATCCACCGGGCAGAAGTTAGAGTAGTATCGATTCTATTGAAGAAAGCAAACTCAGACCGTGACGACATCCTCTAGTCCTAGTACAAACCGATCGCCCTCCCTGGTCCCAGTCACCCAACTCCCGATTCGGGTGGGGCTGGTTGGCACAGGTTTTGTGGCAAAACTCCGAGGGCAAACCCTCCAAGAGGATGAGCGATCGCGCTTAGTGGCGGTGGCGGGACATACGCCCGAAAAAACCGAGGAATTTGCCCAAATCCATCGGACTACCGCCATGAACTCCTGGCAAGACTTAATTGCCAGGGGGGACCTGGATCTCGCGATCATTTGCAATATCAATCGCGATCGCGGTGCCATCATTCGGGCGGCCCTGTTAGCCGATTGTCACGTCGTCGTGGAATATCCCCTCTGTTTGGATCCCGCAGAAGCTGAGGACTTGATTGCCTTAGCAACCGCCAGACAGCGGCTGCTCCATGTCGAACATATTGAACTGTTGGGGGGAGTTCATCAGGCCCTAAAACAGTCCTGGAACGAACTGGGAGAGGTCGCCTATGCCCGCTACAGTACCCTCAACCCGCAACGGTTGGTTGGGCGCAAGTGGAGCTATAACCGAGAATTATTGGGCTTTCCCTTGACTGCGGCCCTCTCGCGTCTGCATCGCCTGACGGATGTTTTGGGTAAAGTCGCCACGGTAAGCTGTCAAAGCCGGTTTTGGGAGGAGCCAACGGAATCAGAGTATTTTCGGGCTTGTTTATGTAGCGCTCAGTTACGGTTTACCAACGGGGCGATCGCCTCCGTCCTCTATGGCAAAGGAGAAATCTTTTGCGCCAGCGAACGAAAATTGGAACTGCATGGAAGTCAGGGAACCTTGATATTTGATGGCGATCGGGGGCAACTGGTGCGCGACGGTGAGATTACCCCCCTGGAAGTCGGGACCCGACGGGGGTTATTTGCCAAAGATACCCAGATGGTCCTGGATCATTTAACCCAGGGAACCCCATTATATGTGGACCCCAGGGCCAGTCTTTATACCCTCAAAGTTGCTGATGCCGCCCGTCTAGCCGCTGAAACCGGAAGGACGACTGTCTTGGAAGAGGAGTCTGAACCCAATATTTGAGGGGGGAGTCACCGGAACCACTCATGATCCCCCAGTTCCGGTTAGGATAAAAGAGGCACTCTCGGGTTTGTCTTTTTTGATGCTCATAGAATAGATAAACGTCACCATTCCAATCTGCAATCAAAGGGAGTTAATATGGGCGCGAGTCTCCAACAAATCGCCGATTATCTTGACAACCGGGCTTGGCAATATGAGGTTGATCCAGAACATCATCGGATTATCACCGGCGTTCAAGCAGAAAACTTAGAAAGTTTCCCCATCGTGATTCAACTCGATGAAGATGGAGAATTTTTCAAGCTGTTTGCGCCGAAAGTCTTATCAGGAATTAGCAATCATCCTTACAAAGAGTCAATTCTCCAGACGATGTTGTGTATTTCCTGGGAAACAAAAATGCTGCAATGGGAATATGACCCGACCGATGGAGAAATCCGAGCCATTATTGAATTTCCCTTAGAAGATTCCCAGTTGACTGAGAGACAATTTAATCGGTGTTTGAGTGGATTAATTCAAATTGTGGATGATATTGCCATGCCACGGCTTAAAACCGTCATGGAAACCGGGAAAGACCCGGGGGATGAAGATATTGGAGAACGGCTGCTGTTAACCTTACAGGAAGAAGCGCCGGGACTGTTAGACTTATTAGAAAAAGCAATGCAAGCGCGGAAAAAACGGGGAATTTTGCCCTCGGATTATTTTTGAATAGGGTAGGCGGTACGCTTTTCTCTCTCTAAAGAAAAGGATTAGAAAATTTGGACACCCTGGGAGTGCGGTAAGCGCAGCTATGCCTAATTGCTTTGCATCTTGCTCGCTAAAATTATCCAATTTAAATGCCTAGGCAGCTTAGGACGTTGAAAACGGCGATCGCGCACTTATTCCTTAAATGCGATCGCCAGGGCTGATTCTCAAGATTAACGGGTGTCGTCTTATCGGCCTAAGAGATTCGGAATACCTTCGCACCCTCCCGGGATAGTTTGTCGGGTTTTAGAACCGCCCCAGGCACAGATGTAATAGCGTTGACTCTCAGACATCCGCTCAACTTTAGAGAAATTTGCATTCTCGACGACTGCGCCGGTATGTTCCCCGGTTTGATAATTGGGCCGTTTGGTCCGACTGCGCGGGGAAGCGGTTTCTACAGGTCCGTAGAAGAATCGGGTCGAGTTGAGGTCGGCACCGGAAAGGTTAGCTTCGTACAAAATAGCCCGGGAGAGATTAGCTTTGACCAAATCGCACTTCTGGAGATCGGCGCGAACGAGATTGGCTTCGCTTAATTCGGTCCAGCGCAGATCGGTGCCGGAGAGGTCAGAACCGGCTAACATGACACCCAAGGCGATAACGCGAACCCCATCAATCCGGTCTTCTGCATAGCCTCCGTCCCCATCGAGGATGGGACGACCGAGATGGCGATCGCGCATTAAAGGGGTCAAGAGCCTAGACTGGGAGAGAAATCGGATAATTTTGGCTTTCCCTTCACTATCGACACTAGCGAGAATCGCTGCTGTCCTTCCTTCGGCGATCGCCCGTTCTTGAGGCCAGTCTTCTAGTAATCCTTCTGCATTTAAGGCTAAGTCAGATACCCCTTGAAAGAAGGTATCAATGGTTTGCTGTTGGGTAATCCGGTTTTGCTGAATCGTTAGTTCTTTGGAAATGACATACTGTCGCCACGCCACATAGACGGCGATAATGGCAATCAAGATTTGACCCAACGCACCGACGATTTCCCCAACGGCCCCGATCGCCTCCCAGTTAATCTGGATATTCCGGCTTCCCGGTTGTTGATTGGAGCCACTGAGCATCAGCAGGCCGATGATCCCCGTCAGCAGTCCCACAAAAGCAATCACAACCGCACGCCAAGGGTTAGGGACCAACTGGACCCAAATCCGACTCCAGTTGGGCCAGATGATTCGCAGGGAAATCGCAAAGGTAGCGACGGCACCGGCGAACCCGAGTAAGATATTATCGATCGCCAACCCGAAGACCATGATGGCGATCGCTGCTAAAACTAGCACTCCCCCAGGGCTAGATCTGGGGTTGTCCTCCAAGGGGGGTAAGGTGATCGGCGAAGGTTGTGTCTTCCCTATGTTCTGTTGGTATTCATCCAACTCTGATAAGGCCTCCGATGGGGTTATGGGTTCTGCGCTGACACCGTTGTTCCTCGCAGTGCGATCGCGTTCGGGGGTGGCATTTCCGACGGTCCCTCTCAGTGGTTCGGGAGAAACGGAATTGTTTCCTCGTTCTGAAGGGTTAACTGAGGAGGAGTTGTCTCTAGGGTTGGAGTTGGATGAGTTAGGCGTTGGGTCGGGGTTCATGGTTTTGAGAAAGCAGAGGAAGCTACTGCCAGGGAGGATTGGAATAGCCCAGAAGGGCTTTGTAGAAAATTGTACCTAACCTGGGCATGATCTGGGTTGATCTTTTGGAGTAGGGGGGAGTGGAGAGGAGTCAGGGGTAAGTAACCCAGTCTGGGAATCGGCGATCGCCCGGTGGAAATCAGGGGAATCAATTTGCTAGGGATGAGGAAAGATTTGTAAAGATGCACCCTGTGGTGAGTTCTTCCCTTAAAGGCTACATTTTTTCAATCGGGTGGCTAAAAATGACCATAACCGACCGCGCCTTCCCCAACTCGGGAGATGTCCGACGGGTGCGGTGAGATCAAAGGTTAGATCGGCATAAGAGACCCATTCGTTATCTCGTCGCCATCCGAGGCGATCGCCAAAAGATTCGTAGTCTTGGGCGGTTTCTCTCCACATCTGTCTTTGGATGCTCAAGCCGAAATGTCCATTGCTGTATTCGCTCCAGAGGCGATCGAGGGTGCGCAGATCTCGGCAGGGAAAATGTTTGACATCTTCTATGTTGAGGCGACCTTCTGCCTCTCGACCCGCCACGCGCAGCATCAGGGCCTCGGTTTCGCGATCGGCTTCCTGCCATTGACCGGCAGCTAATAGCTTCTCTAGGACAGTATAGTCCATGCCGACGGCTGAGATAGAAGGGGAGATTTCCGGGATAGCCGGGGTCATCTGCGGGGGTTGGGGGGAGTTTTCCGATGGCTCTTGGAGTAATTCTAACCAAGCCGTGATGGACTGGGGCCGATTTTCGGGGACTAATGCCAACCCCTTAAGAATAGCTGTATTAACGCGATCGCTCACCGATTGATTGAGGGTTTTTGGGGGCAGTAAAGGGTCGGTTTGGGTTTTCGCCCAACTGCGATCGCGAGAACTCGCTGATGGGGGAACTTTAGCCGTCAACAGGGAATATAAAGTAGCCGCCAATCCATATACATCCGTATAAGCACCGCGCAAGGCTCGCAGATCGTACTGTTCCAGAGGCGCAAATCCCCGAGACCCTTGTTTATGATGAACTTCCACTTGATCCTGGGAAAACTCCCGGGCTAATCCAAAATCAATCAACACCGCATCTGAGCGTTCTTGACGTAAGACAATGTTCATTGGCTTAACATCACGGTGTAAGAACCCTTGTTGATGGACCAGACGCAGAGCATCAGCGATTTGGTAGGTATAAAACAAGGCTTCTCGTTCAGATAACCGGCCTTTTTGTTTAACCAAGCGGGCCAGAGGCGTGCCATCAATGTATTCTAACACTATACAGCAGAGGGAGTCCGTATCAATGACTTCTTCAAGTCGCACAATACTGGGATGAATGCAGCGAGACAAACAGTCCGCTTCCTTGAGAAATTCTTCCTTATATTTAGCAAGTTCTTGAGTAAAGCGAGCTTTTCGGCCCAAAGTTTTAATTGCAAAAGGTTGATTGCGATCGTTCCGAGCTAGATAGGTAATCCCAAATCCGCCTTGACCGAGTTGGGATTCGATCGTGTACTTGCCGTTGAGTAATTGTTCTCCGGGTTGCCAAGCCATAATTGGTTGCTCTTGATTAGTATCCGATATTGTACTGGGACCGCCATAAAAATAGCCACCCATCTAGCAATGTTGAGCGAGTGGGTGGCCTATAGTTGTCAATCGGGGCTGAAGTTGCTTAGATTAGGGGATTCCAACAAATAAATCATCCTTGCTTTGATGCGATCGCACCTAACAAGGCTCTTTTAGCCCGCGCAGGCACCGCTTTGTCCGTGTAGCCCCAGGCTTGAGCCTGCGGGTTTTTTGAAGGTTTTATTTTTT
>NZ_JAMXOT010000181.1 GCF_024220515.1 Oscillatoria sp. HE19RPO
AACGAACGTTTTGGAGATTTTATTTTTTGGAGTTCCCTAAAAACCCACGACAGGACCAGAAACCGGGTTTCTTCACCTAATCTGTGGGTCAAAGCGACAATCTATGACAGAAACCCGGTTTCTAACCTTTGCTGGGGGACCAGAAACCGGGTTTCTTCCCCTAATCTGTGGGTCAAACCGACAATCTATGACAGAAACCCGGTTTCTAACCTTTGCTGGGGGACAAATGGAGACTAAAAGCCCGATCGCTCAGAAGCTCTAACTTGAGCACCTTGCATCTGTTCTAACAGTTGTTCTGGGGTAGAGGCGGGTTCTTGACAGGAGAGGCCCTCACAGACTAAGCCGATCGCCTCCGAGGGGAGGTCTGATGTTTGTTGAAAAATACAGGTGGGAAAATATTGAGACATTAACCCGGGAATGCGACTGCCAGCGATGCGGACTAGGGTGTGATGACGATACCAATCCAAGGCAGCAAACAGACTCGGACAGGCGGAAGGTGCGCTTTCCATAATGGCCCCAAAGGATTTGAGGGCATTAAAGGCGCGATCGAGATAGGTCAAGTCTTCGGTGAGCATGGATAACCGAATCAAGGAGGCGATCGCCACTCCATTGGCTGCCGGGGTCGCATTATCGGTATAACTGCGTTCCCGAACAATTAAATCACTACTGCTATCTTTCGCGGTATTAAAATATCCCCCCAATTCCACACTCCAGAGAAACTCATCAAACTCTTCCTGAACCTGAATCGCTTTTTCTAACCAATTGGAATTAGAAGAATGAACCTGTTCCATTTGTTCTAAATCCAATAAGGCTTTAATAAACAAAGCATAATCTTCCGATTGGGCGAGTACGGCTGCTTGACCCTGATAGTTGAGGCGATGAAAACGACCCTCAACCCATTGATGATCCAGAATAAAATTCGCCGCAGTGGTGGCTAGGGTGGCATATTCCCGATTGTCAAACACTACTGCTGCTCTTGCCAACCCCGAAATCATCAAACTATTCCAAGCGACAATCATTTTCGGGTCAGTGACTGGGGGAATTCGACCGGGCCAATTGTGGGTCTTGGCTTCGTGATTGTTACAAGCCGGAGGAAAGGTTTGAACCGCTTCGGGTAAGGCTCCATAGCGGACTTTAAATAGCTTGGCTAAGGCGGTTTCTACGGTGGGACTGAGGGCTTGGAGATTGGTGCGTTTTAAGACAATTTTCCCTTCAAAATTCCCCTCGGGGGTGAGGAAAAATTGTTGATTGAGGGCGGTGAATTCTTCTGGGGTTAAGAGACGTTCTAATTCTTGATAGGTCCAGACATAAAATGCGCCTTCTTCTGGTTCTTTGTCCTGGGGAGTGGTGAAACTATCGGCATCTTGGGCGGCATAAAAATAGCCTTCTGGGGCGGTCATTTCTCGTTTCAGCCATCGGATTGTTCCAGCAACGGCCCATTCAAATCCCGGTTCTTGGATGCCTTCACTCCAGAGATTGGCTAAAAATTCGACAATCTGACCGTTGTCGTAAAGCATTTTTTCAAAGTGGGGGACCGTCCAGGTGGGATCGACGGTGTAGCGGTGAAATCCACCGGCAACGGCGTCATAGATGCCACCGGAGGCGAGGTCAAAACCCCGTTGGGCGATCGCACTCCTCTGGTCATATTCGGATTCTCGGTCAAAGCGAGTCGATTGTAGGACCAATTGGGCGTAAGGCATCATCGGAAAGCTGGGGCCATATTCCCGATGGGCAATCACGGTGACACTGGTTTCCAATCCTTTCCAGAGGAGTTCTTCTGGGAGGTCCTCGGTTCCTGGGAGGGTCGCCGCCTGTTGGAGATGACCCATGATTTCTTCTTTGAAGGCTTCGAGTTTGCCTTTTTCGCGATCGTAGTAGCGGCGAATGGCTTGCAGCAATTCTAGGAAACCGGGACGACCATAGCGGGGTTCTACGGGGAAGTAAGTGCCGCCATAAAAGGGGATCAGGTCATCGGGAGTGAGAAAAATATTTAAGGGCCAACCGCCTTGGCCGGTCATCATTTGCAAGGCTTGCATATAGATGCTGTCGATATCGGGTCGTTCCTCGCGATCGACTTTAATCGGCAGAAAGTTGGCGTTCATATAGGAGGCGATCGCCTCATTGGAGAACGCTTCTCCTTCCATGACGGTACACCAGTGGCAACTGGAATAACCAATGGACAGAAAAATTGGTTTATTCTGTGCCTTGGCGGTTGCTAATGCTTCGTCACACCAGGGCCACCAATCGATCGGGTTCTCCGCGTGTTTGCGAAGATACAAACTTTGAGTCTGGGCCAGATGATTTGTCATAATGGGGTCCTTAGATTTATGGGTAAACTCTATTGGGGGAATCCTCAGCAAAGACAAGGGGAATATCGCTCAAAGGTTGAAGCGCCTTGGACGGGAAGCAATACCCCATCTAAGATATCAGATCCCCAGCAGTCTGTCGGAGGTTCAAACTTCTGCCGGATCGTCGGCAACAACCGGCGGCGGTTTAAACCCTCGTCGGGTGTTGCCACTCAATTTGACCCCATCCCTTCCCAATCCAACAGTGCAACTGCATTGTCCCTCTTGTTGGATCTGTGCTGTAGTTACATAAGGGTATTCCAAAAAATAAATCATTCCTTTTCGGTGGTTAAAGCAATTGTAGGGTGGGCATTGCCCACCGTAAGTTACGGTGGGCAATGCCCACCCTACAATTGCTTATTAGGGAAGGATTTGGGCTATTTTATTTTTTGGAGTTCCCTAATCAAAATCCCAGGCGGATAGAGGAAATCTGTTCTCATCAGACTGTGTAACTACACCACAAATTCAACCTAATTCAGTTGAAAATCAGAGTTAATCCAATGATTAAAAGTCTTGAATCATTGGATCTGATTTATAGGCTCTTTCAACACCTATTCCAGACAAAATTCTAACGCTTATGCCTCCTAAAAAAGGATTGTCCAAATCAACGATTAATACTAATTCTCAGCGAGTCGCGCTGTATTGGGATTGTCAAAATGTTAAAGTCAGTCCAGAACGAGCCGATTTTTTGGTGGAGTTTTCAGCAAACCAGGGAGAATTGGCGTTGTGCCATGCTTATTCTAATTGGAAACATGAAAGCCGGTCTCATGCCAAATATTTGACTGACCTGGGGTTTAAACAGGTTGATGTTCCTTCCGGTGAAAGAAATAGTGTAGACCACAAGTTAATTGTCGATTGTGTCAATTATGCGGTGGAACCTGATTCGGCGGAAATTTTTATTATTGTCTCGGGAGATGGAGATTTCACGAGTTTAGGTCATGTTTTAAAAAGTCGAAAAAAAAAGGTGATTGTTTTTGTCCAACGGGGGGGATTCAGCCCAGACCTTCTGGATGTTGCGGATGAATCTCATATTATTGAAAGTTTGGATGATATCCCCAGATTGCCTGCTTTTCGCGACCCTGCTTTGCTGAATTTGGCTTTAATTCATCGGTCTTATGCCAATGAAAATCCTGAAGTGGGTCAGAATAATGAAACCCTGGAGTTTTTAGGCGATTCGGTTCTCAATTTTCTGAGTAGCCATTTTCTTTACCGGCTGTATCCGAATTTGAATGAATCCCAATTGACTCGATTGCGATCGGCCCTGGTGGATGAAACCCAACTGGCTGATTTTGCCAATTATTTGGAGGTGGGTAAAAAAATGAAGTTGGGGAAAGGTGCAATTAAAGATAAAGCTCGCAAAAATGATTCGTTGTTGAGTGATACGTTTGAAGCCATTATCGGTGCATATTTCTTAGATTCCGGGATTGAAGCGGTGCGCAATTTTGTCGAACCTTTATTTGAATCGGCGGCGGAAGGGTTGCTCGATCGCAAGTTGACGGCTGAATCTAGTATTCTCTTAGATGCTAAAAATCGCTTTCAAGAATGGGTTCAAGGAAATCTCGGTCCCACTCAACCCAAATATGAAACGATCGCCCAATCGGGACCGGATCATGCACCGGATTTTACGGTGGAGGTGAAGGTGGGAAATGAAGTGTATGGAGTAGGTAAAGGACGCAGTAAAAAAGAGGCGGAAAAACGGGCGGCTGAGTTAGCTTTAAAAAAGGTTGGCGCACTCTAAAACCACTCTCCATCATCAAGTTTGAAGCAAGAAACGGGATTTTTGCGCTAAATAAATGTAGAGGCGATTCGCGAATCGCCTCTACATTTATTTAGCGTTTAGTAGTAAAAATTGCGTAGTTTCTGGAATCCTTTTGCGGGATGATCACCTTAGTTCGATCGCCGTCGCAGAACGTCCAACAACTTATGAAAATAATCCGGCAAGGGGGCGATCGCCTGAAGGGTTTCCCCAGTTTCGGGATGTTCTAGGGTCAAACTCCAGGCGTGTAGCGCTTGTCCTGGCAGATTCACCCCCAGCGATCGCCCACTGGAATATACGGGATCACCGACGATGGGATGTCCGATGTATGCACTATGGAGGCGGATTTGATGAGTTCGTCCGGTTTCGAGTTGAAAATGAATTAACGTATAATTCCCCAAGCGTTCTTTAATCTGCCAATGGGTTACCGCCAGTCTGCCGCCTTTTTCTACAGGAACGATCGCCATTTTCTTGCGATCGTGGGGATGTCTGGCGATCGGTGCATCAATAATTCCGCTTTCGGTTTTCGGGACTCCATAAATAATCCCGAGATAGTCGCGACGGGCGGTTTTGGCTTGAATTTGACCTTGTAGATGTTGATGAGCGCGATCGGTTTTAGCGACAACGATCGCCCCACTGGTATCTTTATCCAAGCGATGAACAATCCCCGGACGCTGTACGCCACCAATCCCGGACAAGTTCTCACAGTGCGCTAACAAGGCATTGACCAAGGTATCATCGGAATGTCCCGGTGCCGGATGAACCACTAAACCGGCGGGTTTATTGATGATAATCAGGCAGTCATCTTCATAGAGAATATCCAAGGGAATCTCGGTTGCGCCGATTTCCAAGGGTTCTGCTGGGGGAATCTCGATGCAGAGGCGATCGCCAGTTTCCACGAGGATCTTTTTCGAGGTGCAAACCTGCCCATTGACTTTTACGCAATTTTGTGATATCAATTGCTGTATTCGGGAGCGGGACAGGTCCTGTAAGTGGGACGCCAAATAGCGATCGAGGCGATCGGTCACCTCATTGACTTCTAAATTAATTTCTCTAATTGCCATCATTCCAGGTTAAGTCCCTATTCTTGAGGGAATTTCTCCCGGTTTGGAAAACCCCCGATCTAAAATTCGACTAAAATAAGAGAAGTCAGGCAGACAGCACTGCTGCCTACCTGACTTAATCTGAGGGCGAACGACCGGGATTGAACCGGCGAATGGTGGAATCACAATCCACTGCCTTAACCACTTGGCTACGCCCGCCACCACGTTTTTTACTATAACACACCCTTCTGGATTTGATCTACCCTTTTTCAAAAAAAAATCAAAAATTTTGAAAAATAGCAGGAAAGGGGTGCTGAACTCAGGGGGGGAATGGGGAAGTCTAAACAAAGAAATGGGTACGTTGAGTTCCGATGAAAAAAATGAATGCGATCGCGGCGGTCACGGGTACAGTATTAGTTGGATTGGGCGTAGCAATGGCAGCTACCAACCCGGGTCCTGAGTCTTATCACGACTATGCCAGTCAACGACTGATGGAGTATGCCCAAGAAAATGCCTGTGACAGATTACCCATTGCCAAGGGGTCCTGTGTGGCAGCGATTGGATCCGTCCAGAGTGACATTGAGGACATCATCCGGCGCAATACTCAGCGACAAAACTTTCTGTTGTGGAGCGTTTATAAAACGGACCTGTCTTTACCCCTGCCCTTAATTCCGGCTTATCAGTTTGAAACCGTAGGGGCCTTCCAGAGCTTCTACACCTACGAATATAAAAAACAGTAGCAGAATTTGGGGGTAAATCCTCAAGACCATGTTATACCGGGAATGACACCCTGTGGAGTCTAACTTTACCCGATCGCGCCCTGGTCAAAGTCATGAGCTACTGCGTTATTCCCGGATGCGCCCAACCCCAAAATCCTGACTCGGCAAAAATTTGCCAAAGCTGTGGCAGTAAATTAATCCTAAAAGCTCGCTACCGACCGATTCAGGCCCTAGGACAGGGGGGATTTGGTCGGACCTTTTTGGCGGTGGATGAAGATATCCCCTCTAAACCCAAATGTGTCGTCAAACAACTGTTTTTTCAGAAAGGGGAAACCCAGCACATCCATAAGGTGAAAGACCTCTTCTATCACGAGGCAGTGCGCTTAGACGATCTCGGGCATCATCCCCAAATCCCCTCCCTCTTGGCCCATTTTGAGCAAAATCAACGGCTGTATCTGGTTCAGGAGTTTATCGAGGGACCGACTCTCTCCTCGGAACTGAAGCAAAAGGGGGCTTATCAGGAAGCCGAAATTCGAGCATTGCTGAATGATTTACTCCCGATTCTAAGTTTTATTCACGATCGCCAGATTGTCCACCGAGATATCAAACCGGCTAATATCATTCGCCGCATCGGGAGCGATCGGCCTTCTTTCACCGAGCAACAAGCGGGGCAAATTGTGCTCATTGATTTTGGCATTGCCAAGCTCTTAAGTGCGACGGCGATGATGCAAACTGGGACAATTATTGGGTCGCCCGAGTATATGGCCCCGGAACAAACCCGAGGCAAGGTCGTTCCCGCCACGGATTTGTATAGTTTAGGGGTGACTTGCCTGCATTTACTCACAGGAATGTCTCCGGGAAATTTATACGATGCCAACCAGGACCGTTGGCGGTGGCGGGATTTTGTCCGGACCGATAAACTCGTCAGTGCAGATTTAGGGCGGGTATTGGATAAGTTGGTGGAAAATGGTCTTACAAAGCGCTATCAGTCGGCTGGGGAAGTGCTGCGAGACCTGAATCCGACTCCAGAAGCCTCACTTGCGGTATCGCCATCTCCAACTCCCCCGCAAAAGCGAGTTTCCTCGGTCAAGGCTCGTAAACAATCGCCCGTTCCGTCCCAAGCTGCACCAGTTCCACCCCGGACAACCCGTTGGCGGGATGCTTTGGGTCAGTTTTGGTCTGGAGTAGTCCCGTCTTCCACTCCAGTGCGTGAACCGGATATTCTCACTTCAAGCCTCGGCATTGATTATAGCCGATTGCGAGATTTATTGGCAGCTAAAAAGTGGAAACAAGCCGATGAAGAAACCCGGACCTTGTTATGTCGGGCTGCGGGTAAATATCCGAGAGGTTATTTATTTGAAGATGATATTGCGAAAATGCCCTGTGAAGATTTGCAGATGATTGATCTGTTGTGGGTGAACTATAGTGATGCAAGATTTGGGTTTAGTATCCAATCGCGAATTTATGAAGGGGTGGGGAAAGATTATGGGGCATTTTGCGATCGCATTGGGTGGAAAACCTACAATCCATCAGTTCCCTACGAAGGGATTCAATTTAATTTGAAAGCACCGATTGGTCATTTACCGTCCCGCAGTTGGTCCGCAGGTTCCAAATGGTGGCGACACGCTGGGGCGATCGCAGCTAAATTGGAACAGTGCGATGCCACCGATGAGAGAGGATCGTCCCCAGGATAAGGGGTTGTTGAGTTAAGTTTTATTCCGGTGTCGGACAGGAGGCAGAGCCTCATCAGGAGTATTCCCATCGCAGAGCCTGGGAACGAGGATAACTCAGGGATTGTAGCCAAATCCCACCCAAACAAGGCACAATTTGAGTGAGAACGTTGTTTAGTCAGTCTGTTACAGACTCTATAGATCTCATGGCTCAATCGAATCCTCGTCCCACCCTCGCTCAAATTTCGGTTCAAGAACTCGCCGATCGCCTTGCCAGCGCACCCTCGGATTTGCAACTGATTGATGTCCGCGAACCCCACGAGGTGGAAATCGCGGCGCTTGCTGGGTTTAGCATCCTTCCCCTGAGTCAGTTTTCCCAATGGTCCGGGGAGATTTACACCCAGTTGGATCCGGAGAAGGAAACCCTAGTTTTATGCCATCACGGTATCCGATCGGCTCAGATGTGCCAGTGGTTACAAACCCAGGGATTCACTCAGGTTAAAAATATTAGTGGCGGCATCGATGCCTATTCCCAACTGGTAGATCCCACGGTGCCACGGTACTAATTTGCCCCCGGTTTCCTGGAAAGGGAGACTCCCTTCCCGCTTTCCAGGGCGTTAATCGGCTCAACAGAGGAACCCTGTCATGATAATTTGATGATATTTGCACCGAGTCCCGATCGCATACTTTGGATAAAACAATTTTGAAATTCCCCTCCGCTTATTTACTGGTTTCCCACGGCAGTCGCGATCCTCGTCCAGAAGTCGCGATGCAAGGGTTAGCCGGTTTATTGCGCGATCGCTTGCAGGAACAGCAGGGTCAGTCCCGTTTGCCAATGGTGGGAACGGCACAATTAGAATTACATCCCTTGCCATTACATCAACAAATCACTGATTTTGCCAGTCGCGCCTGTGCCGTGGGTTGCGATCGCCTCCAAATCTTACCCCTCTTTCTCCTAGAAGGGGTTCATGTCATGGAAGATATTCCCGCAGAAATTGCCCAAGCTCACCAAATCCTCGGCACAACGATTCAGTTAGATTTACGCCCGCATCTAGGCAGTCAAATCAGCGGATTGAGCCACTTATTACAATCGGCAATTCAACCCCTTCAAGAGAGCAAATCTGGCGATCGACAGTGGATTGTCTTATCTCACGGGTCCCGGCGTCCCGGGAGTAATCAGGTAGTGGAGGAAATGGCAAATCGACTCCAGGCAATCCCCGCCTACTGGTCCATTTCTCCTAATTTAGAAGACAGGATGAACCAGTTAATTCAAGCGGGACATCGGCATCTGGGTATCCTCCCCTACTTTTTATTTCCTGGAGGAATCACCGATGCGATCGGCCAAATCGCCCGAGAACAGTCTCAACGCCAACCGGAACTCCAAATCCAGTTAGCTGAACCCATCGGCACCACGCCAGAATTAGCCGAATTAATCTTAGCCCTAACGGCTTAAACTAAGAAACAAATTTTCTTTGTTACTCAATCCAGAGGTCACGATTCATGCCATCAACCGCAACTGAATCCATCCAAGCACTCGTAGCACCGGCAGTCATGATTTCATCGAGTTCTCTCTTTTTTTTGGGATTAAATGCTCGACACTCCTCCCTCTTGAGTCGAATTCGACTGCTAACCGATGAACGCCGAAAACTGACCCGAGAAATCAACCATAATCAAGCAGTAGAACGGGAAGAAGAATTACGATTAATGAGTGTCAGAAGTCAACTTAGATTCTTGCTTCGCCGCGCTAAATATGTTAGAAATTCAGTGTTTTGCAATATTATTGCTGCCACCTTATTTATTCTCAGTTCCTTGGCGATCGGTTTAGATTATTTGTTAGAAAATCCGGTATCCCAGGATTTCCCCCTCTCCCTCTTTGTCCTAGGAATGTTAATGTTTTTAGGAGGAGTTACCTTTACCGGAGTCGATGAACTCATTTCCTATTCCGTTATCCTCATGGAAATGAAAGATGAACAAGACACCAAATAGTTTGTGGTCATTTGTCATTTGTCAATTGTCAATTGTCATTTGTCATTTGTGGTTTGTTTGTCATAAGTATTCAACCCCACAAATGACTAACAACCAATGACCAACAACCAATGACCAACAACCAATGACCAATGACCAATGACCAATGACCAATTAAGCCAGAGAACGCAATAAATTTTTCACCGTTTCAATCAACTCAGAGGGATGAAACGGTTTAGCCAAATATGCATCGGCCCCTTGCTTAATCCCCCAATATCGGTCAAACTGTTCCGCCTTACTCGAACACATCAACACCGGAATATTTTGACCATTCGGAGTTTTTTTCAGCCACCGGCATAAATCATACCCATTCATCCGAGGCATAATGATATCTAATACCACAATATCCGGAGGACAATCTACAATTTTTTGTTGAGCCTCGACCCCATCCCGGGCTTCAATGACCCTCATTCCAACCTTTTGGAGGATAGAGGAGAGCATTTCCCGCGCTGTAGCACTATCGTCCACAATCAATACCGTACTCATAATGACCTTTCTATATACTGGGTTTCAAAGATTGACTGAATAGGAACGCGATCTATTTTATCTTACAAGTTTCCTCGAATCAGAATCGAGCCAGTGAGTTCCGCTCACCCCACCCTTCAAGTCTCCACCCTTTCCTTTCCAGGGAATTGCACCGATTGAATTCCTGTTTTTCACGAATTCAGGGACGGTTAGATGGAGCGCGAATGGGTTTAGCAAAGGTGGGAAGCCTCTCCCCTAAATCCCCTTTTTATCGGGGGAGTAGCTGCTTGAGAGTTTGCTCCATCCTCAAACCGGAACGGATTGAGGATAGGGGGATAAACAGGGCATCACGGGTGTAATATCATAACCTATAAGGGGAGATAATCAAGCAACTGATTGACTGTTTTCTCTATTGTAGAAAAGCCGGGGAGAAACAGCATCCGGCAAAAGGCACAACTTCTTCTATGACAAAAGTGCGAAGGCAAACAATGACTTTAGTCATAATCTCCGGAGGTACTCACCCTTTTGCCTGTTGCCATGAATCAACTCAAGTGCTTACCCTGCTTGATCAAAACCGGAACGGCGACAGGGGGAATAGGGTGCTACCTGGAGGAAGAGAGGGGAATATTTTTGGCGATCGCGAGAATTCCGGGGGTGCGATCGCCTCGATGAAATCCCTGATTTCATCGTAATATCGGCTAAATGCCTGTTTTCCGTCTACCCCCTTTATGAAGTCCTTCGCCTCCAACGGAAGGGACGGGTTGTCGGATTACGGCTGATATGTGCATTTGTGAAGGGGTCCCAATGATTCGCATTTTATTGGTAGACGATCAGAATCTGATTCGTCGGGGGTTGATGGCATTACTGGAAGCAGAAACGGATTTGCAAGTGGTGGGAGAAGCGGAAAATGGACAACTCGCGATCGAACAGGTGAAGCATCTCCAACCGGATGTGGTGCTGATGGATATCTATATGCCAGTGATGGATGGGGTGCAGGCAACCCAGGCAATCTGCCAGCAATTTCCCGAGGTGAAAGTCTTGGTGCTCACCACGGTGGATGATGATGAGTCGGTGGCAGAGGCGCTGCGCGGAGGTGCCCGGGGATACTTACTCAAAGATACCCCATCAGAAGAGTTAGCCCATGCCATTCGCACGGTTCACAAGGGCTATACTCAAATTGGACCTGGTTTAGTCACCAAAGTGATGGCAAAAGTCCAGACAACACCCCTTCGCAAACCGAATGTCCCGATGGGATGGCAAGAATTGACCCCGAGGGAATTGGAAGTGTTGCGGTTCATTGCTCAAGGTGCGAGTAATCGGGAAATTGCGAAGGAATTGTATATTACCGAGGGAACGGTGAAAAATCATGTGACTCATATTTTAAATCGGTTGAATCTGCGCGATCGCACTCAAGCGGCGATCGTTGCTCATGGGGTATTTTTTGAAGAAAACTCGTAACTTAGAGCAGTTGCCAACAAACACCGGACTCTCGATCCGGTAACTGCTGATTATTTTTAAAGGAATAGACTAATTATGCAGGAGAATTATCCCCCGGAAGAGACAACCCAAAAGTTGAAAGCGAACTTGCAATCCCATCTTGTCCAAGTTGTTCGCAGTCGCGACCCTTACTTTGCCACTGGCGGCTATTTCTATGTTCGAGAATACATCCGTCAACAGTTCCAACAATATGGCATTGTAGAAACTCACTCCTTTGAAATCAGTGGCAGAACCCATGAAAACTTAGTGTTAGATATTCCAGGAGGCGATCGCACCACCAAACCCAAACCCCCCATCTTAATCGGCGCACATTATGACGCCGTACCCGGTTCCCCCGGTGCCGACGACAACGCCACCGGCATAGCAGTCTTACTAGAAATAGCCCGCATCTTCGCCACCGAAACCCCCCGCTATCCCCTCCGCCTCATCGCCTTTGATATGGAAGAATATGGCTTATGCGGCAGTACCGCCTACGCCACCGAACTCGCCGCCAAACGCGAACCTCTTCGCCTCATGATTTCCCTAGAAATGCTGGGCTACTGTAATCCTCAACCCCATTCCCAACAGTATCCCCCAGGATTACAATATATCTACCCCAATCAGGGAAATTATATCGCTTTAATCGGCAACATTTCCACCCTAATCGACCTAATTAGAATCAGCCGAATTATCAAAAAAACTGGCCTCCCTTGCCAATGGTTACCCGCCGGTAAAAAAGGCAACATCGTCCCCGATACCCGACGCAGTGACCACGCTCCATTCTGGGATTTAGGATATCCCGCCATCATGATTACTGATACCGCTAACCTCAGAAATCCCCATTATCACCAACCCAGCGACACAATAGAAACCTTAGACTTAGACTTTTTAACCGGAGTTTGCCAGGGATTAATTGCCACTATTCGGAAGTTATAACCCATTCCGTCTGTAAATTAGATGAATTAGGTTAGATTGAGATTCAGGGGAATCCAATTGTTGAAAATTATGTTATCATAGTTAATACCCAATCCGAAAAAGCCCGCACCCTAAAGGGTGGGGCTATACGAACAAAGCCCGCCTGCGCGGGCTAAGAAAAGAAAGCCCGCACCCTAAAGGGTGGGGCTACACAAACGAAGCCCGCCTGCGCGGGCTAAGAAGAGAAAAGGTGTTTTATAAACCGGATAAAGTAGGACCATTTAATACCTAGGAAGTTCTTATGGTAATGACTACCGACACTGAACAGTTCACCCTAGAAGACTTCATGAAAAATCCACCTGAAAACATGGAATGGGTGGATGAGAAACTGGTGGAGAAAACAGGAATGACACTCAGACATAGCGAAATTCAATCGAGACTCTCTCGTTACTGGGGAAATTATAAGAGCGAATCTGGACAAGGAGGGGAGGTTTATGTAGAAATGCCTTGCCGTACCCAAAAACAGGGACGCCGACCTGATGTTTCTTATTTGACCCCAGAACTGCTAGAACGCTATAGAAATGAGCCAACCTTACCCCAAAGTCCGCCATTAGTGGCTGAGATTGCTTCTCCCACCGATGTGGCGGAGGAATTGTTAGCAAAAGCTCAAGAATATTTAGACTCAAATTGTCAAGAAGTCTGGCTAGTTTTCCCCGAAGGACGGCGAATTTTAATTCTGACCGAGAATAAAACGATCGCCTTTCAATCTGGCGATAGTATTAGCACTCAAGTAGTCCTGGAGGGATTTAAAATTGCTGTGGATGAATTATTGGGATAAAGAGAGGGAAAGAAGCCTTGATTTAGGCTTGTTTTTTACAGGGTCAAGGAAAATGTGCGAAATAAAACATCTATTTTCTTGCTTCACTGTTATAAAAAATAGAAATAATTTTCCCAATTATTATGAATCAAAACCCTTCATCGCTTCCTATACACTGCTACCCAATCACCCTCACGGCTGAAGGATGGATGGGACTGAATTACGAACATAAGAAACGACTGAAGTCGTTACTACGAACGGCAGAAAGAAACGACTGAAGTCGTTACTACGAACGGCAGAAAGAAACAACTGAAGTCGTTACTACGAACGGTAGGAAGAAACGACTGAAGTCGTTACTACGAACGGCAGAAAGAAATTTCTTCGTTTGTAGTAACGACTTCAGTCGTTTCCGGGCATTAACCTCCTGGAATAACCCTTAACTTAATAGGGAGCAAGATGCAAAGTCTACGGCATAGCTAAGTGCTGACGCACAGGCTACGCCAACGCTTACCGCACTCCTGAAATTCAGGTTAAAGTGTTGCGGTTGCGGGTTCTGGAGTTGCTTCCTGCTGCTTCTCTAAAAACGCATACAAGCGATTTAGAGCATTGACATAAGCGTGAGCGGAGGCGACAATGATATCGGTATTTGCGGAATGGCCGGAGAAAATACGATCGCCATGACGCAACCGAATCGTTACCTCTCCTAACGCATCAATTCCTGCCGTCACCGATTGCACCGAAAACTCAATTAACTGATTCGGTACATTCACCACCCGATTAATCGCTTTATACACCGCATCCACAGGACCAGTCCCGATCGCCGCATCCGTGAGTTCTTCCCCTGTCGGAGTCCGTAAGGTTACCGTTGCCGTCGGACGGGCGCGATCGCCACAGGAAACCTGCACCAACTCCAACCGGAAAATTTCCGGGGGTTGCTGAATTTCCGCATTCACAATCGATTCGAGGTCCCAATCTGTAACCTCTTTCTTCTTGTCCGCTACCGTCTTAAACTTGAGAAAAGCATTATTTAACTCTGTATCCGAGAGGTCAAATCCTAACTCTTTCAAGCGACTCGCAAACGCATGACGGCCCGACAATTTACCTAACACAATTTGATTGTCGGTCAACCCAATGGATTGGGCATCCATAATCTCATAGGTTTGCTTATGCTTGAGCACCCCATCTTGGTGAATTCCCGACTCGTGGGCGAAGGCATTGGCACCGACGATCGCCTTATTCGGTTGCACAAACATCCCGGTGAGATTCGACACCAACCGCGAGGTTTTGTAGATTTGTCGCGTGTCAATATTGGTCAACGATTCTTGAGAATCCACCGGACGCCCGAGGAACGGATTAAAATACTGACGACGGACGTGCAAGGCCATGACTAATTCTTCTAGGGCCGCATTTCCTGCTCGTTCACCAATGCCATTAATGGTACATTCCAGTTGTCGTGCCCCATTTTTGACCGCTTCTAGGAAGTTGGCAACGGCCAAACCGAGGTCATTATGACCATGAACGGAGATGATAGCATCATCAATGTTGGGGACATTTTCTTTGATACCGCGAATGATTGCACCAAATTCTCCCGGGGTGGTGTATCCGACGGTATCGGGGATATTAATGGTGGTGGCCCCAGCGGCGATCGCCTTGGTCAAAACCTCATACAGAAATTCAGGATCCGAACGTCCCGCATCTTCGGGGGAGAATTCCACATCATCCACAAAAGACTTGGCATAGGCGACCATTTCCTCAGCGATCGCCAAGACTTCAGGACGAGTCTTTTTGAGTTTGTACTCTAAATGAATATCCGAGGTGGCGATAAAGGTGTGAATTCGTGCTTTGGCAGCGGGTTTGAGGGCCTTTCCTGCCGCCTCAATGTCTGCGCGAGTCGCCCGCGCTAATCCGCAAATTGTGGGGCCTCCTTCGACCCCGACCAATTCGGCGATTTTTTGAACCGCTTCAAAGTCTCCGGGACTGGCGTAGGGAAATCCAGCTTCGATGACATCCACACCCAGTCGCGCTAACTGCCGCGCTATGGTCAGTTTTTCCTCTCCATTCAGACTGGCCCCTGGCGATTGTTCACCATCGCGCAGGGTCGTGTCAAAAATAATGATGCGATCGGGTTGAGTTGTCATGGAATGTACCTCCTAGTCCATGTTGAGCTAATGTTTGTCCGTTGACAACGAAAGCGGGCGGTTAGGGGTGCGTTTGTTGCACTGCCATATTCTGATTCTAACCGCCCATTTAGACTTCTGACTTCTAATAATCGATTTTCTCTATGTGGTCGCGAATATCATTCAAGTCAATATAGCGATCGGTGGCATTTCTCAACTCTCGGGCAATCATTCCTTCCGTTGAAACCACGGTGATATGAGTATTTTTAGAGCGTAATAGTTCGATCGCCCGCTCGAAATCTCCATCCCCACTAAAGAGCACCACGCGGTCATACTGTTCTACGGTATTAAACATATCGACGACAATTTCTATGTCTAAATTAGCTTTTTGAGAATAGCGGCCCGAGGTGTCGTCATAATATTCTTTGAGAATTTTGGTGCGAACAGTATATCCCAAACTAATCAGTGCATCTCTAAAACCCCGTTGGTCCTGCGGATCTTTGAGTCCGGTGTACCAGAAGGCATTAATTAACATAATCCCAGGCTGCTCTTGGGTAAAATATTCTAGCACCCTTCTGGGATCGAAAAACCAACCATTCTTTTGTTGAGCGTAGAACATATTGTTCCCGTCTACAAAAATAGACAGACGGTTCATTAAAAAACCCATAGAAACTTAGACCTAATATTAGTAGAAAATAATTAACCATGAAATGTGAATCCCTGTCGGTTTATCAAAATAAACCGCTTTGAATGGGGTTACCAAAAGAGCAGAGCGTTGGTTGGCTAACATTAGCGAACCAGACGGAATCCCCTGAGCCAACAATTGACTGTTCAGGACGTTTCATCCTGAATGCTGGGGGTTGGTGAGCTTTGGTACTCCTGTTAATCTTCAGCAGTGATTCCGATATGAGAGTCCCACGCCAATCTAGGTAATACCGTATTTTTTGCGCTACCCATCAAGGGTTAAAACGGGTCGAACTAAGAAGTTTGAATGCTTAAGACAGTAGTTGTGAATAGGTTAGAGTTTTTTCTATCATAAGTCTGTTTAGGAAATAGCATCATTCTACTGCATTGCCCGTTATAAAATCGCGATATGGATATTTTTTCTGATGTGGGATTAAATAAATATATGCTGGGTTGAGTTTGGCCCTATCACCTCCGGTTACTGATTGAGTGGAGTCCGTATCTCATTAACAACTTGAGGAATTCGGGGAGGCCCAAATCCTTCTTTATCACTTTACCGCTAAAACTGAGTTCCGGATTGACCAATTTCAAACAGGAGGGGGCGACTGCCTCTGAATAGCCCCAGTAGCCGCCTTGTTGCTGCGTCTAGTTCCAGAACATCCGCTGCTCGATTGTCAGGAATTAGCAGCAATCCCGACCCGTCCTAGCAGCCTGAAAGAACCCTGATTTTGGGAGAATCGATGGGGGTGCCGCTGATCCCTGCGGGCCCGTTAAAGTGGAGAATCATCAAGCCCTAGGGCGATCGCTTCGGGATTCCAACCCGGGGACAAGAAACCGGGTTTCTGGCCCTAAGAACGTTGATTGCTGAGTCAAGATGAGGTCACAAAACCCGGTTTATCTTCTGTGATCTGGACCCAAGCCCTAGGCCATTTTACTTTCAATGGCCCACCTTGCTAACTCGGTCCGGTTATGCAGATCCGTTTTTGCCAGCATATTGGAAACATGACTTTCAATGGTGCGCTGAGAGACTTTCATCGCCTCAGCAATTTCCCGATTAGCCATCCCCCGGGCGACAAACTGCACCACCTTCATTTCCGTAGGCGTCAGTTCCACATCAAAGGGAACTTGAATTTTCGGCCCATTCGTCCCCAATTTGAGTTGATGCTGAAGCAATCTCCCCGCTTGCTTGAGGGACGCTTCCACCTGAGAAACCAGTTCTTCCGGTTCAAAGGGCTTGACCATATAGACATCAGCCCCAGTATTCAAGCCTTTGACCCGATCTTGACTTTGACCCTTGGCGGAAAGAAACAGGACCGGAATCCAATTCGTGCGGGGGTCTTTTCTAACCTGTTCCACAAAGGCATAGCCATCCATTTCTGGCATCATGACATCGCAGATAATCATGTCGGGCATTTCTTTTTCTAAAATTTCGAGGGCTTCGCGGCCATTTTCGGCGGTGGTGACCTCGTACCCCCGAAATTCCAGATAGTCTTTAACTAACAGGATTAAGTTGGGGTCATCGTCAATCAGCAGAAGTCTCTTTTGAGCGCCTATACTGGATTCAGTCATGTGTTATTCAGTACCAAAGTTTGAATGGATTCAATGTAGATGGTTCGAGCCTTACGCTGGCAGTTTGATGAAATCCGGTGGAGAATCCCCATCGGAGTGGTAGAGACAGAATTCCTCGGTGGGCGATCGCGTTAGTTTAATTCCCTACCTTACCTGATCAGCCCTTAACCGACTGGCTCAAACTCCCCGTTGTGAGCGCTTTACTCCAAGGAGTAATCCGGTTAGTGGGTTTCTACAAAACTAATCTATTAATAAATATTACTCGCCATACAGGTTGAACTCGCTATCGATTATAACGGATTGTCCTACGGTTGAAAGGGTTTTTAACCCGGGCATCCCTAGGATGAACTTCAACCCGAGAAATCAAAGGGAAAAACAGGCATAGAATGAGGCGATCGGCCCGGACCAAACCCTCGGACCAATTCTACCCTTGAGTCGCGATACTTGTTACCCCCCCATCTGGTTTTTTCCCGGGGGAGGGGACCCCACCCTAACCCTCCCCTTGCCAAGGGGAGGGGACAAGAGGTATTCCGGTACCCCCCCTTAGCAACGCCATCGGGTTAGGGGGGGTCCAAATGTTGAGGGAAACACTCCAATATTTAAGACAGGAAATAGACGCTTTTCATCCCGGGGGGAGGGGACCCCACCCTAACCCTCCCCTTGCCAAGGGGAGGGG
>NZ_JAMXOT010000476.1 GCF_024220515.1 Oscillatoria sp. HE19RPO
AACAGGTTCAGATGGTTGTTCGGCAACAGGTTCAGATGGTTGTTCGGCAACAGGTTCTTCCGGCTGTTCAGCAACAGGTTCTTCCGGGTCAGAGGGAGTTTCTGGTTCTGAGGGCTGTTCAGCAACAGGTTCTTCCGGGTCAGAAGGAGTTTCTGGTTCTGAGGGCTGTTCAGCAACTGGTTCTGAGGGCTGTTCAGTAACTGGTTCTGAGGGCTGTTCAGCAACAGGTTCTTCCGGAATTTCCGGTTCTTCGACTACAGGTTCTTCAGGAATTTCCGGTTGTTCAGAAATAGGTTCTTCAGGAATTTCCGGTTGTTCAGAAATAGGTTCTTCTAATTGTTGCGAGGTGACATATTCAATCAACTCCTGACCCAATTCTGTGCCGCGCCAATCTTTACCTGCGGCGACCATATCATCCATTAAGGCAGCTTTGCCTGTGGCTCCTCGGAATTGTAAAACGATGTCGTTATAGTCTTTATCGCTCCCTCCATCAACTCGAATATCTTCCCAAGCAAAGGCACTGCCATCTCCCGTAATATCGGCAATTTGTCCGAAGTGATAGCCATCATTCGGATTGGCTGTTGCTAGGGAAAATAATGGACGCAATGCACCGCCAGCATTGGGATTATCTAACACCTGCTGTACGGTTCCATTGGGGACTAACATCAGGAAAAATTCATCTCCCGGTCGCATCATAAAGGTTTTTACCCCTTGATACTCCCCAGAATTATAATTGTGTTCCCCTAAGCGTCCACTAAATCTTGCGCCTTCGATGTTGTCATCAATGACCATATAACCCCGTTCAGAATTACTGGCAGCGCGAGAAATAGCTTCTAAAACAAACTCTCTTGAACTGGGGTCCAGTCCTTCCATTCCCGATAAACTGACAATGGAAATTTGTCCTTTATATGCACCGCCATCAAAAAGCAAATCTACTTCGACTTTGCCGGTTTTTCCAACTGTGAAGGTACCAGACTCAAATTTCGGTTGCAGATTGCTCAAGTCGGCATCGGCGACTAATTCACTCTCTTCGGTATCGGTTTCTTCGAGGAGTTCGTCGGTTTCTTCTATTTCTTCGTTACTGCTGTTATTCTCGGTTTCAGCAATGCCGTCTGATTCACTCTCTTCCTCGGCAAGGTTCTCGGGTTCGGCAGTTTCGGTATCCTCAGCATCGGTTTCGTCGGTTTGACTGTCAACTGTCTCTAGTTCGTCATTCCCCGTTTCTTCCGATGTCTCAATTTCATTCGTTGCCGGGTCTAAATCCTCTTCCCCGATTTCAGTTTCGTCCGTTGCAGCAGTTTCAAACTCTTCCTCTGCTTCTACCTCTTCCGTCTCGCTGAGGACCTCTTCCTCGGGGTCGATCGCCGTTTCATCCCCGGTATTCTCGTCACTTTCGCCGTCAGTTTCAATAAACTCTACATCCTCTACCTCTTCAGGGGTGGGATCCGAGTTGTCGGTAATATCGGTTACAGCATCAATCTCACTGTCGCTACTGGGTCCGTCGGCGATCGCCTCTTCCCCCTCTAAATCAAAAAATGGCAGTTCCTCTAACTCTTCATCCCCAAAGGTTGTTTCTGTACTGCCTTCTCCAACAACCTCTACATCATCCCCATCGGACTCCTCTCCAGAGAATTCCTCTGCACCCTCGCCGTCCTCTTCTGTTACATCCCAGTCTAAATCCTGTTCCTCAATGAATTCTGACTCCTCTGTGCTTTCGATGTCATCAAGCACTATTCCGGTGGGGGTTCTCATCGTCTCCAGACGCATTGCTGGACCTTGATACCGTTTAGATTGCGGTTTGAATCCAGTCGCTTCGGAACGTTTTTTGAAACCAGAAAATAAGTTAAACATGAGTCACCAATTCCTCAGTAATAGATGCAGGTTTTATCGATAACCTCCCTGAAATTGGGGTTCAGCAAGGCTTTGGTTGGACGAGGGCTAACCCTAGATTCAGATAAGGGTTCAAACTGGCCTGGATATCAGCTAAAAATCATGGAAAAGTCAGCAATAATAACCACTCCAGAGATTGATGGACTGGTTTAAACTATTAATTTTTTAGCTAATTTTTAATTATCTCTTTCTAAATAATTATTATATGAGCCACTGTTTTCCCTGTCAATAGCTCATCTCCTATTTTCGGGATTTTTTCAAAAAAATCTGAACAAGATGAATGAAGCGCTGATGATTTCCGTAATTTTACACAAACACAATGCTTCCTTTTTAAGAAACAGTTATTTTATTTCCGTAATCTTACATAGAAAATACAGACTTTTTAAGAAGCAGTTAGTAAAATTGTTATTCCAGCACAGCACCCGGAAATCTCTGCCTTTGAAACCAACAAAAAAAGCGCTTTAAAAACGGGTTTCTGATATTCGATGAGGTTGAAGGAAGCGCTGTCCAGTGAGGGGCTAATTCATTGGTTGGGTTTACGGACAGCGTTGTCCGTAGAATATCTCTAGTTGAAGACAGACTGAGTTCGATGGAGGAGTTGAGGAATAGATCCCTAGTCCGGGGGTACTATAAAGGTGAGAAACCAGATTTCTGTCCTAATCTGTTGCTAATCATCCACATTTTTGTTAAGGAACCTGGTTTCTTGTCCTAGTCCGGGGGTACTATAGGGGATTGCAAAATATAAATCATCCAACCGTTCAACTGATGAAAGGAAGGTATGTGTAGGGGCGCAATGCTTGCGCCCCAGGGGCGCAAGCATTGCG
>NZ_JAMXOT010000182.1 GCF_024220515.1 Oscillatoria sp. HE19RPO
CGGAAGTCCTCCCATAAATATTTGGGTTGATTTGACCTTGAATTTATGGATCTGATCCAAGGAAGGTGAACTGTTCAGGATGAGCAGATATCTTCTAAAAAATTTCACTAAAAATAACCAGTCCCCTGGGAAGAAATCAGCCCGAACTATAAACAAGGGAAAAACTTGAGTTGCCAGTCATCCTAAAGGTGGTATGATGGGTTGCAGTAGCCGTTGCCATTTCAACAAAGCAGATGTCCAAACGTCACATTTGCCCGAATCGAAATGCTATCCTACTTGAGTTCTAAAGTCCCTAAGCGAATCTGATAACTTAACTAAATCCTTGTGATTGCAATTTATCCGGGCAGCTTTGATCCCATTACCCTAGGTCACCTTGACATCATAGAGCGAGGGTGTAAGCTGTTTGACCAGGTGATTGTAGCGGTGGTGATTAATCCCAATAAAACTCCACTGTTTACCGTGCAAGAGCGTTTAGAGCAGATTCGCCTTGCGACCCCCCATTTGTCTAATTTAGAAATAGACTGTTTTGAGGGCTTGACGGTGAACTATGCCAGAATTCGAGGGGCGAGTGTCCTGTTAAGGGGACTGCGAGTGCTCTCGGACTTTGAGCTAGAACTCCAAATGGCTCATACTAACAAAACCCTAGCCACTGAAATCGAGACCGTTTTTTTAGCAACTTCCAACGAATACAGCTTTTTAAGCAGTAGTGTAGTAAAGGAAGTTGCCCGATTTGGCGGCTCCATCGATCACCTTGTTCCCCAGCACGTTGCGCTTGATATCTACCGATGTTACGCCAAGACACAGCCCGGATTGACCCAGACGACAGATCGAGTCTCCCAGAAGAATCTCCCGAGCCAGAGCAGGGACTCCTAGATATCCAGAGGGAACTAAACCGACTGGAGGAGATGATTCTCGAAAGTCCGCGCATCCCGTTTACGGGAAGGACCCTGGTGGATGAGGAGCAGTTGCTAGAGCAGCTCGATCTCTTGCGGCTGAATTTACCTGCTGCCTTTGAGGAAGTAGAGGAAATCATCCGCCACAAGGACGAAATCATTGTCCAAGCCGAACAATATGCCCAGGAAATTTTGGAAGCTGCCGAGCAAAGGGCGGCCCAAATTCTCGATGAAATGGGGATTGTCCGACAGGCAAAGTTAGAATCAGACCATCTGCGCCAACAGGTTCAGCTTGATTGCGAATCCGCCCAGGAACAGACCATTTCGGAAATCGAACGGTTGCGACGGCAAGCGATGGAGGAGCTAGAGGAGATGAGGTCCCGGGCGATCGCTGAAGCGGAGGCGATCGAAAAAGGGGCGGATGATTATGCCGATCGCGTCCTCTACAACCTGGAAAGTCAACTCTCAGAAATGTTGCGCGTCGTTCGTAACGGCAGATCCCAACTCGACCCCGAATCTAAGTAAACCCCTCCCCCTCATCCCAGCCCTACCCCTGGACGAAAGTTGAGGTCCTTGACCTCTTGTGAACTGAATACCCGGGTCCCAGCCCCCGCCCGGGGGACTGACGCCCCTCACCCAGCGGTTTTTTGCCCTTCAACGCTGTCATTTTTTATCCTTTCCCTGCATGGTTTCGGAAAAGTTTCGCCGCCAATTACGCACAGAGGCTCGTTCATGGACGATGGAGGGCTTGATTTCCGAGGATCACTATCAAGAATTGTCCCGTCGCTATGGGTTTGAAACCCTCGATCGCCCGAATCTGACTCGGTTTATTGCCATCCTGGTGGGGTTGGGCGCAATGCTGATCAGTAGCGGGGCGATCGCCCTCGTCCAAGCCAATTGGGATGTCTGGTCCCGGGAACTCAAAACCGGCGTCCTCGTGGGAGTCTTCATCGCCGTGAATCTGTGCGCCTTCTATTTGTGGGGCGACCCCCTCGGGCGATCGCATCGCTTCCTTCGATGGCAAACTCGCACCGGCCACGGATTATTCTTTCTAAGTTCCCTCCTCCTCGGCTTAAACATCAGCTTAATTGGGGAAATTTTCCTCATGAGTCCGTCTTGGGGAGAATTTTGGTTAATTTGGGGATTGGCGGTCCTGGTCATGGCCTACAGCTTGCGTTTGA
This sequence comes from Oscillatoria sp. HE19RPO, assembly GCF_024220515.1. GTDB lineage: Bacteria > Cyanobacteriota > Cyanobacteriia > Cyanobacteriales > Laspinemataceae > Laspinema. The sequence goes on from NZ_JAMXOT010000182.1 coordinate 2,075, forward strand.
CCGGCTGTGGAATTTTAGCCACTCTATTAATTGGGGTAGGATACTGGCCCGGTTTAGCTCAGGTGTATCAGGGAGAAGGATTGTTTTGGATCCGGACTGTGGTCCTCCATCTGCCCTTAATTTCCGCCTTCCTGTTAGTGCCCCTGGCATACTGGTGCCGATCGCCCTGGATTTTTGGATTGGCAACCTTGGTCCTGATTCAGTCGGTACAAGTCAATCTGATTGTGGGGTTTAGTCTGCTGAATGTGCCGAATCATTGGATGCTGGCGATCGCCTATGCCCTACCCCCGGCCCTCCTGTGGAGTTATGATGATAAACCCTGGCAAGTCACCTCCCTATTTGAGGGCGGCGAAGAACTCCCCCGATTTAGACCCGTCGCCCGCACCTTTGCCCTAATCTTTCTCGCCCTCTCGTTTTATGTCATCTCCTTTCATTGGTTTTGGTCCTCAGCTTCCCCCCTCGCGCCCTGGGACCCGACCATTGCTGAAATTCCCCTTCAACAAGGGTTTGCCTACCTCCTCGATGTGCTAATCGTCCTCGGAAGTTGGTTGGCCTTAGCGTGGCATTTTGGCAGCCCTCGGGATACTTTCCGGCGTTTTTCATCCCCCGATGCTTACTTGAATCATGCGATCGGCCTCATGATTGCGATCGCCACAGGGATGCTGTTCTGGCATTTTGGCATCCAACCTTTACCCCTGCTGGGTCCTTTACTTTTTAACATCCTGCTCTTTTTGTTAGCATACGGATTGATGCGTCAGGGTCTCACCCAAGGCGATCGGCGGATTTTTTGGTGGGGTACGCTATTATTAACCTTACAAATTCTCACCCGAGTCCTAGAGTATGAAACCGGATTAGTCTTGAAATCCATCGTCTTTGTTCTCTTTGGAATGGCTACCATTGCCATTGGCCTCGCCGTCGGCAGTCGGATTAAACCTATTGAACCGGAAGACTTGATTTGAGCATGAATTGCCCGCTTTGAAAAGAGACCTAACCCCCCAGCCCCCTTCCCTCTGAGGGAAGGGGGAGAAAGAGATTTATTCTCCTCTCCAGCAATCAAAAAAATTCCTTATTCTCCCTCTCCTTTTAGGGGAGGGCCACCGGAGAGGTCAGACTGGTTTTTAGGCAAAATTGAGATACTCCCATTTTGGATTTAAAATCAACATTCTTTCGTCAATTATAATTTCCCCCTGACCCCGAAATGATGAAGCGGGGGATTCTTCTAAATTATGCAAAACGAGCAGCCTTCTTTTCTAAAAAAAATCAAACCCAGCTTAGTGGTGGGTCGATTTTTAATTCCTCTGTTCATTCAAACTGCTGCCATGCTGACCGGGGCATTTTTTGCCGTTCATACCGAAGGAAATGGGAAATTAGTCACCTTAGAAACTGAACCTGTTAATTTGAGTAAATTTATTAGGAATTCTTCCAATCAGGTTAGTTATAACATTTCCAGCTTCAAAAAATTAGAAGAAGTTCCCGGATGGGAAGAACTGCCGGGAACTCCTGTGCCTTGTCCCAAGAATAACCAACCCCGAAATCGGAAGAAAAATCAGTGTAACCCCAACGCCAAATTGTTAGACCCCGATTTGACCCTCTATGTCATTTTGGAACCGCCGACAACGGAAGAAACCGGGGAAGTGCCAACGCCTTGGGTCGCGGTGGGGTTAAGTGGCGATCGCCCGATGGAATTAGGGGAAAAGCAAGTGATGATTAAGGGGAAATCCTCAGAAGACTTGGTGGAGTATGAGGGAGAAAAATTTTACCTCATGCGATCGCAACGGGAGGAAATTTTGCAAACCTTAGATTTGACCGACCAGGAGGAACAACTCGAACCCTTAATGATCCAGCTCAAAGTGAATCCGCGAGGAAAGGCCGTCCCGGTGAATTTGTGGATCGGCGATCGCAACTATTCGCTCTCAAATTGAATCAAAGCAGTAACCGTTAAGCCGTAGCATAATGAAGAGTTTAGCCCAGTTGATTGTCACCAGTCTCAGCCTGTTTTTATTGGGTTGTGCACCTTCGGGGTTACCCCCCTCTGCCACCGCCCAACCCCAGGGGGAGAGCGTGTCTTTCTCACCAAGAGTCCAAATAGAGAGGGGACAAGATTTGCCCATTACCGCACAAGCAACCATCGGCGACCAAATCATTGAATTGGAAGTGGCAACCACGCCACAACAACAGGCGATCGGCCTGATGCACCGAAGTGAGATTGCGCCCAATCGGGGGATGTTGTTTCCCTTTAATCCCCCCAGACCCGTCACCTTTTGGATGAAAAACGTCGAGATTAACCTGGATATGATATTTTTGCGGGATGGAGAAGTCCTGGCGATCGCAGCCGATGTTCCCCCCTGTACCACCGACCCCTGTCCCTTCTACGGACCGCCCAATACCCCGGTTGAGTATGTGCTGGAACTGGGGGGAGGACGCGCTGCGGAACTGGGGATACAAGTGGGCGATCAAATTGCGATCGACTTTTTTGAGTAAACATTCGGGAGGGGACAAGGCGGTGTCATCCCCTGGTTATTCCAATTCCTAGAGAGGCGATCGGGCTTTTCAGGGGTAGGGGATAAACCGTGGGACCTAACCCCCCAACCCCCTTCCCTGCGAGGGAAGGGGGAGAAGAGGAGGAAAGGACTTTTTAGGTTAATCTTTCGGACTTGATATTAGGAGCAACAGAAATGGTTAAAGCAACAGAAAATCGTTATATTGTCAGAGATGATGAAATCTTGGGGGGCGAACCCATTATCAAAGGCACTCGCACCCCAGTTAGAGCCATTGTGGAAACCTGGCGCATGGGAGTTCTGCCGGAAGAAATTCCCATCGGAATGCCCCATCTAACCCTAGCCCAGGTCTTTGATGCCTTGAGCTACTACAGCGACAACCAGGAAGAGATTCACCAGTATATTGAGCGCAATCGCATCCCCGATGAATTAATCGATCCATTGGTGAAAGGGCTATGACTGATGTATTTATCCGTCTCTATCTGGATGAAGATGTGAACGTCCTGGTGGCAGACTTGCTCAAAGTCAAAGGGTTTGATGTCATAACGGCGCGGGACGCGGGAACCCTTCACAGTAGTGATCCTGAACAACTTGCCTATGCCGTAAGTCAACAGAGGGTGTTACTCACCCATAACCGAGTTGATTTTGAGGAACTCGCCCAGGCATATTTTTCCTCTGAACAAATTCACTATGGGATGATTTTTGCCGTGCGCCGTCCACCTCCACAAATCGTCCAGCGACTTCTAGTAATTTTGAACGAAGTTACAGCCGATGAAATGGAAAATCAAGTGCGATATATCTAAGAGGAAAATATCATGCAGAGCATTCACTTGAAAACCACCGTAGGAGCGGATGGGGTGTTGCGAGTCCCGTTGCCACCGGAATATCAAAATCAGGAATTGGAGGCCATTGTGATCTGGGAACTTTTGCCCAAAAGCGAGTTAGCAAACCCCCCAAACCCATCAGAATGGCAACCCGGATTCTTTGATGAAGTTGTCGGCGGTTGGGTGGGGGAACCCCTAGGGAGAGAAGACCAGGGAGACTCCGAAATAAGGGAGAAATTGTTTTGACTGACCTGCTCAATTATAGAAAATAGAACGTTAATAACCAAGGGATTGGATGAAAATCCAATCCCAAGTTTTATAGAGACCCAGAATACTTACTCTCAATCATTCTCTGGGAAGTCGGTAGCCCAATTCGAGAATGAGAAGAAGCGCTTCATATCAGGGCTGAGTCCGGTGATATTTTTGTTAAAGCCTGGATTATAATTAAAGTTTGGTTCAACCGCCGCTGATGGGGTTCTTATGCTCTCCGAATCGGGTAGGGTTGCGATCGCAGGAGGGAAATATCATCCCTTCATGACAAGTTCCAACACTCATCGGACTCCTGCCCCCACGAACGCATCAGCGCTGAGGTCACAACCCTACCCTGGGCAAAACGGGACCTCAACAAAGCCGGATGAACTCCCTGGGTCTTCAATGAGGTCATGCCAAAGGAATCTGAGACCACCGTAGAGAGTATCGCCCAGTCCATGTACTGCTGATCAAACTCTGGACTGGGCGAGGGACAGCTACACCCCTTAATCTTCCGCCAAAGTTAATTTTTTTAATTCACTGATCTGGGAAGCGGCAAAATCTGCAACAATACAAATATGGGTAATGAGAACGGTATGATTGTCGCGATCGCAGGCTAACCCAGTAGCTCTGGGCTGGAGCTTGAGTTGGAGTAATCTGACTGGCATCCAATCGGACATAAAATCAAGACCCACTGCTCACTCACCGGCGATCGCCCGTAGCAGCAATGGCAAATTACCAACAGTGGAATCAGGCAATAGCATCCTACTTTACCAGTGGCATCCCCTGGGGAACAAGAGTTTACCTCAGTGTAGACGATGACATCCTTGCTCGCATTGGTGGCGAATTTGGTTTAGAGCTAAATGCAGACAACTGGAGCGATGATTTTCTATTGGCGGTTAGAAAGAAAGTTTTTTTTGAGGAACGAATAAATTTGCAGGGTATGGGCGGATGTGATGCGAAAGATTATCCCCCAGGTGTTGGCTTTTTAGCAACAACGGTTCTAGCCGCTTATCAAATGGCTGATGATGAAGAAATAAACGACACCAATTACTTCCAACGATTAAAACAAATTTTTAGGATAACTACAGAAAGTGGTCGTCCCCCGGGGCTAAAAAATGGCACGGAAGAACCTTTGTGGCAAGAGTGGAATCGATGGTTGATGCACCAAGGATTTCTGCCTTCCGCAAAACCGGGAACTGCCAGACGAGATAAATATATTAACTATCCAATCTCTCAATCCTTGCTACGCTGTGCAGATCAAGACAGATTGCGCCGTTTATTTAACGAGAAACAGTGGAAAAAAGATTGGGATGGGATGACGTTATTAGCAAATATTCGGCAAGAAGCATCCAGATTTTCTCAACATCTTAAACAGTTGCTTGAAGATAGACAACGTTATGAAGCCATTGCCGAAGCCATTCACGAAGTTTACCAGCAATGGTTAGAGTATCCAGAAATATCTGTCACAATCCGAAACCGAGAAGCCCGCACTCGCAGTCGCTATCTCCTTGCTGGACTGTACCGGACAGAAGATCCATTTTTTGGGGAAATTGATTACTGTATTTACCCCAAACAACAACGGGGACGGCAATTGGCATCGATTTCTGTTCACCAAGGGGATAAGTGTCAGCCTTTGCGAGAGGAACGCCCCGGATGGTATTTTCCCTTGGAGTCTCCCCTGAATGCCAATGAATTGGATCGGGGTGCGAGGTACGAAATTACAGACAACCCTAATCTCGATCGCCTAATTTTACCCCAACGGGATTTCTGGATCCTAATTCCTGACCCCGATAATCCAGATGCGGGGGTTTATGCTTCTTGGGGAACCCCAGCACTCGGGACAGCTTTTATATTGCTATGTAAGCAGGAATTGCTATCTGACTTGCAGCGTTTACGAGACGAACGGTTAATCGAATGGAGTGGCGAACCCATATCACCCTTTGATAATTCAGACTGGGTAGAACTAGACCAGTGTATGGTCATTTCTCAAGCTTGGGATGCTGTATTTATTAAAAATTCAGAACTGAAAGATGCGTTGCAACCTATAGTGCGATTATCTATGAGTTTATCCGGTGGGTTACGAGTGCCTCAACAGAATGCTTGGTTAGAAGAATATCCGCCCGAAATTACCGTGTTTGGCTTTGCTCCTTCGACTGATTTAAAAGCAACTCGCATACATGATCATCATGAAATATATTCAGCAACAGTCAAAACCAACCACAAAATTTCAATTAAGTTTCCTGGTACAGGGGACTATATGATAGAGGCAATGGCTGGACGTGCTTCAACTGAAAGATTTCTCAGAATTTTGCCTTGGAGTGAGTTGGCGATCGCCTCCCCCCAACGGCTTGAACAGTTACCGCTCGCTTCTGAGTATCGGATTTGCGGGAGCATCATTGAAAAATTTTCTGAAACCTGAGCAATCAAGGGGGTGCTAAATGGCGCAAGTACAGCGATGGTATCTCGGTTATTCTTATCGGGGAAAACCCCAAGATATGATTGAGAAAATTTCCCGGGAAGTCCAAGAACAAAATCTGAGCAAATTTTTGCCTATTGTGCGTTTAGAAAAAGGGGCAAAGCCACGACAATCATTTTATTTTTTTGTAGCAATTGAGAGCGATAATATTGGGATAATTCCACCGGAAATTGAGGCATCTCAGTTACTCAGACTACCCTACTTTAAAAATCCGGCAGTTCGAGGAAATTCTGCTTTTACTTATAAACAAATAAAAAACATGGTTGGGGTTGCCCATGATGTTTTCGATTATACCAATCCAATTCCATATCAGGTGCAAAAACCCGTAATCAAGGATAGTCCATTTGATTGGACTGGTTTACTGATTTCGCAACCATCTTCTCAAGTAGAAGAGTTTTCAAAACGATGCGATCGCCTGCTCTATTTACTCTCCGCTATGGGATGTGGCACCTGCGAATCCTTCAGAAAGGTCTGCGACACTCTCAATCTTGACAACCCCAAATCCATCTTACGTCGCTTAAAACTACTCGGACATCTCGAATCTTCAAACGATGGAAAACGCTGGGCTGTAGCACCTTCTGCTCTAGTTGAAATTAAGTCTGATTCAGAGAGTCCAGAATTCATTTTATGCGGTCAGCGCAGCGAGAAATTACTGCAACAATTACACCAATATGGCGAAGTCATTTCCAAACCACAACCCCAAGGAAATGCCCCAGATTGTATTCGGGTAAAAACCAAAAAAATAGACCAGATTACTCAGGAGTTGGACCTCCTTAACCCAGGTGAAGTCTCCCGGCAACTGATTGAACGATTATCCGATATAAGCGATTGGCAAAAAAGTCTTACTCCTTTGCCGGGAATTGTTGTTCCTTTGTACCAGTGGAAGCGTTTTGATAGGGAAATTAATGATTTTATTGAGTGCATTTTACCCAATGAAACCGGAATGTATCAGATGTGGCATTCTGAGCAAACAGGAATTGCGCCTCGTACCCTTTTCTACGAAGGGGACACCCAGACTTGGCGACAGGGGGATTGGTACGGGTTAAGATTTCTGGCACTTTACCATAATAATTCTCATAGCATTGTCCGCTACGATACAATGATGGATTGTTTGGCAATTCCCTGGAATCAGCGATCGCCTGAAATTTACGAACGCGCCTTAGTGCTGGCATCCGGATTTCTGCCAACTTATTACAAAAATCAAGAATCCGGGTGGCTAATTTATGAGAATATAGGAAAAGATCTAGTGCAAAAACTGGTGGAGAAACTGCATCTAACCTGCGAAGAGGACTAAACCCATGCATGACTTAGTTGGCTCATATCAAAGACTCGATCGCATCTATCACCTGTACATCAAAAGTGCCTTTCCCCTGCGGTATCGAGCTTTAGCAGAAGAACGAGATACCCTGCTCCAAAAACCCGGTATTTTGAGCCAACCGCCTTTAGTCGAACCCGTCCCAATTTATCCATCTTCGGATATGAATTTATCCGCCGCCGCCGATCAACTCCCACCTGAATACCGGGATTTGGGACAACTCGGACAACAGCTTTTCGAGCCAAGTATTCCACTTTATCGGCATCAATGGGAAAGCTTGCACGAGGTGCTGGTCAACCAGAAGGATTTAGTCGTCACTACGGGTACGGGTTCCGGTAAAACTGAGTGTTTCCTCTTGCCACTATTGGCACAGTTAGCACGAGAATCAAGCCAATGGCCAACTTGTCCGCCACCCCCCAACAATACCCGATGGTGGGATGATAGTGTCAATCCCATTGGCAATTGGAAATCTCAATGGCAACACGCCACTCGACCGAAAGCTTTACGAGCCTTAATTCTCTATCCATTAAACGCCTTAGTTGAAGACCAATTGCGACGCTTGCGAAAAGCACTCGAAGCGCCATCAGTCCATCAGTGGTTAGATCGCGATCGCGGGGGAAACCGGATTACTTTTGGCCGCTACACCGGACAAACCCCCGTTTCAGGAATTCAAACTGACAACAGTATTAGACGACTCAAAACCGAGTTAAGGGAACTGGAACAGCAACGGCAACAAATCGATGCGGCAATTCAAAACAATCCTTCTCTGCTACAAGAGATGCCAGATTTGTCGTATTATTTCCCGCGACTGGATGGGGGAGAGATGCGATCGCGCTGGGATATGCAAGACACTCCCCCAGATATTCTGATTACCAACTACTCTATGCTCAACATTATGATGATGCGGAGCATTGAAAATCGGATATTTGATCAAACTAAAAACTGGTTAGCCAGCGACCCCAAAAACCAATTTTTCCTAATTATTGACGAACTGCACGCCTATCGTGGCACCCCCGGAACCGAAGTCGCTTATATCCTGCGCTTGCTTTATGACCGTTTGGGATTAACCGCCGACTCACCTCAACTGCGGATTTTAACCACAACCGCTAGTTTAGAAAATAATTCCCAGGGTCGAGACTTTTTGCGCGAATTTTTCGGACGGGATAATTTTAAGTTTATTTCTGGAGAACAAATCCAACCCACACGGGGAGCGAGATTCAATCTTTCTGGGTATCAAAATGCGTTCGCTCAGTTTGCTCAAACAATACAACCCGACCCATTGGAACCCATGCAACCGCCGGATCCAGCATCTAATCCAGTACGGGAGGCTATGTCAAATTTGGCGATGCAACTGGGTCAACCGGCGGTAACTGGACTCAGTGCAGAACAACAGCTTGGGGAAGCATTGCGGAGGATAGAAGCTGCCGATGCACTGCGGGATGGTTGCCGAGAAGTTGACCGTTTGCTTAACCCAAGCGAGCCTAATCCTACAGTTCGAGCGACGAAAGTTATCAACCCAGACGAAGCAAATGAGCCAAAAGATTTAGACCGCCAACTGTTTGGTGCAGGGACGAATGGTGAAGTTTCTGAGAGTATGCGGGGACTGCTGTTGGCACTGGGAATGTCGCAATTACCCACAACCGGGCGATCGCCCCAACCCATGCGCGGTCATTTATTTTTCCACAACCTGCAAAACCTTTGGGCTTGCTGTAATCCAGACTGTACCGACGATGCGGTAAATTCTCAACGTCGCGAACAAGAGGCAATTCGCCCCACCGTCGGTGCCATCCATGCCACCCACAGCTTAAGCTGTTCCTGTGGTTCCCGAGTTCTGGATCTACTCGTGTGCGAAGTTTGCGGCGATGTGTTTCTGGGAGGTTACAAGACAACGCGCAAGATAGGCAACACCAATATAGAGATTTTGACCCCCGACCAACCCAATCTCGAAGGGATTCCCGACTTAGTGGTACTCAACCAAAGCTATGGAAACTACCGAGTATTTTGGCCTTTACCCCACGAGACGCCAGCTTGGAATACGGAGCCTCAAGACCCAGAATGGAAGCTTGACAACATAAGACGCCGATGGGTTCGCGCCAAACTCAACCAAGTTACAGGTGTACTCACACACGATCGCCAACAACCAGAAGCGAATGAAATCCCAGGGTGGCTGTATCAGGTGATTGGCAATCGAGCAGACGAGCAACGCGCATTACCCAGTAAATGTCCCCGATGCGATGCCGACTACGGGAAACGAGAGAAATTCCCCACCCCCCTACGCTTCCATCGCACGGGATTTCAAAAAGCTTGCCAAGTGCTTGCCAGTGGACTGCTACGGGAAATGCCAGCACCTCCCACTCCCACCAGTCGCTCATCGCGCAAACTGGTGATATTTTCCGATAGTCGCCAAGATGCGGCAAAGTTATCAGCAGGGATGGAGCGAGATCATTACCGTGACATGGCACGGATGCTGCTGATTCAGTCATTCCAAGATTATTGGAATGATTTGGTAGCATTTCTGCGGATTGTTTGTAGAAACAACCAGACAGCTTTGGCGAGATTGCAAGCACTGAATCCCAATCTTTATGCTGCGGTGGATGCAGCCTCCCACCCTGAAGATACAAGCCGATACAACCGCTTTACTAATGCTAACGCTCAGTTAGTTGCCGAAGCGTTTTCCTGGAATATGGATTTACCTTCGAGTAACCCACAAGCACGTAATGAGTGGCTTGGTTTACTCCAACGCTACCCAGAACGGATTGCGCTGTTGAATCTGCGCGATAAAGTTCGAGATTCCTTACTCAATTATGGAATTTGTCCCGGCAGACCTGGGTTTAACTCCATGCAATATACGGTTGGGCGTAGCAAGGGAAGACAAACATTTTCTTGGTTTGAGTGTTACAACTGGAATGCCAATCCAGTGGCACGGGTGATTCCTGGCTCTTCAGAACAACGAAATCATGCCGATCTATTGGACGCCATGCTGACAGAGGAATTGATGTATGCTCTTTTCCCCCATATTGCCAGGACGCTAGAAGGACTCGCACAAGGGTGGGTGAGCTATCAGCCTCAAGGAAATCCACAACGCCGACTTGTGGAAGCGACTGAAGCAGTTATCCGACAATTAGGGATTCGGAAGTTGCATCCTTATTCTCCTTATTTTTACCCAGGTAACGACTCTAATTTACCGAATTTAGTCCGACGCTATGTTGAAAGAACGGGTTTGGCATCTGCCGACGTACAACAGCAATTTATTCAATCTGGAGTTGGCATATCCAGTGGGAAAGGAGTCGCGCTGAATCCCGATCGCCTTTACCTCGTCCTGCCACCGGAGCGAAATCCCGATGGATCTCGTTCTGGATATCGCTGTCCCCAATGTAATGCCTTCTTTCTGCAACCGGCGGCGGGGGTCTGTCCGGAGTGTAATAGCGCTCGCCGCTTCGATAATCCCAACAGACCCACCATTCATCTTGAACCAGGACACAGCACAGCCGATTTTGATTACTACACCTATCTATCGGAACAAGCAGGCGGTCCTTTCCGCCTCAATGCCGCAGAATTGACCGGACAAACCGATAAGGGCGATCGCATCCAACGACAACGTTGGTTTCAAGACATCTTTATCAACAACGAAATCCCCCGCGTTCAAGGCATCGACTTGCTGAGTGTCACCACCACAATGGAAGCAGGGGTTGATATCGGAGCCTTACTTGCCGTCATGATGGCAAATATGCCCCCTCGCCGTTTCAACTACCAACAACGAGTCGGACGTGCAGGCAGACGTTCTGCCGGAGTCTCTCTCGCCGTCACCTTCTGTCGCGGCAGAAGTCACGATGATTTCTACTTCCAACGTCCCGAAAGCATCACTGGCGACCCACCGCCCGCCCCTTACGTGGACATGAGAAGTCAAGAAATTTTTAAGCGCGTTCTCATCAAAGAGTTACTGCGGCAAGCCTTTACAGACACGGGAATTAGTGCATCATTAGGGGGGACTGACAACGTACATGGTGAATTTGGCGATGTTGCTAACTGGCCAAATTACGCATCCCAGATATCCAGTTGGTTACAAAACCCAGACAATGAACCAGGGATTCTTTCAGTATTGGAGATTTTGCGGGTGCAAACCAACTTACCCGATGCTACTGATGCCCAATTCTTGTCCTATCTCCGCAATGATTTAATCCCTGATATTCAAGCGATCGCCGATGACCCCACTTACACCCAACCTAAACTCAGCGAACGTCTAGCCAACGCTGGCTTACTGCCGATGTTTGGGTTCCCCACCCGAGTGCGCTTACTTTATACCCGATGGCCTTTTTCCGGGACTCAATGGCCCCCGGAAACCGGAATCGTAGACCGCAATCTAGATGTAGCCATTTCTCAATTTGCCCCCGGTTCCCAAACCGTCAAAGATAAAGCCGTTCATACTGCCTGTGGCGTCGTCGAGTTGTTTCCCCAAGGCGGCAAAATTGCTTCATCCCCCGGATTAGTCCCCGCTCTCACCCAGAGCAATCCCTCTCTCGGACTCTGTAAAAACTGCCAAGCCGTCGTTTACCCGCACAGCGTGTTACAAGCACCCTTACCCGCAAGTGAGACTTCCCCAACCATTAAATGTCCGGTTTGTGGAGTTAACGAACTGCGTACCGTAGATGCCAGAGAACCCAAAGGATTCTTTACCGACTTGCAACCAGAAGACTTTGACGGCCAATTTGAATGGCAACCGCGTTCTACGCGACCCTCTTTGAGTATTAGTGCTAACGTGACTCCACCTGCATCTATCCTCAATGCTTCCGTCTGTGCCTTTAATGACAGCATTATTTCCGTTAACGACAATGGAGGGGAAGGCGGGTTTGAATTTCAGCAGGCAACGGTTTTTAGGAAAACCCAACCGGGAGCTTATGCCGTGTCTCCCAAATCTGATAGCCAAGTGGGAACATCTGGCCCTGCCTATCGAGTCGCTTTACTCTCTCGACGGAAAACTGATATTCTATTGGTCAATATCGAGCGATGGCCCGACGGTGTGTTTGCTGACCCCAGAACAGTTGTAGGACGTGCGGCTTGGTATTCTTTCGCCTTTTGGTTGCGAGTAGCTGCTGCCGCTCACCTGGATGTGGATTCTCTGGAGTTAGAGGCAGGGTTCCGTTCCCTAGAGCAGAATGGAGCGGTTATCGGTCAGGCTTTTTTAAGCGACAAACTGGAAAATGGGGCGGGATACTGTCAGTTTCTGGCTCAACCTAATCAGTTTCAAGAGCTGATGACGCAAGGCAGTATAAGCGTTCCAAGCAGCATTGCCAGTCAGTGGCTCAACCCTCACGGACATGGTAGGGAATGCGATGCCTCCTGCAATATCTGTTTGCGGGACTATCAAAACTTAGCTTATCATGGCTTATTGGATTGGCGACTTGCGATCGACATGGCGCGGTTAGTCTTGGATGCTGGATCTGTCATCGATATCAACTCTCCTTGGGGCAATGTCCAGAATCCTTGGCTCAACCTCGTTCAAGGTTCGATTCCTGTCACCCTTCAACAGTTAGGCTATGGTGAATCAGTACCATTTGGGACACTGGTAGGCTATGTTCATCGATCTCCCCGGCGGCGGGCGATCGCAATTTTGCGGCATCCCTTATGGAGCGATAACCATCCCGGATGGATAGCAGCCCAGACAGCGGCCCAAACGCAGTATCCCGATCATCAAGTGCAGTCTATTAACCCGTTTATGGTACTGCGACGACCGGGAGATTGTGTGTAACTTTCCTCTCTTCTCTCTTCATAGCTGAAAGCTGATGGGTGATACCTGACTGCTTATTTGCATTCATAGTCAAAAATCTTGTAGGGCGAGAGTTGCGGAAATCAGGAAAAACGATTATAATCCTAATGTTAAGGGTAAGTTTTAACGCCTAAAGGAGGAATATATGATGCAAGTAATTAAGTGTAAAACTCGCGTTGATGCTGAAGGTAAAATAATTTTACAAGTGCCTCAATCTTTAGCGAATCAAAAATTAGATGTAGTAATAGTCTACGATCTAGCCAATTCAGAAAATACTCAACCGCATGAAATAGTCGATAGTTTTTATGGCTGTTTGGCAGAGGATCCTATTCTAGTGGAAGAAACCGATCAACAAAAAGTAGCATGAGTTATTTACTGGATACCAATGTTTGGGCTAGATATCTAAATGGGCGATCGCCTGCAATTCGGCAGAAATTTAGAGAGGTTGATTTAACTCAAGTTTTTATTTGTTCAATTGTTAAGTCAGAATTGGCTTACGGTGCTTTTAAAAGTCGTAATCCCGATCTAACCTACCGCAAGCAAAATGATTTTATTACTCTTTTTGTTTCGCTCCCTTTCGATGATGCTTCTGCTTTAATTTTTGGTAGATTAAAGGCTCAACTAGAGTTAACAGGTGAAATGATTGGGATCAAAGATTTACAAATTGCTGCGATCGCTCTGGCAAACGATATGACGCTAGTCACCCACAATACGGCAGAGTTTGAACGGGTGACAGGGTTGCAAATAGAGGATTGGGAAGTAACTACATAGCCGACGCTCTATGTCCTTAATTTGGCCTAAATTTATAGAAAAAAGTTAATGCTTTTTATAGCGAGTTGCAGTAGGAGTTTGACTGTTTCTAAATAAAGCCTTCCAGTTTTTGCTCGGTTTATGGAAAAAAGGTAATGTATTGTTGGGACAGCTATAGTAATGACAGGTTAAAGCCCCAGAATTTCTATATCCCGGCTCACTCTTTCCTGTAGCCCGCAGGCAATATTTTTCGATAAAGCTCTCATATTCTAATTCAGATATTTTGTGGTGGGCGAGAAGATCCATAATTTCTTTGCTTTTATAATCCAGCATTGGTTCATAATAGATAGTCTCGCTGTTTTCCGGAGCCAATTCTAGACTAGCTAAGTCGAAGGATTCAGCCTGAACCACATACATGAAAATAAATAATGACTGTCGATATTCTGGATACTTTTGTAGTAATTTGTTAATTTCGCGGATACATTTACGCAGTTGATTACCCGAACCATTTGTGTAGTCCATAAACACAAACACTGATGTTTCCGGATCTCCCGAACCAGCTTCAAAATAATCGCGCAGAGGTTTAAATTTTTTACCGTCAGGAACGCTAGTTTTCGTTAAAGCAGCCCTTTCGTAGGTTCCCCATAGGCTGTCTTGACTTTCAACGGATGTATCTGGCGGTGAAGGGAATCTAGCATATCTAATAATTTTACTCCTAGACCATTTGTCAAATTCAAGCTTATCTTTCAAGGAAACTTTAGGAGCGGATCGAAAAGCTTGACAAAGACTATCTTTTTCTGAAAGTAAGTCCAGTAACTTAGTCTGTAAACTGCGAGTTGCCTTTTCAATATCGCTTTTGGAGAAAAACTGAAACTTACTCAGGAGCAAATAGGCAATATTTTTCTCTAGAGTCGTTTCAAACTGATTCAGCCAATCGCGAATTGTTTTCCTGGATATCGAACCATCCCAACTAGAAAACCTGTCATAACAAGCCTCAATTTCTATATCGTCAAATAACAAAGAATCTTCTACCTGCCTTTCTTCTGGCAAAATTGCAGAAATTGGTCTTTCGTAGGGTTCCAATATTTCCCCTAATTTTCTTTGAAGTTGCTTGAGTTCATCGACAATAATCTGATGGTTAATCGGTGGGTAATTATTCTTTGATGTAGGTTCTGACATAAAATAAGTTTAAATTCTTTCACGAGAACGAAAAACATCTTTAAAAATTGAGTTTTTTAGGCTGTACCTATAGGGCCTCTTCCCAAAAAATTCCAGATAATCCTCAAACTCTTGCTTACTTCTAAGTTCACTTCCTGCCCTTTTTAACCGAGATGCAGCCTTTGATTTGTCTAGGCTATAAAAATAAGAAATAGAACAACTATCCTGCAACTTCAAAAGGTCTTGGATTGATTGTTTTCTCCCGCCACTAAGAAATAGAAGATTTAAAAAAGCTTCTGCTTCATCAGAAAAAGCTTTTACTTTATCTTCATCAGAAAAAGCTTTTACTTTTACTTTATCTTCTTCATCAGGCAGAGATAAAAAAGCTTTTACTTTATCTTCATCAGAAAAAACTTTTACTTTATCTTCATCAGGCAGAAATAAAGAAGTCCGTAGCTCCCCAAAATAAGCTTCTGCATACACGCGATAACTATTACTAAAAATTCTGCGAGCCGTTTCAATCGTAACTGAGGTATGTGATGCTTCCGCTTCTGCCCAAAGCAATTGACAGATGGTTTCTATAAACCTGGGTACTCCTCCAGAAACGACTGAAACAAAGTCAATAACTTCCTCTTCAAAGGGATAAACCTTATTGTCAGTTCTCAAAGTTACAAAACTATTTTTTGTTTCTATATATCCTTTTACTTCTTGCGGACTTAAATGCTTGAGAATTTTAAAATTAAACCTTGCTTCTTGTAGCTGGCGAGCTTCTGACATAATTTGGCCATAGTATTCTTCAGAGACACTAACACATAATGCCCAACCTGGTCGCGCTAAAAATTTTTCTGACAAACTGTGCAAAAAGCTCATAAAATATTGTATTTTTATGCTCAGATTGGAAAATAATGCCTCTACTTCATCAAACGCAATTAATATATGAATTTTTTGTGTGTGCTGAAGAAGTTCAAAAAAAGTATCAAAAATATCAATAAACTCTGTTTCTTCAAATAGTTTTCTGTCTGATCTGGTTAAGAGACCCTTTTTAACCAATGTATTGTACATCTTTAGTATAATCGCTCCCAGCAGACTTTCAAAATGTTTATCTGGCTGGCTTGATGCAGCAACTGGTGTCAAAAGTTCTTGAAATTTAATCGAAACGCATACCCCGCCGTTATCCTCAAATTCTTTAGCAATTAAATTGAGCAAGGTTGTTTTTCCATATCCATACTCTCCTACAAAAAATAGCTTAATTGGTCTTCTTATTTTGATAGATTGTTTGACTTCACGTAGCAAATCATTAATAAATTTTGTATGCACCAGTCTCGAACTGTATTCCGGAGATACTACTGAGGCAGCAGCACCGGAACTAACATAAGGATTTTGGGCGGGAGCTATTAAATTTCCGTTTACGTCTTGATAAGGCATAGTCAAACCGCAATAGCGGGTTCTAATATTTTAATAAATCCATAGTTGACACCTCGGATGTCAACTAAATCAATTCCGATATTACGAGCAAACTGAGATTTAGTTGTCCTTAATTCAATGCGATGAGTAAGTTGCAATTGAATCAAATGTTTTTTGAATTTATCTTCCGTATAATCGGACACTTGTTTGAGATGAGTGAATATTGGGGCAAGGGGAACTAGCCCCAGGCTTTTTTGAGCTTGGTCTCCATAATTTTTAACAATAAAATCTAAAAGACTCAAATAATTGTCTATGGAAATTTTGTCTCGATAGAACCGATCCAGATAACCAACGCCAGGTTGACCCACAAAGCTATAGCCACAATGTTGTACTAATAATTCTTGAAGTTTAGCGGGGGTGGGATTTTCTGGTAACCACTCTTTTTCATCCAGAATAGACAGAGCCTTGTTGTAATCTTTAACGAGTTGAGAATACTGGCATCCAATTTCCGTTAAGTTTTCGTTGAATCTTTCCAGATTATCGGAATGGTGGACTAAATTTTCTAGAGGAGTTACCGCTTGGATTTTTGATTGAACCGAAATAGAGGCTCTGGTTTTTCCAGTTTTTGTTTCAGAATAGATCTTACCATCAGCTTTATAAAAATCGAGAACGTAAAAACCCGCCAAATAGTTTTGTATGGTTGTAGCTGACATAGGAATTCCTGCTGGTTTGCCTTTATGTGGCTTATGAGTCACCAGCTTGCCTTCCAACCAAGACAAAGTAGCCTTTAGAGTCTGGCCGTTGTTGGCTACCAGACCCTCAGCTAGTATTTTCATATCTTCTGGATACTCTTTGGGTATATGAAAAACTGGAATGATTTTGGACATAGCGGGTTTTTTACCCGAAAGGGGATATCCCTCAATTATAGCATCCAGTCGCACCTGACACCCTGGGTTGAGGTTGATGAAACAAAAATTTACATTTTGTTGAGTGGCTATGCTGGAAGTTCTGCCGTTTTAAGGAATGTCAATTCGCTATCTTTTAGGCATCGCCAGTCAATCCTGCGATCTAACGACTACTGTGACTCTCTCTGGGAGAGGGTAATTTCCACATGACCCTTCTCATATAAAGTTTTCAACTGTTTCCACAGGTCTAAACTCTCTGGTGTGGAGGAGCGCAGTTGGCTGATGACGATCGCACCCGATGCGATCGCCTCTAAAATCTGTTTTTCCTCTCCTGCTAAACTGGCATCCGGCTCAAACTTTTCTTGAACTGTCACCTGTATTGCGTCAAGTTTTGCGCCTACCCCGTGCAACTGTTCGATCGCCGCTTCTAAGGCGTTTATGTCAGTGATTAGTTTAGGAAAATCGGTGCTTAACTGGTCAAGTTCATCTTTTAACTCTGTGACCCGATCGCATAATTCCGTCACATCCTGTTGCCGCTCCCATCTCAAAAAAGACAAATCACGTTCTAGCTTTTCCCGTTGACTCAATCGGCGATCGCACTCTTCCTGCACCTGCTCTAGGAACACCTGGTTCAAAGTTTCATAAGAACCCAGACTATCTTCATCATCATACCGACAGAGGAGGCTGAGACGGCTTTGCTCCTGGTCCAGGCGAGTTAGTAACCCTTCATACTTGTTCAGCCTTACCTCGAACGCTTCTCGCTGCGATCGCCGCTCGCTATTCATCTGTTCCTCAATTTCAAGCAAAGGACGTTGCAGCAACTCGTATTCTAAGAAGCCCTCGACTTGGCGATTGTTAAAATATTCAACAACGCGATCGACAAATTCATCTTCATAACGCCTCAAGCGCTCTGGCTGATTATCCAACTCCTCTTTTAACTTTCCGGCACGGTTTAGAATAATTCGCCATTCTTCTAACCCAGCAACCAAGGGTTGAAGGCGGTCTTTAGTCTGTTTCAATCGTTCAAACTCCTGTTGACACTGTTCTATTTGACGAAACAAACTCAAGACTTCTGCATTGATTTCTATCGATTTAACTACAGTCTCGCACTCTTTCTTTAATTGGTTTACTTCTCTCTCTAAAACTTTTCGATGGTCATCTAGGCAAGCTTCTACACCGCTATTGCCACTCAAAATTTGATTCACTTTAGACCCATTAAAATCAGCGGTCAATTGTTTGACACTGACTTTAATCTGGTTCAAATATTGCTGGAGGTTAACTTTTTTTTCCGAGCAGAATGCGACTAGACGCTCTCCCTCTAACTGAATCGTTCTCTGAAATTGGTCGAGTGCTATCTCGGACCCATGTTTTTTCTGGCTTGACTCAACATTACCTTGTTCAAATAGAGGCAATTGCCGGGTCTGGTTGGATTGCTCCAATGAATGTACAATCTTGGCAAGGGATTGCTGTTGGCCTTCAATGCTCGTGGAAATTTCATGCAGAAGGGGGTCGTTAAAAACTTCTAATAATGAAGCAACTTCGGCGCTAAGTTGATTTAAACTCCAACTCAAATCATTGGCATCGAGTTCGGCGACTGATTGGCGAACTATTTTCTTTTTGCGATCCCACTCCACATACCGTCGTCGTTGCAACCATTCCAGTGTTTCCTGAAACTCCAGTTCAAGATAACCCTGTTCGCTAACTGTTTTCCAAACTTCTGGATAGGCTAACGCTTTTACTTCTTGTATTCCTGAAACCGTTTCAACGGTTTGCATTCTTCCTTTGGACTCCAACTGACTTTGAATGAAAGATTCAAGGGGATGTTCAGTGAAGGTGATTCGGGACAATTTCTCTTTTTGGTTGGCAATTTTATAGTCAACCACTAAAGCGTGCCTGCTCAAAACGGCTAAAATGCTCCCCAGACCTGATCCAGAGGTTTCAAATAATTGTTCAAATTCTTCCTTGGGCGCTTGATAGGTCTCGCGACCTCGCCGAACTGCCAAGGGAAGTTTTTCCAGTAACAATTTATATTTGAGTACCGTGGGACGCAAGTTACTATAGAAAGACTGGTACTCTGGAAATAACGATTGACATTTCTGATAGAATACTGACTCTATCAGTTTAGTATCTGCCCCCTCAACTGCCTCTAACCCCTCAACTTTCCAACTGGCGGATTGAATGGCTGGGAACAGCAATCGTAGAGCATACTGGTGACATTCCCGACGGTGGTGTTCCAATCGGGCGCGTTCGGATTTGCTAATATCCGAATGGTCTACGAGCCAATCTTGGATGAATTGGGATAAGCTCAGTAAGGTACAGGCGGAACATTGTTCGGGAGGAATGACATTGTTGAGTAATCCGAATGCAGGGGGATATTCTCGACCAAAACTGCGAGCAAGCTGGAGGTGAAAGTCAACTTGACCTGTTCCGGCGATCGCTGTTAATCTCTGTTCAGGTTTTTCCGAGATATTTCCGTCGTAGCTCAAGTAAAACCGCCAGTCTAGATGAGTGGGTTGGGGTGGCACAAATTGCATTAATTCTGACGGGTTATTCCCAACTGACAGGGTTAAAGAACGATTGGGAAATTGAGCATGATGCCGTTCGGGAGCGCCAGTTAAGACATTGAAAAAACCAAATCTATCTTGTTTCCAAGTTATAGATGGCCAATTCCAGTTGGCTTTTTGACCGGATATAGATGCGGGAAACAGTAACGGAAGCAGATCCTTCATGAATGGGACTGTGGCCCGTTCTTGTTTTTGAACATCGTTCCAAGTTCCAAACCAATTTTGACGAAAGCGATTGAGTATTTTGTCTACAACTGTAGGATCGTTAGGTCGTTTGAG
This sequence comes from Oscillatoria sp. HE19RPO, assembly GCF_024220515.1. Classification (GTDB taxonomy): domain Bacteria; phylum Cyanobacteriota; class Cyanobacteriia; order Cyanobacteriales; family Laspinemataceae; genus Laspinema. Next base: position 22,264 of record NZ_JAMXOT010000182.1, read on the forward strand.
CGCTGCTAACGCAAAGCTCTGCTCTGTGGGTTGGGTAATTTGAAGCCCCGATAAGTTGTCATCGTTGGCAAGTTCACTGATACTTTTTAATACTCCAAATTCTTTAGCGTGGGTGGCAGAAACTCCGGCGGGAAACATTGCCATCAGTTTAATGGCCTCAAGTCCTTGTGGATGTTTGATAATGGGGGGTAACAGTTCCAATGTGGCGATCGCATTATTAATTTTGTGCTGCTGAACCCCATAAAATTCAACTCGGCCTTCTAAATAATCCTGAATTAAATGGACCGGAGTATAGGCCGTTTCATGCTCTCGATAAAATCTGACAATTCGTTTAAACACTTCAATGACCGTGCGCGGACCACTACTGAGATCCTTGCGATCGCACAACTGACTCAAACTCTCAATTGTTGCCGGATGTGCTAATTGCCAACCTTGGGATTGATCTCCCAGGAACTTGACACACAGCGATGTCCAAAGTTTTCCAGGAAATTCATAGGTATAGGCATCAGCTAATCTGAGGGAAACTTTCTGCTCTTTCATGCGGTGAATAATATCACCGGCTTGTTCATCAATGGCTGATTCGGTGGGAGTCGTAGGCATCCCCAGCATTAAGGCGATGGGAATCTTCCCCAAAGACCGCATCCCTTTAATCAGATCACTTAAAACTTGAATGCGAGCGCTGGCACCTTCTTCGGTTCTAAGGAATTCCTGGCTTTCATCCGCAAATATAGCTAAACCTCGAAACCCAGCTTTTTGAATAATGGGAATGGTCTCCTGCCAAAAAAGTAGAACGCTATCAGGTGAGATCTCCGTATTAAATTCTTGAACAATTTTGAGCGCTTTTTCTCGACTAAGTTTGTACTTAGAGGCGATTTCAACCGCTTGCTCCTCTAAAGACTTTACAGTACACTCATCATATAAGGCGTCCAATTCAGGTAAAAATTCACTTTTCTGTTCTTTTTGTAAGATGGCTTTAATCCAAGCATAAGTGGCAACCATCAAGTTTTCCACTTCTTTAAACTTGAATGGAGGAACGGCAACGATTTGATTTTGCTGACACTGAGACCACAAATAAATCAAAGTGGCGGTTTTGCCATAGCCATAGTCCGCACTCAGGTAGCCATTGACTGATTTTCCTTTCTCAAGTTCTTCAATCAATCGATTTCTCAGTTCCTTGACGCGATCAAGCGGATCGTAACTATTCGCATATAACTGATAAACAGTAGCTACCCCAAAAGGCTCTCGTTCTATCTGGGAAGGGCTAACTGTATCGACAATTGCTTCAATTTCATCTAGTTGTCTTAAAAACTTTTCCATATTAAAAATCCTTACAAATAACTCATTACAACTAAACTAATTCCGTCCAGTCCGGGGATTTAGTGAGCGATATCCATTGCCCATAGCCCCCTTCATAGCCCCAATCAAAGAAACCGCCGCAATCATAATCATAAGTGCGTTTTGCATTATCTAGACTGCCTTCTAATCCGCTGGGATCAAGAACCAACATTTGACAAATAGAATCTTTAATTTCTTCTTTTAAGAAGATTTTAACTCCATAAGTTCTCTGCTGTTGCTTGTAGATACTATCTATTGATTTTACCACAACGGGAGCCGAGCAGAAGTAGCGACGACTGAAAAATTCGGGTTTTCCTTGAGGTTCAATGACCGGGGGTGATAGGGTGCGTAACCAATTGAGAATACCGGCAATACTGGTATCACTAAAAGCAATGTCACTGGTGGGTTCTTGATACTGCAAGGAAGCGGATTCAATTGTTTCTCCAACCAGGGCCTTTTTTTCAGGCATTGATAAAACGACTTCTTGTCGCGCCCATAGTTTTTGTACAACCGTTGCATAAGCCCAAGAAAACCTTTTATTCGGTTCTTGTAAATGAAGTTGATAAATCAAGCTATGAAAAAACTCTCCCAGTAAATCGGGGTGTTTCTGAAGGATATCAACAGCCACTTTTCCTTGGGGAGTTAAACTCGGACTTTTAGTCTGTCGTTCCAAAATAGAAATATTTCTCAAAAAAGGAAAGACATTTTTTTGTAATACTGCAACCCCCAGGTTACAAATAGAGGCAAGTTCTTCTAAATCGTCTTGGGGATGATTTTCTATAAAATCCAGGATAGCGGATACTCTTTCTAGAGTAGTATTTTGCTGGAGATGTAAGGTTAATCTTTTTGCCATATTACCCTTCTAAAGTATCCAGCCATGCGGCCAAGTTATGCATAATTCGATAATCACGACTGGTTCTTAATTTTTGAATATCCTGGCAAAAATAGCAGGAATGATTGGTTTCTGTTTTGAGCTTTTCAAAGCCTGATTTTGTTGTTTCCAATCCTCGCCTTACCGTAATTTGAATTTGAGAAGTATTCGGAAAAAAGATGCTACCAAATCCTCCTGCTTTCCACCAGGTTGTACTATCGAGAGAGTGGGGATACAGGTTATTTCTACGAAGCCGATTAAAGCTGCTAGGACCTCCGATTCCGAAGCAATGAACCTGCATTCTATATTCATTCGCAATCGTGCAAACAGTTTTAAACAATGCCAAGCTAGACTCGGAAAGCATATTCACACTTCCATTGGGTCCTGATGTTCCCCAGGATCCGAAACCAATGCGCTCAATACCCATTCTATTATAAGTTTCGATACAGCGTTTTATTTGGTGAATGTAACGACCTTGTACCGGGGCGATCGCACGCTCTTGTACATACAGTGGCATTTGGCTAAAAAACCGTTCACACTGATAGAGCGTTTCGCGAACTTTATATTCTACAATTTCATCACTATCAGTGCTTAAGGGAACAATATCGGGCAATACATATCCATCAGTCCATTGATTCTGGCGATAAAATCGGTCCAAAAATGAAAGTAACTCGTCATAAGTTCGTTTCCCTTGCTGCACCTGATAAGCCCCACAATCAAGCCAAACAGTTTCGATTTCTTCTGCCCGTTTTTGGTTTTGCAAATATTCAGTCGTGGATGCAGGAGAAGCAATGGGAGAATAGAGGACATGAGCAAATGGATTGCGCGGGTCTCCCCCGGATTTCCAAAGCTGAAACAGTCGCTTGAGTTCTGAACTGCTGGCGGTGAAAGAAGCAATAAATTGGGGACGATCTTGTGCAATTGGAAGGAGTTTCTTTTCCCAAACCACCAAGGGCCGATTTTTCCCTGGTTCAATCTTAACTCGGCGAAAATTTAGGCGCGAATAAAATCCATTAGCTGGTAAATCCAATGGGCATTTAAGCCGCAAAGTAGTCATTCCACAACTTCTACTATGCTCCTCCCACGCTTGGCATAGCTGACGACCAATCCCTTGCTTTCGTAAACAGGGAGCGACTACGAGATGATAAAGCGTGGAAATCTTATCTCGTCGGTGATGAAAGTGCAAAAATCCCTGTTCTGGGATGTGAAAAATTTCTTGGTTGTTGATGGCCTCAGCGAGAATGGCTCCATTGACAAATCCCAACTCTTTCCGATGGGCGTCAGCCATTGTCTTAAGATCAGATAAGTCCTCGGTTCGGCTCAATTTCACCTTTGGAACAACAACGGTCTGCACTGTTTCCCCCACTGAAGTAGCTACTCCCTCCTGATTTGGAGATATTTATCTCCTGTTAATCTTACACCCTGAGTGCGGTTGTCAAGTTTAACAGGTTTGTGCAAGTTTTGTACAGATGCGGCTTGGCTGGATTCAAGAAAAATCTTTCCCCCCTGTCAAAACAGGGCTCCAGAGTGATAACCGTTCTAACTGGCGATCGATAGCATCCTTGTCCAGGAACTCCCCTGGGTCGCGATGTGCCGAGGGAAAATACTTAGACTTAACCCCTCAAATTTAATGGTTTTGTATCCGGGGATCAAGGGGTTCACGGCGATGTCTGGTCAGTCTAAGATGGCGATCGCCCGGGTAGATGAGATCCAGGGAGAAGGGTGAATCTTCCCCATTCCCCACACTACTCAGCCTTTGCTTTGGTGAGGCCCTGTTTTGGGACCAGTGCGGCAAGACTAAAGGACACCAGAATACCTAGTGATCGCTAAAGCACTTGCTGGAGTCACAGACTTTATTTGTCGCTATAAAGCTTTAAATCTTAAAAGCGATAAAATAAGGTTTCAGTCAATCTGTACCTACTTTTGCGCTCTTGTGGCGATGGGGGTTGCTATTTTAATAAAACTCAGGTAAGCTATTATTGGTCTAACTAGGGGCTGGACCGTTGAGTCCGCCGTCGGCTGTTCTAATACAGTCCGTCTCAAGGAGCCTAGGTTTCATGCTATAATCAGCATGAATATAAGAGGACCACCAATGAAGCTCTCGCTTAATATGAGGTTTGTCAGCTTGTTTAATAAACAAGTGAATATTAATACCGATCGATAAACTATCAATTTCTACAGTTTATCGGGAGGTCAACAGGATGAATTTTAAGAGTACCTTGCGCTCCCTGTTGCGCTTTTTTGTTTAGGTACTCTTTTTCATTTTAACAAGATGAGATGTCTAAGTTGATAGACGATAAACTTTGTCAATACTTTCAACCCGAAAAAGTTGAAGAAGCCTTTTTGAGATATAAAGAGGCCAAACATGATGTTTTGACAGAAGAAATAAGAATCCCAATGGGAGCCGATGGTATTTCTTCTAAAACCTTTGAAAAAGAATTATCAAGGCGGTGTCAATTTATTTCCAAAAGAGTAATTCAGGGCACTTATCTTTTTTACCCGTTTCGAGAAGTTAACATTCCTAAGCCATCGGGTCAAGAAAGAGTTTTAGCGATCGCAACGATTCGAGACCTTCTCGTTCAAAAAATTTTGTACGAACTTCTATATGAGGAAGTAGAAAAACTTTTTAAGGCAACTCCTAAATTAGACCGAGTGTCCTGCGCTTATCGAAAAGGCAAGTCTGCTCCTTCCGCAGCTAGACTGATCCATAACTATATTCAATCCGGTTTTCAATTTAGCTTAGATGCCGATATTGTTAAATTTTTTGATGTCATTGCTCACGACCGTCTAATCTCTATCATTGAAGATTTATGGGGTCATGAAACTAGGGTAAGCAGCCTACTCCGAAGATTTATTAAAACCAGCGGAATTCCCTACAGAGATGAGCAAAATAAACCCAGGAATTATAAATTTTTTCACCACTACAAGCCACCCCGAAATGTTCGGGTAAAAGGCATTCCTCAAGGAGGAGTGCTTTCTGGAATGTTGGCTAACTTATATTTACATGAATTTGATAGATGGATTTTAGAAGATTTAGCACCCGAGTTTCCTTTACGATATGTTCGTTATGCCGATGATTTTATTGTCCTTCTGAAAACCCAAGATGACCTTCCAGCAATTCATAGTCGAGTTGAGGAAAAACTAGGCGAAATAAAACTTCAGCTTCATCCCATCCTAGATGATTTGGGAAAGTCTAAAACTAAGTATGTAGACATTTCTAAAAATCCTTTGGTTTTTGTAGGATTTGAATTGACTTTAACTGATGTTAGAGTTAGCCCCGATAATATTCAGCGATTTCAAAATAAAATTTCTCACAAAATAGAAAAAGAAAGGGGTTATAAATTTTCCGACAACCCCCGTGAGCGCTTTTTTAGATTAATTGACTATGTTATCAACAAAAAAATTCAGGGGAGACCGGAAAACCTATGTCCGGTATGTGGGGGCTTACTCGATAAAAATAACCGCAACTGGGTCGGGTTTTTCTCCGTTGTTACAGACACTCAGCAGTTTCATGATTTGGATAAATGGATTCGGACTCAACTCTGTCAGTATTTCTATAAAACCTATCAAATTAGGCTTAAAAGAAGGGACTTTCGCGAGGCCGGGTTAGCAAGCATAAAACGAGAATATTATAAAAATCATAAATCAAAAAAATGTTCTTGTAAGCCTTTAAATTTTAAATACATTCTCTATTGGGTATTTTTGACAAAACAATTTGATTTTTTAGAAGAAGCTATCACAGTTCACTTAGGGGTAGAAATTTTGAAAAAATAAGAGCAATTGGCGCTTTCGTTACAAGGATTGGCTCTCCCTGATGCCGATAGAGTTGCGCAATGACATAATTGTTCATATATCTTATGATAAGCTATGATTTTTCGGGGATTTTGGATTATAATAAAAGTTTGGTTCAACCGCAGTAGATCGGATTCTTAAGTTATGAGCCGAATCGAGGAGGGTTGCGATCGCATGAGGGAAAAACAATGCCAAAATGGAAAGTCACAACAGAATTCACCTTTGACAGCGCCCACTTCATCAAAGACTACGATGGACCCTGCGGACGGATGCATGGACATACCTATCGAGTGCGGATAGAAGCCACAACCCAGAAGCTACACTCCTCCGAATACTGCCCCCACGAGGTCATGGTTGCCGATTTCAAAACCCTCCGTTGGGCAAAACGGGATGTCACAAAAGGCGGATTAGATCACTGTGTACTCAATGACGTGATGCCACCGGAATATGAAACCACCGCAGAGATGATCGCCAAATACATTTACGATGAAACCAAACGCCGGTTACCAGAAGGGGTGCGCTTGAAGGTAGCCGTCTCAGAAACGCCAAATTCCTGGGCTGAGTATGAGGATGATTGAGGGGGAAAATAGAAAAGCAGCCTTTGGGAAAGCTGAGTTAAAGCAGGAAATTGCTATGCTGCTGTTCCAACAACAAAAGCTCTCTCTGCTCCAAGCCAGCCAGTTAGCTGGGATGCCACGAATTGGGTTTGAAGCGTTGTTGATTTCTCGCAATATTCCCCCTTATTCTTATGAAATAGAAGATTATGAATTGGACTTATAAATCTCAAGGAATGGGGGGATTTGTGACCGTTGTTAGCAACAGTTCACCCATGACCAATCTAGCGGCATTTCCTACCTATCCCATTAACAATCTGTAATCGCCGGTTGGGTTATCTCAGGACCGATCGCCCCCAAGGGTTTTTTCCTTTGAACCAAACCGTTTCTCGCCGTCGGGGGCGATCGCCACTGCCTATCTGCAAAGGCAACTTGGGTTGACATCCGGCAAATTGCCGGATATGATTAAAATTAATAGCCCCTCTAAAATGTCTTGGGTTTATCAAAATGACTAATAAAACCAATCAAAAATCGATGGCACGACTCGAAGCCCGTACCAGCCCAGAAATGAAAGCGCTTTTACAGAAAGCTGCCGATCTACAGGGACGTACTTTAACTGATTTTATTGTGTCAACAGTTCAGGCAGAAGCTATTCGAGTGATTCAAGAGCATCAAACCCTTAAACTCAGTCTGGCGGATAGCGAAGCCTTTGTCGATTCTCTTCTTAATCCTCCTCAGCTCAATGATAAGCTAAAAGCCGCATCTGTACGATATAAGCAAGTCATAACCGACTAATGGTTCTAAAGATTGAAGCACTTAGGAGTGGTCACCATGTCCGCTCACAATTTTCCTGTGGAAAGGTTAGTTTAGACCATTACATCCAGAGACAAGCGTCTCAGGACCTCAAAAGACGAGTCGCCACCGTATTTGTTTTAATTGATGAGCCGGACTTAAATATTTTAGCCTATTACACCCTTTCTTCATACACAGTTAATATTACAAGTTTGGATGACAGTTTTGCCAAGCGCTTGCCTCATTACCCCTCTTTACCCGCTACTCTATTAGGCCGGTTGGCTGTTGATGCTCAACAAAAAAGGAAGGGTTTCGGTGAAATTATGTTGATAGATGCTCTAAAAAAATCTCTAGAGGTCTCTACACAAGTGGCCTCTCTAGCGGTGATAGTCGAAGCATTAGACGAGGAAGCCGTGAGCTTTTATCTAAACTATGGATTTCAGCAATTTAAGGACAATAACCTGAATCTTTATCTTCCTATGGCATCGATTCAACAGCTAAATTAAGCCTTGAAAATTTAAACTTCCGTAGGGGTAAAATCATCACGGATTCCTTGCCACTTTGCTAGAAACCAGAGGTCCCCAGCCCAAAGGGGCCTACCCTGTGCTGATTATACTTTCACCTTCCATCGCGCCTGGATGGGGAGAGTGGATCCAAAAACTCCGAGCCTGGACTGCATCTCAAACCAGAATAAGATAAAGTAATCAAATACTAAATCTTATCTTGATGTTGCTATGACCACCCCTGCTTTTCTTCAACGTCTGCATAGTCCCGATCGCCCGGTTCTGGTTTTTGATGGGGCGATGGGGACCAGTCTGCAATTTCAAAACCTGACTGCTGATGACTTTGGCGGCAAGGACTTTGAAGGCTGTAACGAATATCTCGTCTATACCAACCCGGAAGCGGTCAAAATTGTCCATCGTGGGTTCCTGGAAGCCGGTGCCGATGTCATCGAAACCGACACCTTTGGCGGGACTTCCATTGTGTTGGCGGAATATGATCTGGGCGATCGCGCTTATGAACTGAATAAAACCGCTGCGGAACTAGCCAAAAGCGTGGCTGCCGAATATTCTACCCCGGAAAAACCTCGGTTTGTCGCCGGTTCAATCGGTCCCGGGACCAAATTACCCACTTTGGGACATATTGAGTTTGATACCCTGAAAAACGCTTTTAGTGAACAAGCCGAGGGTCTGATTGATGGCGGCGTTGATTTATTAATTGTGGAAACTTGTCAGGATGTGTTGCAAATTAAAGCAGCATTAAATGGCATTGAAGCAGTTTTTGATAAAAGAGGTCAACGCTTACCCTTGATGGTTTCCATCACGATGGAAGTCATGGGCACAATGTTGGTGGGTTCTGATATTAGTGCAGCCTTAGCCATTTTAGAACCCTATCCCATTGATATTTTGGGTCTCAATTGTGCCACGGGTCCGGCTCAAATGAAGGAACATATCCGTTATTTGGCTGAAAATTCTCCCTTTGTGGTGTCTTGTATTCCCAATGCCGGGTTACCGGAAAATATTGGGGGACAGGCGCATTACAAGTTGACGCCGATGGAGTTGCGGATGGCGTTGATGCACTTTGTGGAAGATTTGGGAGTGCAGGTGATTGGGGGGTGTTGTGGGACACAAGCGCCTCACATTGCTCAGTTAGCGGAACTGTCTAAGAGTTTGAAGCCGAAGGAACGTCCGGTGCGGGTTTGGGGGGAAAATGGCAGTCCTCCGCCTCGCAATTTGTTCCAATATACTCCGGCTGCGGCTTCGATTTATAGTGCTCAACCTTATGAACAGGATAACTCGTTCCTGATTGTCGGGGAACGGCTGAATGCCAGCGGTTCTAAGAAGTGCCGGGAGATGTTGAATGCGGAAGATTGGGATGGATTAGTCGCCCTGGGACGGGAGCAAGTGCGAGAAGGCGCTCACATTTTGGATGTGAACGTGGACTATGTGGGACGGGATGGGGTGCGCGATATGCACGAGTTGGTGTCCCGGTTGGTGACGAATGTCACCCTGCCTCTGATGCTGGATTCCACGGAATGGGAGAAGATGGAGGCGGGGTTGAAAGTTGCCGGGGGTAAGTGTTTGATGAACTCCACCAACTTTGAAGATGGGGAACCCCGGTTCTACAAGGTGCTAGATTTAGCCAAGCAGTATGGTGCTGGGGTGGTTGTGGGGACGATTGATGAGGAGGGGATGGCGCGGACGGCAGATCGCAAGTTTGAAATTGCCAAGCGTGCTTATGATGCAGCGATCGCATACGGTGTCCCCGCCCATGAATTGTTTTTTGATACCCTAGCATTACCGATTTCTACGGGGATTGAAGAAGATCGGGAGAATGGAAAAGCTACGATTGAATCCATTCGCCGGATTCGGGAAGAACTGCCCGGTTGTCACATTTTGTTAGGGGTTTCTAATATTTCCTTCGGCTTAAATCCAGCGGCGCGACAAGTGCTGAATTCGGTGTTTTTGCATGAAGCGATGCAGGTGGGGTTGGATAGCGCGATTGTCAGCGCCAGCAAGATTTTACCCTTGGCGAAAATTGACCCAGAACAGCAACAAGTCTGCCGGGATTTGATTTACGATCGCCGTCGGTTTGAGGGGGATGTTTGCGTTTATGACCCCCTGGCGAAAGTGACGGAATTTTTCCAAGGGAAAACCACCAAGCGGGACCGCTCAATTGATGCCAGTTTGCCCATTGAACAACGGCTCAAAAATCATATTATTGACGGCGAACGGATTGGGTTAAATGAAGCCCTCACGGTGGCGTTAGAAACCTATCCGCCTCTGGAGATTATCAATCAGTATCTCCTGGATGGGATGAAGGTTGTCGGGGAATTGTTCGGTTCTGGACAAATGCAATTACCCTTTGTGTTGCAATCGGCGGAAACCATGAAGGCAGCGGTTGCCCATCTTGAACCGTTCATGGAAAAAGAAGGGTCAGAAGATAATGCCAAAGGCACGGTGATTATTGCCACTGTGAAAGGCGATGTTCACGATATTGGCAAGAATTTGGTGGATATTATTCTGACCAATAATGGCTATCGGGTGATTAATTTAGGGATTAAGCAGCCGGTGGAGAATATTATCCAAGCCTACGAGGAACATCGGGCGGATTGTATTGCCATGAGTGGACTGTTGGTGAAGTCTACTGCTTTTATGAAGGAAAATTTGGAGGTGTTTAACGAACGGGGAATCAGTGTTCCGGTGATTTTGGGGGGTGCGGCGCTGACTCCGAAGTTTGTCCATGAGGATTGTCAGAATACTTACCAAGGTCAAGTGGTTTATGGGAAAGATGCTTTTTCTGACTTGCATTTCATGGATAAATTGATGCCTGCAAAAGCAGCCCAAAATTGGGATGATTTTACGGGGTTCTTGGATGAGGCGGAAGCGAAAGGGAATGCTTCTGTAGACACTTCGGAGAATGGGGAAAAGCTAGAAAAGGCAACTCCGAAATCTCAAGAACCGCAGGAAGTGGATACGCGCCGTTCTGATGCGGTGGCGATTGATATTGAGCGTCCGACGCCGCCATTTTGGGGAACGAAGGTGCTGCAACCGGAGGATATTCCTTTGGAGGAAGTATTCGAGTATATGGATTTACAAGCGCTGTTTGTGGGACAATGGCAATTCCGCAAGCCCCAAGGTCAATCTCGGGAAGAGTATGATGCTTTTTTGGCGGAAACGGTGCATCCCATTTTAGCGACTTGGAAGGAACGGGTGTTTTCGGAGAATTTGTTACATCCCCAGGCGGTTTATGGCTATTTTCCCTGTCAGGCAGAGGGGAATAGTTTGCTGGTTTATCAACCGGAGGAAGGGGAAACAGGTGCAGTAACAGAACCCGTTGTCACCTTTGAGTTTCCTCGGCAAAAGTCGATGCGGCGGTTATGTATTGCGGACTTTTTTGCACCGAAGGAAACGGGTCATATTGATGTGTTTCCGATGCACGCGGTGACGGTGGGAGAAGTTGCGACGGAGTATGCGAAGCAGTTGTTTGATGGCGATCGCTATACGGATTATTTGTATTTTCACGGGATTGCGGTGCAAACAGCGGAGGCGATCGCGGAATGGTTACACGCCCGAATTCGCCGGGAGTTGGGATTTGCCAGTGAGGAACCGGATAATATTCGGGAGATTTTGCAGCAACGTTATCGGGGTTCTCGATATAGTTTTGGCTATCCCGCTTGTCCGAATATGCAGGACCAGTATAAGCAGTTGGATTTGTTAGGCAGCGATCGCATTAACTTGTATATGGATGAAAGTGAACAGCTTTATCCGGAACAATCGACAACGGCGATCGTTACTTATCACCCCGTTGCAAAATACTTTAGCGCCTAATCTCTGGAATTAGCGGAATACGGTGTCAACTCCAGAGATTGATGGGATAATTTTGGATTAATTCCCCCTCCCCCCCTGATTTAGGGGGGCTTTTTTGTTCACCCTGAAGGTTGCAGATAGAGAAACTCACCGATTGAGATAGGGGAAATTCATGAATGGACTTGATATTCTCAGGAGGGCTTTTAAATATTTAATCCCATCAGCCTTTTTTCAGCGGTATCTATCGCAATCCTAACTGATTTGTAATCAAGCCAGGGAGCAAGATGTAAGTGTACCACGCACCGGCACAAACAGCACCGCGCACAGGAGCAACAGCGATCGCTTGACTGACTGCCGAAAGCTTCAACATGGGATCCAGGACACAACCGATGCAAGGACTGGGATATAAGCTAGACTTCGTAAGCGCCACTAAAAAGTCTTATGATTTTTCTGCGGGAGGATATTCCAATCTCTACCGGATTACTGTAGAATCATTAAATTAAATCATTCCCTGAGCGTACCCTGTCCTCCTTACCCCGCCAACCCTTGCCGTGTTAGAAGCTTTTGTCGTTGCGACCATCTTGTTTGGATTCTTTGGAATTCTCTTTAAAAAGAACCTATTGATGAAAATTTTCTCAATGGATATCATGAGTACAGGGGTAATTGCCTACTATGTATTCGTGGCATCCCGAGGGGGTTTCGTTACCCCGATTGTTGCTGCCGATGGGGCCGAAAAAATAGCCTACGCCGATCCAGTTCCCCAAGCCGTGATTTTAACGGCGATTGTGATTGGGTTTTCCATTCAGGCGGTAATGTTAGTCGGGGTCATGAAATTAGCCCGGGATAATCCAACGTTAGAAATCACCGAAATCGAAAAAAATAATACCCCATGAATACCCTGACAATCCTATGGATGGCTCTGCCTTTTTTGGCAGGCTTCACGATTTTTATCATTCCTCAACTGGATCGCTACCTAGTCAGTTTCACGGCGGTGGCTTCGGCGGTATTTGCCGTCAAAGTATTTTTGATTAACTCCCCGATATCGTTGCAATTAATCGATTCGGGTGGGGTGAGTCTGTTGATCGATCAACTCAGCGGTTACTTTATTTTAACCAATGCCTTGGTCACAACAGCGGTGATTTTTTACTGTGTGCAAACTGGGAAAAGTTCTTTCTTTTATGCCCAGATGATTATTCTGCATGGTAGCCTCAATGCCGCCTTTATTTGCACGGATTTTATGAGCTTATATGTGGCGCTAGAGGTGAGCGGAATAGGGGCTTCATTGCTGGTGAGCTATCCGAGAACCGATCGCGCGATTTGGGTGGCGTTGCGCTATCTGTTTGTCAGCAATATCGCCATGTTGTTTTATCTGATCGGGGCAGTTCTGGTTTATAAAGCGCATCATTCCTTTAGTTTTGAAGGATTGCGCGGTGCACCCCCGGAAGCCTTGGCTTTAATTTTCATGGCGTTGTTAACCAAAGCGGGAATTTTTGTCTCGGGATTATGGTTACCATTAACCCATTCAGAATCAGAAACACCGGTTTCGGCCCTGTTGTCGGGAGTGGTCGTCAAAGCCGGTGCGTTTCCCCTAGTCCGTTGCGCTTTATTGTTAGAAGAAGTCAGTCCCATTGTCCAACTTTTTGGTGTGGGAACGGCAATTTTAGGGGTGATTTATGCCCTCTTTGAAAAAGATACCAAACGCCTGTTAGCGTTTAGCACAGTTTCCCAGTTAGGGTGGATTATTTCCGCCCCCGCAGTCGCCGGGTTTTATACCCTCACCCACGGATTAGTGAAATCGAGTTTGTTCCTAATTGCCGGGAATTTGCCCAGTCGTGACTTCAAAACCCTGCAAACTAATCCGATGCCTACCTCGTTATGGATTCCTCTGGTTGTAGCGAGTTTATCCATCTGTGGGTTTCCCTTGTTGGCGGGGTTTGAAGCTAAGATGCTAACCCTAAAAAATGTGCTGTCTTGGCAAAGCATCCCCATGAATCTGGCAGCGGTGGGAACGGTAATCTGCTTTTCTAAATTGATGTTTCTCCCTCATGGCAATGCTGAACCTAAAAAACCCATGCACATTGGTTTTTGGCTGGCGATCGGTCTGTTGCTGGGGGGATTAATTTTTGTAAATGCAGTCCATTATGAACTTTATACCGTTGCCAATATTCTCAAAGCCATTGGGATTGTGGTATTGGGTGCGGTGATTTACCTAGCCCTCGTTCAACGGTGGGCTTTGAATTTACCCCGAAAGTTCGAGGAATTTGAGCATTTGACCGGGGTGATGACCCTGATTGCAGTTCTGCTGTTCTGGTTGGCCTGGAGTGGGCATTAATTATGATAGGATATCTCAATTTAATCTTACGATTGATCATTTGGTTTCTCTTGACTTCGGATCTGAGTTTACCGAATATTTTAATCGGAGTCACAATTTCCCTGCTGTTGCCTCACAACCATAAAATTAAAGGGCAGGTTCAAGATTGGATGCGGGCATTGTGGGAGATTATCGTGGCCGTTCCCATCGCTTATAAGGAAGCCTTTGAAATCATCTTGTTCCCTCACAGATTTGAAGATATCACCCTGGAAGAAGCCCCCCATCGTCGTTCTCCGGGATTGGTATTTTTAGATATTTTTCTGATTACCTTCACCCCCAAGACGATTGTTTCCAGATATCACGAAGAAGGCTGGTATGAAGTCCACCGTGTGCGTCGGAGAAGCCCCCAATGAATTTAACCATGAATGGGATACTGTTGGCCATGATTTTGGCCCTGTTAATTCCAATGTATGAAGCCTGGAAAGATGATGATGTTTGGCAAAAAATGTTAGCTTTTGCCAGCATTGCGACGAAAACTTCTATCATGATTTTAGTCGTTTCTGTGTTTCGGGATGATTGGAATATCGGGGTGGCGGGAGTCATTATCCTTAGTGTAGGAAATGCCGGTTTAATGTTGCTTGCTCATATTGTGAAACGCTTGAATGAATTATGATTGACTTCTTGAGTTATGGTTGTATCGGGGTCGGAATTTTCTTCTGGTTTTGGGGAACTTTTCCGTTATTGGGGGAGCGATCGGTGTTATTTAAGCTCCATGCTCTTTCGGTGTCGGATACCCTGGGTTCCATGTCGATTACCATTGGATTGCTGCTGCAAATCCCGAGGGAATGGCCTTTAATTCTGCTCGCCCTGATTTCTTTAGCCATTTGGAATACAATTCTGGGATATGTCTTAGCCTATTGTTCCACTGCACAGGAGTCTCATGACTGATTTTTATATCTATGCGATCGTAGCGCTGTTGCCCTTATCTGCTTGTATGTTAGTGGTGCAATCCAATCCCTTTCATGCCCTAATTATTCGGGGAATATTAGGGGCAGTGGCGGCCTTGGTTTATGCCCTATTGGGGGCCCCAGATGTGGCCTTAACAGAAGCATTAATGGGAACCTTGCTGGCGGTTATCCTATCGGCGGTGGCGGTGCGTTCCTCAATGGTGATGCGCCTGGGGTTTATTGAAGGGGAATATCCAGAAGGAGATCTCCCTGCCGGAAAACCCATTGAGGATTTACGAGCAGTCTTTGCCAAACGGTATATGCGCCTTGAATTAGTCCCTTATCCCGATGAATCAGCTTTGGATCAAGCCTTTAAAGACAAAGAAATTCATGCCATTTATGTGAAGCCAAAGCCGGTTGCTCATGGCGATCGCACCTTCACAACTACCTTGGAAAAAGTAACCGTATATCAAACCGCTACGAGGCTTAAGCATCTTTATGAAATCATGAAAGAGGAGCTACCCTCGGAGACAAAGGTTACTTATTTCAACCCTTTAATGAGTCCCTTAAGTTCATCGGAGCAGCATTAATGAAATGGATTTATTTTCTCGCGGGGATAGCACTTGCTCTGAAAATTTTATTTACCTCTAATTCCATCCTAACCGATGAAAGCACCTTAGAAATTGTCCAATCCGTGATTCAGGAGAGTGGGGTTCCTAATGCCGTATCCGCGATTATTTTTAGAAATCGCTTGTATGATACTATCTTTGAAGTTGTGGTATTTACCATCGCCATTGTGGGAGTAAAATATTTACTCGCGGACGAAAAGCCAATAGCTCATGTGCATCAATTCAACGATCAGCCCTCCATTGTTTTAGCCCGATTAGGAGCAACTATTGCCGCATTAGTTGGCGTTGAACTGGCAATTCGCGGCCATTTAAGTCCTGGGGGCGGATTTGCTGCTGGGGTAGCCGGAGGGACGGCGATCGGGTTAATCGCCATTACGTCCTCAATGGAACTGATGCAGTCAATTTATAAACGCTGGCATACCGCAATTTGGGAAAAAATTTCCGTCATCATTTTCATCGGATTAGCGATGTTCACCCTGGTGGGAATTGAATTACCGCATGGTCAATTGGGCGCTTTGGTGAGTGGGGGAATTCTGCCGGTTTTAAACATTCTGGTGGCGATTAAAGTCGCCTTGGGTTCCTGGGCAGTAATTTTGCTCTTTATTCGCTATCGCGGCTTGTTGTGAGGGGTCGAGTTTTGTTAAAAATAGCCTACCCTTTAGGTTATCCCATTGATAGGGTGAAACAATCCATAATTCAGTCCCCTCCCCAATCCAAAGGGGAAGGGACTGGACTTACAAGACTTCCTTATTTTTGGTTTTGACGCGAGTGTAAAAGTCGGACATGACTTCCAAAAAGGAAATATCTTTTTGCCAAAAGGGAGGAAAGTCACCGGCTTTTTTAATCAGAATGGCGGGAACGATCGCCGGTTGGGGGGGTGGCGGTGGCGGTGGCAGTCGTTTGGCACCCATCCAAAACTCTTTTAAATCAGCGGTGGCATTAACTGGGACTCGTTCCGGTTGGGTGTAATAGGATTCCGAGGGTTCCGGGACGATCGCCGTTTCATGCAAGGAGGCAGAAAGGGCTTCTCCTAATGGAGTTTTTGCGAGTTCCGTTTGCAAGTCTTCCCGAGACAGTCCCCGCAGTTCAAAGAGTAAGAAAGGGTCGGAATCTAATTGCGCCGCAACTAAATAATAAACCCCAGCAATATGTTTACATGGGTTGGCATAATCCGGACAAGAACAGCTTGTTTTAAAGTCGTTGCGACTGTCTGGAAGTAAATGCAGTTTCAAGTCGGCAAAGGCGGAATTGATATTATCCGGCACTTCATTCATTAACAGTTTTGAGACGAAACTGGCATTGGAGGCAATGGCTTTAATCGCCTTGGACCATTGCGCCGGGGAAATCGGCTGGATTTCAATTTTGACGGTGTAGAGAGGTTCTTTGTACACCCCAAAATAAGGATTCACTGAACCCCGAACTTTGGCGCTAATTTGATTGTTGATAATCCGATACTCTTTGATTTTACCATTTTTGGCGTAGGATCTGCCCCGTCCCAATCGGCTGGAATCGCTAAAGTCTTCTAATGCTTCAATAAAGCGTTTTCCCCACCAGGTTCTGCTAAAGGTTGCCATGAGTTTTACTCCAAAATTGCTTGTTTATTTAAGGCAATCAGTTGTTTGAAACTGTCGTTATCCAGTTCCGTTAGCCAGGATTCATCACTGCCGACGATCGCCGAGGAGAGGCGTTTTTTATCTTCCAGGGTGCGATCGATGCGTTCTTCCAGGGTTCCTATGGCAATAAATTTATGGACAAACACATTTTTTTCTTGTCCAATTCGGAAGGCGCGATCGGTGGCTTGATCTTCCACTGCCGGGTTCCACCAGCGATCGAAATGGAATACATGATTCGCTTTCGTCAGGGTAATCCCCACCCCACCGGCTTTTAAGGAGAGAATAAAGATTGAAGGTTCGGTTTCGGGGTCCTGAAACTCCGCAATCATTTTTTCCCGTTTTTGACGCGGGGTTCCCCCATGTAAGTAGTGGGTTTTGTAATAAAACGTCTGTTTGAGGTATTTCTCTAAAGCCCCACAAATTTCCGTGAATTGGCTGAAAATCAGCAGGCTTTCCCCTTCGGCGATGACTTCCTCTACCATCTCCACTAGCCGTTCCAATTTGTGCGATCGCGAGGGTAAAAACTCACTGTTATCCTGTAAAAATTGTGCCGGATGGTTACAGATTTGCTTGAGTTTCATCAGGGTGGATAAAATCAAGCCTTTGCGCTGAATGCCTTCGGCTTCTTCTAACTGTTCCGCCACATCTTTGACCACTGCTTCATATAAGGAAGCCTGTTCTTTGGTGAGGTTGCAATATTGTTTCTGTTCGACTTTATCCGGCAAATCCTTAATAATGGAACGGTCCGTTTTCACCCGACGCAGGATAAAAGGTTCCACCAATCGTTTCAACGTAGTTGATTTAATCGGGTCATTGTCTTTTTGAATGGGCATTTCAAAGCCCTTACGAAACTGGGCTTCTTTCCCCAAATATCCCGGATTCAGGAAGTTAAAAATCGACCATAAATCTAGCAGGCGGTTTTCAATCGGGGTTCCCGTTAAAGCGAGGCGATGGGTAGAGGGAAGTTTGGCGATCGCCTTGGTTTGTGCCGCTTGCGGATTCTTGATATTTTGCGCTTCATCCACCACAACCCGATGCCACTTTACTCCCTTAAAGAGTTTTTCATCTTTGCGGGCCAAAGTAAACGAAGTAATCACCACATCATACTTTAAACTTTCGGCTTTGAATTCCTTCTCATCTTTGAGGCGATCGCTACCGTGATGCACCATTGAAGTAATATGAGGTGCAAACCGTTCCATCTCCCGTTGCCAGTTGCCAATCACCGAAGTTGGCGCAATTAATAGCGTCGGGAAAGGTTTCTCTCCCCCCTCTCGTTCTAACACCAAACAAGCAATCACTTGTAAGGATTTTCCCAACCCCATATCATCAGCAAGGCAGCCATTGAGTCCCAACTGTTCCAAATATTGTACCCAAGCAACCCCGCGTTTTTGATATTCTCTCAACATCCCTTGTAATTGGGCCGGATTTTCAATGGGTTCCAGACGGCTACTATCGCGAAGTTTAGCCATCATCTCAGCCAATACCTCATCCTGTTCTACTTCAATTTCATCGGAGGCATCGCTAATTTTCTGCATAAACTCTTGCAAGGACATTTCTGGCTGTTCATCTTTATGAGACTGCCAAAATTCCAGCATTTGTTGCATTTTCTTCGGGTCTAACTCAATCCATTCCCCGCGAAATTGGACTAAGGGAGTTTTCGCCTCAACCAGTTGTTGCCATTCCTGTTCACTCACCGGCTGTCCGGCAATGGAAAGTTCATATTTATATTGAATAATCTGCTGTAAACTAAACAGCCCTTTGTTGCCTTGTCCCGCTGATTTCTTTTTAGAGGAAGCTTTCAGGCGCAGGGTTGCCCGTCTGCGTCCTTCCGGTGTCCACCAAGCAGGAACGATGACTTTATAGCCGGAATCTTCCAAAATCCAGGCACTTTCTTTGAGAAAATCAAACGCTTCCGACAAGGTTAAATCTAACCCCGTGGGACGGTCCGTTTCTAACCCTTTTGAGAGTAACGGATACATCCGGGCGGCATAGCCCAAATTTAGCAGTAAATTCTTTTCAAAATCTGCCCGAAAGTTTTTGTAAAAGGTTTTTTTCTCGGTTTTGCTGAGAGTCCAATACTCCTCTAACGGAAGTTTTAAAGAAGGGTCTTTTTTAGAAGCGGCTACAAAGTCAATCCGCCACCAGTCGGGTTGGTCAGCAGTTCCTTCTTGGAGTTGAAAACAGAGGTAAAATGGGGCCGTTAATTGTGCGCCGGATAATCGTTCTTTCCAACTGGACCACTGCTGGTAAGTCTCTCGGGAAACATCGGGCCTTTTTGGGTTACTGTGACTGGTGTAGATAAAAGAGTCACTAAACTGTTTGGAGACGGTTTGGGGAATGGGAGTCTCCCCCACCAAATTATTTAATAAACATTCAGAAAAATGGCGCAGTAAACTAGACTTTTCGTGAAATTCTAAGGGGTTTGGGATGGCAGAAAACCCTGCCACACAGGCTAAGGGCATCGCCGCGCTATACTGCTGAATATCGGTTTCATATTGATCCGATAAAATTTCCCAACAGGAATAATACTCGTCGGTTTGAACGGTTTTTTCTTTTTTCCCTTTTCCGGTGGTGGAGGTCAGGGTAGCATATTTTAAGGCCGGAATGTATTGGTCTTTGAGGATGATTTGTTTAAAAACTTGGCTGTATTGATACCAAAACATTAAATCCGCGCCAAGCTGAACCTCTGCTAGATTATTGATGGCGATAAAGTGTAACTCATTTAAGGTTTTAGTTACCGATTTTACGGTGTCAGATTTGACGATATCTTCGACGTGATAGCAATCAATTTCCCAGGGATGAAATTCGCAGGTTTCCGGGGGTTCATCTTCTAGGTAGCGAAATAGTTCGACAGAAGGTAAGGGTTTATCGCCTGTGGTAGGGAGAATAAAATACTGAGAGGAAATGCGATTTTTAATCCCATTTTCGCGCAGTTCAGGAATTCCCAAATTGGCCCGCAAAAATTCCGCCAATTCCGCTTTTTCTAAATGGGCGGGATGGCGTAAACTGGGCTTTTTCCGGCTGGGTTTGGGAATGGTTTCGACCCAGAGGTAAAATTGACCCTGACGAATGAAGTCGCTGGTGTTGTCCGGGATCCAGGTGCCATGAAGGATTTTCATACGCAAATCGCAAGGTTAAGGGGTTGAGGGATGTCCTCCGGCGATGCCACCGAGGGGAGAGGCAACAGATGCCCCTATAGAGTACCATAATCACTTTCGCGCAGGGGGCGATCGCCCAAGGTTGCTCATCCGGGTTCAGCAACCCTCGATTGCCGGTCCCAAAATGGAAATCACGGAAAACCCTTGGGGAGATTTCACCCGGATAGGATTTCTGGATTCGTATCTTAGATTACAGTTTAGTTGGAGTTAAGAATTGTAATGATAGTAGGTACTCAAATAAATTTGTTACATTTTTTAATAAAAATTGGGTCAAAACGGTATAAATTCACGCAGTAACTGAATAGAAAGTCGAGTTAAATCCTTAACAGACCTTTAAACAAAACATTGCTATGAACCCCTTAAATTCTCTAACTTCTTGCTGTCGAAATTGTCGGTACTATGAGCCGGAAGGAAGACGGGGTGGGACTTGCCAGCAACTCAATGTTCCGGTTCAAGCAGCCTGGGAATCCTGTTCTCTCGCTAGTCCAGCATTTACGCCCTCTTGGAAAGCCCTGGAAGATCTGCTCCAGTGGGAACAGGAAAACCTCGATCGCACAACAGCAGCCAGTCTTCCCACCCTAGACGATTCCAAAGCTGTTGTGAATCGTCGCTAGGACCGTCTTTTAAACCCTCCGTTCAATCCATTGTTTCGGTTGTTCTGTATTCTGGAAAAGGAATTTACCCGATCCAGGACATGACCACCCCGCAAAACTTAGAACAGCAGTTCAATAAAATCGCCAATTTATTAGAGCAAATTCAGAATTTAGGTTTAGATTCTGAAGATGGAGAGACGAATTTTTTATCGTCTCTCCATCAATTTGAAACCGTCACCCTTCCGTTTGAATTCGTGCAACAGGGAATGGGACTCTGGGAGGTGATTTTTCCCCCAGAGTTGCTGGAATCCCTGGGGACGAAGGATCCGGATACCTTAGAATCCTTGGCGATCGCCCTCAGTCAAACCCTGCAAACTCAACTGGCGATTTTAAACCCGTGGTTGCCTCTACTCACCACCCCTCCGGCATTAGCCGATAAAATCCGCGATCGCACCACCCAACTTCAGCAAATTACTACGGAAAAAGCCGAACTTTTAGCAGCATCGGAGACCCTGTTCCATCGGGAATTAGAACTCCGTCAAGCGGGGGAAACGTTGCAGGATTTTCAACAAACCCTTGCCGAACTTCAGGCGATTGAACAGGAATTAGCAACTACGGATTTAGAAGACTTACGCCGGGAGATTTCTACCCGACAAACTGCCCTAGAACAGGACCGCAATCAGCTAGAAACCCTCAAACGGCAACAAGCAGAACTTGAGGCGGAAATTGCTGCAATCCAAGGACTCAATCACCAAATTTCCCGAGAATTAGAAGGACTGCAACTGCGTCGTTCTCGCTTAGAAACCCGGACGCAACAACAAACGGCCCAACTGATTACCTTAACCGAGACAGAACGAGAACGCCTAGGAACCGCTTTACCGCCTTTATTAGAGGAATTAGTTGAACAACAGTCAGCCTATCAGAATGCTCAAGGGGAATTATCTCAAGCCATTGCTGATTTTAATTGCTATCAACAACAAACTCATGAAGTAATTATGCATTTAAACAGTCATTATCAAACTGACGTGGAATTAGGCCAAAAATTGCCCGTGAATCACTCTAAAATTGAGACCATCATTCAGAGGATTCAGGACAATTTAGCCGAATTGGACCAGGAACTCGCAATTGCTCAACAGCAACATGAGCGATCGCAGGAAAAAACCATTGTCACCTTTTGAGGGAACTGCAAAAATACCAAACCCGCACCCTGTTCGCGTAGCGTTCCGTAAGGAAAGGGTGGGGCTATACGGACGAAGCCTGCCTACGCAGGCTGCAAGAGTCTTGCTAGGGGATTTCAATAAATAAAGTGGGGCATGAAAACTTTAGGAGAATTGGAAAAGCCCCCCTTCTTAAGGGGGGTTGGGGGGATCTCTTCTCAAAGATTTTGAAGAATTTATTGTTTGGAAATCCCTAGGTGCTTAACCTGATGATGCAATAGCAATTTATTTGTTGGAATACCCTGAGTGAAAATTCGGTTTCAACCCAGACGGGGTGCACCCAACCGACTCAGCAGCATCAGGGACCAAGGCAGGTTAAGATTGGGAACCAGGTTGGCATAGGGTCTCAATTGGGGGACCGCAAACGGGAGGAGGAAGCGCAGGGACCTCAAGGAGGCTGGGGAGGTGCCATCTTCATCTACCAGTCCATACCGTTGCGCCACTTCTGCCACAATCTGCACCCGTCCGGTATGCTGCATCACGGTGGGGTCCGCAGCTAAGGCGGCGATCGCCCGTCCGGTGAGGAGGGGCGTTTCCCAGTTGTACCGTTCTCGGAACCCAGAAAATTGGCGATCGTCCGTCTCACTTGCCGCCATTTGATCCGCCATACTGGACATTTGTTCTGTTCCCACAATCCCCGGCCAAATCGAGAGGGAGGCGACATTATAGGGTTTGAGTTCCACCGCCATCTCTGCCGCGAGGCGATCGCAACCGGATTTCCCCACCCCATAAGGCACTCCGAAAATATAAGATAGCCCTCCCCAAGAGGAAATCGTACAAATCAGCCCCTGCTGACGCGGCGTCATCATCCGCGCCGCCAAAACACTGGTCACATAGTGACTCCGTAGACCCACATTGTTACAAGCATCCCAAAAACTCGGTTCACTCTCCCAGAAGGGCCGGCCCTGGGCATTCATTAAGGCTTGCACCCCGGCATATACATTATTTACCAATAGGTCAAGGTGTCCGAAATCCGATTGAATCTGGTCAAACAGCGATCGCACTTGGTCATCATCACTATGGTCCACCTGCACCGGAATACAGAGCCCGCCAGCCGCTTCCACTGCCGCTTCCGTCTCCCTCAGACTCCCGGAAAGTTCCCCCTCTCCAGTCGCCGGGTCCAGACTCCGCCCGGTGATATACACCGTCGCCCCCGCTTCCCCCAGTCCAATGGCGATGCCTTTCCCCAGGCCCCTTGTCGCCCCGGTGACAACTGTAACTTTGCCTTCAAGTGGTTTAATCATGATGAATTGATGATGATTTGGCTTATGAATTTCTGAATTAATGAATCATTTTACTACAAGGATTGGGCAGGGAGCGATTTTTATCCGGCATCTTCGGCAACGCGCCGATTCCCCGATGGTTTATAATAGAATCGTTCGCGGCTGCCAATTTTCTAACAAGTTGCTGAACCAACCCGGTGAAATTCTCATTTTATTCCTAAATTATGCTACAAATTTCCAACACCGTCAGTATCCTAGAAAACGAAATTCAAATTAGTGCAGTTCGTTCTCAAGGGGCGGGAGGGCAAAATGTAAATAAGGTGGCAACCGCGATTCATTTGCGTTTTGATATTAAAGCATCCTCTCTGCCGGAACGCTACAAAAATCGCCTATTGAGTCTCAGCGATCATCGGATTACCCAAGAAGGGGTAATTATTATCAAGGCTCAAGAATCTCGCAGTCAGTTAGAAAACCGCCAGGAAGCTTTGATGCGGTTGCAAGAGTTGATTAAAAGTGCGGTTGCTGTTCCAAAAAAGCGCTTTAAAAGCAAACCCACGCGCAGTTCTCAGCGCAAACGTCTCGACAGCAAAACGAAGCGGGGACAGATTAAAGCGATGAGGCGGAAGGTTATGGATTAATTATCTTTTTTCGGGCGATTCTCGAATCGCCCCTACAGGGTTTTTGTCTTGAAAGGACGGGGATTTCGGGCGATTCTCGAATCGCCCCTACAGGGTTTTTGTCTTGAAAGGACGGGGATTTCGGGCGATTCTCGAATCGCCCCTACAGGGTTTTCTCTTCAAAGAAACCGTAAGTTATGCTTGATTAAGATAGAGGTTTCTCGGAACGGCCAAAGCGTTGTAGCAACTCTTCCCGCGAAAGGGTTAATAATACCCGGGTTAACTCTTCATGGGGTAACTGCAATAAGGCTACGATAATTGAGCTAAATTCTGCATCAATCATGGTTCCAAATCGAAATCCTAAAATACTTTTAATCATTTTCGCCCGTTCTAATTGGATAATGAGTTGACTATTCTGTTCAAAATTTTCGTAAAAACTTTTCGTAAAGCCTTCGATAAAACCTTGTTTGAATAATTCTTCCTTCTCACGCATATATTCCATTGAAAATCCCATAACTTCCTCCTGATTATCTCCATTTGATAGATTTAATGTATGTCACGCCAATCAAGGTTTCTCGGAACGGCCAAAGCGTTGTAGCAACTCTTCCCGAGAAAGGTTTAATAACAACGGAATGAATTCTTCATCGGATACCTGCACTAATGCCTCGATAATTGAAGCAAGTTCCTCATCAATCGTACTGAATCGAAATTTGAAGATTTCTTTAACCCATTGTTTCCGTCCTTGCTGGATACCTTCTTGGATGGCTTCTTCTCTCTGCTGTAAATAAGCTGGTGAGAATTTCATAATTAACTCCCGTGCAAGATTGATTTTGGAAATAATTTTTACAATTTAATATTGAGGGGCATTAGTTTAGCCCCTCAATATTAGGTTACTATGACCGGCCAAAGCGTTGCAGTAACTCTTCCCGAGAAAGGTTAAATACCAAGGGAGTGAACTCTTCCCTGGGTAACTGCAATAATGCGTCGATAATGGAAGCTAGTTCCTCATCAATCGAACCAAATTGGAAGTTGAGAAGATATTCAAGCATTTCCTGCCGTTCTTGTTGGACACCCTGTTGGACTCCTCGTTGGATACCTTCCTGTAAGGTGGCTTCTTGCAACTCTAGATAAGCTGGTGATAAGTTCATAATTAACTCCTGATTTTCTTGATTTGGATTTTGCCTGAGTTGGACGTTGACGCGCCAGTTGGACAGAATTTCTAACAGGTTGCGCCGGAATGGATGTCCCTGGGGTAGAGAGAGTAATTCATTCACGGCTTGTTGTTGGGTGGCCCCTCTTCCTAAGACTCGCAACCATAGGGTATTGAGGTTGGCGGGGAGTTGGTCGATCGCCACTAATGCTGTCTTCTCAAATTCTGGCATAAAATAAATCCCCGGTATCCAGTTCCCGGACTGATCCAGTTGTGCGCCAAATCCGTTCACCAGTCTTTCGGAACAGGAGGGGGACAACACCCAGAGTCGGGGTAAGTCGGATTCACTGAGGGAGTTCTTTTCCCGTCTCGCTTGTCGCAACAGGTCCCCTTGTAGGGAGTAGAGTTTCAGTTTACAGGTCCTAATCTCGACGGGGGTGGGAGGGTTTCTAAACACTTCAAACAAGCCGGTTGTGCTTGCCATTTGTCCTAAAACTCCCAGGGTTTCTGGCGCAGTGGTGGGGGTGGCGGCAGGGACGAAATAGACATCGATTTGTCGCACTTCGCTGGGAACGTCCCGACTGGTTTGGACTTGTCCCAGATAGGCTAATAATTCCTCTAAATATTGTTTCGCAAATTGGTCATGAGCAGTTCGGGTCATGATTCGGTTTGATTGCGGATATCCCTGATATTGATAACAGGAGTGCATTGGCACTCCTATTATTATAAACCAATTTTGTCGCCTGTTAAGACAAAGTTAATCCTATCCCTTTGTGATTGAATTCTTCTACGGTTTGTTGCGAGAGTTCATGGGAGGAAATCGCTCTTAACATAGCGAGGGGTAAGGTTAAATGATGGGCACCGGCTTGTAAGGAGGCAGCGGCTTCTTCGGGGGATTTAATGCTGGCGGCGAGAATTTCGACATCGCTGCCTTTTAGAACATCTGCCATCGATCGCACTAAGGCAATGCCATCTCCTAATAGTCGGGTGGCGCGGTTGACGTAGGCGATCGCCATTTTTGCTCCTGCTTCCCTAGCTACAGCAGCTTGAGCCGCACTATAAATCGCCGTCACGGAACAAGGTATGTCTGGAGATAGATGCGCGACGACTTCAAACCCAATGGGGGTGGCTGGAACTTTTAAAATGGTGCGATCGCCTATCAAATCCCGCGCTGTTTGGCCTTCTTTGACCATGCCATCAAAATCCGACGCCGTAAGCTGGTAAAATAATGGCCCCGATGTGAGGGTAACCAATTTTTTTAAGGTATCTTCTGGAGATAACTCACTGGTTGCCAATAAGGTCGGATTGGTGGTGATGCCTTTCACCCAGCCCATTTTTTGGGCCAGTTCTGCTTCGGAGGCGATCGCTGAATCTAAATAAATTGCCATGATTTTTTCCCGTTCAGTTCCATTCCAAAAATACGGGAAATTGGCTACCCTTGACAATGGACCATACCCCACCCCTAACCCCATGACCTTACTGAACTTGGCAGAACTTTGTCCCATCACCCGCACGTTGGGTCCAGGTCAACGGTTTGCGATTTGGGTGCAAGGCTGTTGTTTTAACTGTTCCGGTTGTATCTCTCCGGATTGGATTCCCCAGGTGGCGGCGACTGGGGTGGAACCGCGACGGTTGGCGGAAACGATTTTATCGGTTCCTGGGACGGAAGGGTTAACGGTGTCCGGGGGAGAACCGATGTTACAGGCGCAGGCACTGAGTGAATTATTTGAACTTTTGGCAGAGGTGGATTGTTCGATTATCTGCTATACCGGGTTTACCTTAGAACAGTTACAGGCGAAGTCCGACCCGGCGATCGCCCGAGTCTTGTCGCAAATTGATGTGTTAATTGATGGACTTTATCTGCCGGAACTCAATGATAACCAAGGGTGGCGCGGTTCTGCCAATCAACGGGTGCATTTTCTCACCCCTCGGTTGTTAGCTGAAGCGAGTGCCTTTTCCTCTCGTCGGCGGGATGTGGAAATTCACTTGCGAAATGATTCGGCGTTGATGGTGGGTGTTCCGCCTCGCCATTTCTCTGATACCTTTAAACAGGTGATTGATAACAGTTAATAGCAAGGATTATGGTGTCTCTCAAGGGTAAAATTGTCTTGATTACGGGTGCGAGTAGTGGGATTGGGGCCGCTTGCGCCCAACTGTTCGCCCAGGCGGGTGCGAATTTGATTTTGGCGGCGCGGCGTTTGGAACGGGTGCAGGAGTTAGGGACTCAACTGGAGCAACAGTATCAGATTCAGACTCATGTTTTGGGGTTGGATGTTTGCGATCGCCAAGCGGTTGACGCCACCTTGAATCATCTTCCGGACCCTTGGAATCAGATTGATATTTTAGTCAATAATGCGGGTCTGAGTCGGGGATTATCCAAACTCCATGAAGGGAGTATCGACGACTGGGAGGAAATGCTGGATACCAATGTCAAGGGATTGCTATATGTGACTCGGGCGGTGGTACCTGGGATGGTGGAACGGCAATCCGGTCATGTGGTGAATATTGGCTCGATCGCCGGTCGAGTGGCCTATCCGGGGGGCAATGTGTACTGTGCCTCAAAAGCGGCAGTGAGGGCAATTTCCGACGGTTTGAAGCAAGATTTAATCGGGACTCCGGTGCGGGTAACGGAAATCGAACCGGGTTTAGTGGAAACGGAATTTAGTTTGGTGCGTTTTCATGGCGACTGCGATCGCGCCGAAAAGGTGT
Organism: Oscillatoria sp. HE19RPO; assembly: GCF_024220515.1. Classification (GTDB taxonomy): domain Bacteria; phylum Cyanobacteriota; class Cyanobacteriia; order Cyanobacteriales; family Laspinemataceae; genus Laspinema. The sequence goes on from NZ_JAMXOT010000182.1 coordinate 50,085, forward strand.
ATCAGGATTTAACGCCCCTCACCGGGGAAGATATTGCGGATTTAGTGCTTTTTTCTGTCACTCGACCCCCCCATGTGAATATTAGCGAAATGTTAGTCGTCCCGGTGGATCAGGCCAATGCGACCCTCGTTCATCGGCGACGCTAAACTGAAAAAGATGCGCGTGAAGGACGGACGACGGATGCAATCTACGACTCATGGTAACGGGTTAACCCTCGCCCAACTACGGGCGATATTCCAGGCAAACAAACTCTCAACGGGGCGAGGGTTGAGCGTTGCGGTGATTGGTGGTGTACCGGATATTGGGGAATAGTATCATGACACTGGCAAAGCTACAAGCCCAAGCGAAACAAGGCGATCTGCGGGCGATCGCCTCCTTGATTGATGACTGTTTAACCCCCCACGGCATGAGAGCTCAGGTGCGCTTGCATCAGGGTTTATTGTCCGTGAGCGTTCACGCGCCGACTCCCAGACATCGGCAACGGTGCGTTTCTGCGATTCGGGAACTATTGAGCAAGCTGAGAATTCCGACAGTCGCCCGGGTGCGGATTTTGGGCAAAAATCGCGATCGCTCGGTGATTTGGAGTGAAGAATTTGCCCTCTCTAAGGGAACTTATATGCGAAACGGGGCCACCAGGGGGCGCAGAAGGCGCACTTCTCACCCCAACGGTACATTATCCGCACCGAGGACGACCGTCAATCGTCGTTCGGCCTCAACGGGATCGCAAAAGAGGCGATCGCGCAATTCCAAGTTACAAAAAGACCCGTGGTTAGCGGTTAATTTATCCGCCCTGTTTCCGGGGCTCGGACAGATTTATGCCAGCAAAATTTTCCGAGGGTTGGGAATTATTTTGATTGAAGCGGTCTTAATTGCTGTGGCAGTCGCTTCGTTCTTTAGTCCCGAAGGAAATACCCTGACCAGTTTGGGATTAATTTTTCCAATTTTTGGCATTTACTTGGTTAATATTATTGATGCTCATCGATGTTTTAAAACCTTATCGTTTCTAAGATTGGAACGGGTTCTTAAAAATAAAAGAAATAAAAATAATCCCTGGGTTGCGGTATTTTTATCTCAATTGTTACCCGGACTCGGCCATCTTTATTTAAAAAATTTCGGCCTAGGCGCAGTCTTGATGATTAGCCTAATTTTGGCCTCTAATATTGCTCGATTACATCCGGGATGGTTGCTAGTTCCGCCGTTACTGTATGCGATCGCCTGTTACCATGCTTATTTTTCCTGTCCGCGATCGGCCCTCCATTCCCAGGACCCGATTGTGATGATTGTGATTTTGATTGTAGCCTTCAAGCTCACGGGGATTTTGATTCCCGCTTGGGTGGAACATGATTTTGTGCAACGGTTTACAATTCCCAGTGATTCGATGATCCCGACTCTGCGTGCTGGGGACCAAATCCTCGCTCTAAAAGCTCGGGGGCGTCCTCCGCAAAAGGGGGATTTGGTGGTCTTTCGTGCGCCGGAATTTGCCAGAACCCTTGACCCGAATGCGGGGGATTTATTTATCAAACGCACCATCGGGATGCCTTTAGATGTCCTCCGGCTCAAGGATGGGATTATTTATATCAATAATGAGCCGCTTTCCGAGGACTATGTTGCTGGCCCTGCCCAGTACAATTTCGACCCCCAGATCGTCCCGGCAGATAGTTATTTTGTGCTAGGTGATAATCGCAACAATAGCTTTGATTCTCACGTTTGGGGATATGTCCCGAGAAATCACATTATTGGCAAGGCGTATAAAATCTACTGGCCCCCAGACCGGATCGGACCTTTGCGGTAAATCCTGGGATGGGGAGTGTTTAGAGATGTACCCAGCACATCTCTAAACACTGTATCGGATCTCCCGGTCTTAAAATCGTAAACCGACGCCGCCTTGCAAAGAGACAGCCGGTTTGCTTTCATCGTCATAAGCATCTATGGCAATCACCGCATTCCCAAAGACAATGAATCGGGTATTGGGAACGGCGAAATCTACCCCGGGTTGAATCGCAAAGCTAACTTTTTGGCCCACGGGGGTATCTCCAGTAGTGAGGGCCGCCCCTGCACCCAAGTAAATATCCGTTTGCCAGGTGAGGGGATAGTCATAGGAAATGGTGGGAACCACTGCCGTACCCTCGCCGCTAAAAAATCCCTGAGCGCGTAATGAAATGGGCAGGGCGAGTAGTTTATAGCGGGCTGCTAGTAAAAAAGCGTTTTCCCGATCGCCCTCTAGTTCCGTGAGTCCAGCGGATCCACCAACCCCAATATAACTCCCATAAGCCGCTTGCGCCGATGCCGGTTGACTCGACAAGGCTAGACTGCTGGCGACTGCCACGGTCCCTAACATCAGCGCACCCAAAGTCGATCCAATTTTTTTCAGATGTTCCATTTCCCTACTCCTCTATCCCACTAAAAATAAATACTTCCGATGTTCCGTCGATTCTAGCTTAAGTTGAATCGCCGGACCATCACCGAGTCTGCTTCCCTATCCCTTCGGGAATGGCAAAACCCAGAGGAGTCAAGGGTCTGAATCCAGGATTAATACCAAATCCTCCGTTCAACGTTTTTACGCTTTAGCCCGCGCAGGCACCGCTTCGTCCGTGTAGCTCCAGGCTTGAGCCTGCGGGTTTTTACAGCGTTGGGGGGTTTCCACCCCAAACCCGGTTTTGGGTAGCTGGCATCCGCAACCGTGGCCCTGGGAACCAACCCCTTACGGTTGGGAACAGAGGGGATAAATCCCCCCTTGGGCGCAGATATAAACAATTTGTTTATCATCTAAATTGCGAGCGTTGGTAAAATCCACCCCCCGCAAAAATCCGGATGTGGAGGGGTTGGGGGATTGCAAGAGGCGATCGCCTCTTTGGGTTTGGGGTTTGAAAAACACGGCCCCTTGGAAATCCGCCCCTTCTACATTCGCCCCTTGAAAATTGACCGAGGTGAGATCGGTTTGCTGAAAGTTGACATTTTGTAATTGAGCCAAACTCAAATTCGCACCGGCTAGTTTCGTCTCGCTCAAGTTGGCATTTTGGAGATTAGACTGGGTGAAATTCGCCCGACTCAAATCCGCACCCTGCCAGTCCGATCGCGTGAGGTTCGCCTTTGCCAGGGTTGCGCCAGTTGCCACCACCCGGGGGAACCGAGTACCGATGGCGAGAATGCCGGTTAAGTTCGCTTCTGCTAACTGAGCACCCACCAGGGTAGCATTGGTGAGGTCCGCGAATTGCAAATTTGCCCCGATCGCCTGGGTACTGCTGAGGTTGGCCCCAGTCATTTGCGCCTTGGAGAGGTTCGCCCGGTCCAGTTTAGCGCGACTGAGATTGCTATAGGCGAGAATCACATGACTCAGAAAGGCCCCGGTAAAGTCGGCATCGGTGAGGATGCTGGCGGTCAAGTCGGCTTGAAGGTCATCCACGGTTCCGAAACGGCGATCGGGTCCGGGACTGGAAAATTGACTGCTTTTAAAACGAGCATGGCTTAAAATAGCGCCCCGAAATCGAATTCCAGATAAGTCCGTTTTTTCTAACACCAAGGTGAAGGGGGCCGCTTCTGTGGTGATTTGGCCCAAATGAGTGCGGCTGAGATCCAGGGGGTCGAACTCGGTGCTATAAAGTTGCAGGAGTTTGGCGATCGCCCGTTGGGTGGCTTGGAGTCGCAGTTGCACCACTTCCAACTGCTCCTCATTGGTGCTGTAGCGCAGGGAATCCAGGTCTGTGCGAGTGGATTGATTTAATTTTTGCAAATAGGGGAGCGATCGCTCGCCACTGCTGACTAAGGCTTGCTGGAGGACATCCAGTTGAGCGGGGTCCGTTTCCAGGGCCAGCAGATCCGCTAAAATTTGGTACTGGGCCTCGGGATTATCTAAACTGGCTAATCCGAGAATCGCACCTTGACGCTCATCCGGTGCAAATTGTCGGACCCAAGTGAGAAACTTTTCCTGATCCAGCGCCGCCTGAGTCCGGGTATTTTCTTGGGATTGGATATAAAGTTGAGTCGTGACGAAGGTTCCCAAAATTGCCGCCAGACCCACGGCCAATGCCAGGGCCTTTTTGGCGCTACTCTGAAGGCGAATCCTATTCCACCACTGATCGAACACGGGTTTGGATTCCGGCATCCGTTCAAGGGGTCCGCCTGCCTCTAATGGAATACCCACCTGTTTTGAGTTGCTGCTGTTCATTTTTTTACTAGGTCCCGAAACGCTGTGTCGGCTACTGCGGACCCACGTTCCGGCGAGGCGATCGTGCAGGGTGCGGCACTTGGGATCAAAGTAACTCCAGAGTCCATCAAAGGCCACCATCAAGGCCGTTGTTACTCCTAAAATTACTAAGTCCGGTACTGCGCCTGCGATCAGCCAGATTAGATAGGCGCTGGTGAGGGTGACTCCCCAACGGCCTACGGCCTCTCGCAACAGTGCACGCCCAAAACCGGGCGCTTTTCCCGAATCCGTCACCACCTGGAGGCGCAACCAGCGCTTCGGTAAAGTCTGACCCGTGAGTCCGAGTAGATATAATTGCCAAATACTGACGCTTAAGGCGGCGATCGGGCCAATTGTCCAGAGGAAATTGACGAGAGGGGGGACCAGACGGGTGCAGCGACGTCCTCGGGGATTGGGACAAGTCGGAGGCAGCCCCAGGGTCCGGGCGATCGCCCGTTCTAGGGTCACCAAAACCGGATTCAGGGGGACAGGTTGCACATTCAGATACCGCGTGGCGTGCCATCCCAAAGACAGGGGAACGAGGGCGCTAACGGCAATCAGCGCCAGTTCTACGGTACTCGCGGCCAACCGCCGTGGAAATAGGGTCACGGGGTTGACTTTCCCCGGGGTTGGGGGTTTGGTTTTTTTAGTCGATTGGACCTTGGGTGCAGTTCGCTTCGGGTCTTTAGATTTCCCAGTCACTCTGATTTATTGATTTGGGTTGGAGGATTTGGACGCTAAAAATAATTTATATCCGACAAATCCTAACACCCCAACGGCGGCCAAGGTAAAGGCTAACCGAATCAAGTTTAAGACGGTACTCACCGCAGATAAGGCCAAAATTCCCCCCACGGCGATCGCCACCACTTTCCCTCCATCAGGCAGTCCTTGATACCACAGGGTTAACTGTTGGTAGACCGATTTTAAGGAGGGGGCGGAAGGCGTAGAACTCGGCAAGGGTTGCGGTTGGTGGATTTGCGCCTCTAACTCTTGCAGTTGGCGCTCTAATTTTTGGCGTTCTTGAGGATTCTTGACACTCCCCGGTCTAAAGACACGGGGATTCTTTAGAAGGCAGTCGTAAGACTGCTAAACCCTACTCAGCCGTAGCCTTTCGGCAATCAAGGCGGTGCCAATTGCCGCTATTCTCTCTGCCCGAAGGCATTGAGCCTA
>NZ_JAMXOT010000183.1 GCF_024220515.1 Oscillatoria sp. HE19RPO
CCAAAAAATAAAACCTTCAAAAAACCCGCACCCTGAAGGGTGGGGCTACACGGACAAAGCCCGCCTGCGCGGGCTAAAAGAGCCTTGTTAGGTGCGATCGCATCAAAGCAAGGATGATTTATTTGTTGGAATACCCTAATTGTGATGAATTGTCTCAAGAAACCCCATTTTTCTTCCCAAGATTGTACCGGCATCCTGGATTGTTTTGTAATCCCAAATGAAAAGACGCCCTTGCTTCATCTCAGGAGTACAATTGTACATCTGAGAACAGGGGCGTCTTATATTTAACCGGGAATTGAACCGGGAAAAATTTAGAATAGACCGAGAGTCAGAGACTTGTCGATCGGCATGATTGCGCCGACTCCCAACCAGATGGTGAACAAAGTACCAAACAGGAACACTGCCGTTGCCAAAGGACGACGGAAGGGGTTTTGGAATTTGTTGACATTCTCAATAAAGGGAATAACCATCAAACCAACGGGAATCGCACCCATCAAGGCAATTCCTAACAGTTTGTTAGGAACGACACGCAGCATCTGGAAGGAAGGCCACAAATACCATTCGGGCAGAATTTCCAGAGGGGTGGCAAAGGGGTCAGCGGGTTCTCCGACCATTGCAGGGTCGAGAACACCCAATCCAACACACAGGGCGATCGTCCCGAGAATAACTACGGGGAAGACATACAGCAGGTCATTTGGCCAAGCGGGTTCGCCATAATAGTTATGGCCCATCCCCATTGCCAATTTCTCCCGCAACTTCGGATCGCTCAGATCCGGCTTTTTCAAAATAGACATCTTTGAGAATCCTCTCCTTATTGTTAAGGTCGGCAGGTCTTGGCTGCAATTGCTAAAAGGATACAGCGATCGCAGGGTGATGAATGTCAAGCAAGGATCTCTTTACAAGGGACCGGAAATACCTTGCTTGCGAATCATTAAGAAGTGCAGCAACATGAACACGGCAATCAGCCAAGGCAACACGAAGGTGTGCAAGCTGTAATAGCGAGTCAAGGTGCCTTGACCCACACTGGTCCCACCGCGAAGCAGTTCAACAATGGTCGAACCGACAACAGGGATGGCTTCGGGTACCCCAGAGACGATCTTAACGGCCCAGTAACCCACTTGGTCCCAAGGGAGAGAGTAGCCGGTGACGCCAAAGGAGACGGTAATCGTTGCTAAGATCACGCCGGTGACCCAGGTGAGTTCCCGAGGTTTTTTGAAACCGCCGGTTAGGTACACTCGGAACACGTGCAGAATCATCATCAGGACCATCATACTGGCGGACCAGCGATGAACGGAACGGATGAGCCAGCCGAAGTTGACCTCAGTCATCAGGTACTGGATGGAGGAAAAGGCTTCGGTAACGGTGGGGCGATAATAGAAGGTCATCGCGAACCCAGTGGCAAATTGGATGAGGAAGCAGACTAGGGTAATCCCGCCCAAGCAGTAGAAGATATTGACATGGGGAGGGACGTACTTGCTGGTGATGTCCTCAGCAAGCGCCTGAATTTCGAGGCGCTCTTCAAACCACTGGTATGTTTTGGAGTTCGTTACGTCTTTGGAAAACATTGCAGCAAGCGTTCCGAAAAGATTAATGCGTTTCTTCCAAAATGTAACATAATCTAAACACTATTTTCATAAATCTAAGTCCCGTTGGCGATCGCCGCTAATCCCTTTCCCCTTGCCCCTCCGGTACAAAGGATTGGGGTGGGGATCAGCCGGGAAGGTGGGGGGTTACTTTTATGAGAAAAGGTCAGCCTCAAAGGGGGCGATCGCCTTACTTCCGGTCCCCTCCCCTGTGTCTTGGTCCGGGTTAGGGTGGGGTTCTTTTGACCGGGCGGTAAGCGGAGCTATCCCGTAGGGAATCGCCGACTGCGCGTCACTCATGAGAGGCGATCGCACCTGTATAGAGGTTGGTCCAACCTAATTTCTACGCGCAAGCGCCATAGCGCTTGCGCGTGAACTCTCCACCCACTCATTCCTCTTGACGAGCGGTAAGCGGAGCTATCCCGTAGGGAATCGCGCGTCAAATAGAGGACCCCACCCTAACCCGGACCAAGACACAGGGGAGGGGACCGGAGTAAGTCCTCCTAATGCTAGATAGCGAAATCCCCTAACCTGGGGTAACTTGAGCTCATACATTTAGACTTATAAAATTTGATATAAGCTTTAATCAACCTTTCAAAATCGGCATTATGGCAAAACGAGTATTCCGAGTAGGGCTGTTATTGGTCTTGCAATTTACCCTTGCCTGTTGCTGGTGGACGCCAGAGGCATTGGCCCTAACCGAAGAGCAGCAGTTGATTTCACAAGCGTGGCGGATCGTGAACTACTCTTATGTAGATGAGAGTTTTAACCATCAAAATTGGTGGTTCGTGCGGCAAAAGGCACTGAAACATCCCCTAAAAAATCGTGAAGAAACTTATGGGCAGATTCAAGAAATGCTCGCGAGTTTGGATGACCCCTTTACCCGATTATTAAAACCCGATCAGTATCGAAGTTTACAAGTGAACACCTCGGGAGAGTTAACTGGGGTGGGTTTACAAATTGCCCTAGATGAGGAGACGGGAACCGTCGCCGTGATTGCCCCGATTGATGGGTCCCCAGGCCAGAAAGCGGGATTGCTCCCGGGCGATCGCATTTTGAAAATTGAAGGCACCTCTACGGTGGGTTTAACCTTAGATGAAGCCGCAGCGAGAATGCGCGGCCCCATTGGAACCCCCGTCACCCTCACCATTAGGCGAGCCGAAACTCAAGCGGTGGAAGAGGTTCCTCTGGTGCGGGAGTTGATTGCCTTAAACCCCGTTAACTCAAAATTGCAGCAAACTCCTGATGGTCGTTCCGTGGGCTACATTCGCCTGAGTCAATTCAACGCCAATGCAGCCACAGAAATTGCCCAAACGGTGCGGGAGTTTGAGGAGCAAGGGGCGGATGCCTACATTCTCGACTTGCGGAGCAATCCGGGGGGACTCTTACAAGCGGGGATAGAAATTGCCCGATTGTGGCTCGATGGCGGTACGATAGTATATACAGTCAACCGACAAGGCATAGTCGGCAGCTTTGAAGCGATGGATGAAGCATTGACCGACGATCCCTTAGTGGTGTTAGTCGATCGCGGAACTGCCAGCGCCAGTGAAATTCTGGCCGGTGCTCTACAGGATAATGGACGAGCCTTGTTGGTGGGAGAAAAAACCTTTGGCAAGGGGTTGATTCAGTCCCTATTTGACTTAGCCGATGGTTCGGGATTAGCGGTAACCGTGGCGAAGTACGAAACGCCAAATCACCGGGATATCCATAAGTTGGGGATCGTTCCGGATAAAGAGGTGGCATTAGAGCCGATATCACGCGATCGCTTGGCAACGGAGTTCGATCGCCAATATCAAGCGGCATTGGACTTACTCATTGATCCCAAGGTGGTGGCGGGTGTCCACTAGGGTTGGGGCGGTTGTCCAGATCCAGGGGGTGCTTCAGCGACTCGGCTTGAACCGGACAGGGGCCGTCCTGGGTCAAATTTGAACCACGGGAGGCGGTTTAAGGGTCTAAACCGTTCAATGGATTTAAAATACCTGGTGTAAGGGCGATCGCCTGAACCCGTTCGGGAGTGATAGACGCCGGTTTGACAAAGGACAAGTCGCACTCCCTCACCCGGGACGATCCGGATTGAAAAGTGACACATCCGCAAAGCCAACTTGGAGAGGACCTGGGTAAGGTGATTCTAGTGGGTTATGGAAGAGGATGAAACAGTATGAATCCTGGCTTTTTTGGTCATCAGCAACATAGAAATAGCTATCCCTGCACTCCGGATTCGGCTTTGACAAATCAAGGGTCGGGTCTGGTTAAGGGGCCTGCAAGGGGCAAACGCCAGCGCCGGTCTACTTGGGAAGGCCCCTCCCCCACTGGGGTGGCATTGGGGTCCCAAGGGTTATCCCCGCAGCAGTTACGTCAACAAGCGAGTTTGACGGTTCAACGGGGAGACTATGCCGGGGCGATCGCCCTGCTGAGTTCGTTAGTCTCTCAGAATCTCGCCAGTGCGATTGACTACAACAATCGGGGGTTGATGTATTTTCAAAGTGGGGAGTATGAGAAGGCCCTGGCTGATTATAACTATGCCATTGAGCTCGATTCTCAACTGTCCCAAGCCTACAACAATCGGGGCAATTGCTATGCCGCTTTAGGGTTGCGCGTAGAAGCAACCTTGGATTATGACATGGCGATCGACCTGAATCCGTTTAACGTGCGGGCGCTGATCAATCAGGGGATCACCTTGCGAGAAATGGAAATCTATGAATTGGCGATCGAGAATTTTGAGATAGCTTTGGGACTCGGGCAAATTGAAGGGCATATTTTTGCGGAACGAGGCCGGACCTATCATGTGATGGGAGAATGGAACGCGGCGATCGCCGACTATCGACGGGCCCTGGAATTTCTGCCTGAATCTACCGCTTCATCCCCTGAAGTATCCACTCGGTTGCGATCGCTGGTCAAAAATTGGATTCATGAACTGATTGGATCCTCCGACACCGATCCCACTTCTTAAATGAGAATGTTCATCAGAGCCATCGTCCTACTTCCTCGGATAAAAACCGTCACGAAAGCATAACCGGCAAAAGATGCCAAGGTTATGCTATTTGTGTAAGCCTGCTCTTACCCTGCCTACCCGCCTTGTTAAAGGGGTTAACGCTTCACTGGGGCAGTCGGCTTATTTATCAATCACAATTTGAACTTTATTGGGATCGACTCGATAGCTGTGTTCTTCCATAATACTCGTCGCTTGTTCCGGAGCCATCAACCGTTGCAGTTCGGCTTGCAAGCGATTCACGCGAGTTTCAACATGGTTGACTTCAGCCCGAATATCCTGTAAATCTTGCTGCCGAGATTGTTGATACGGAAGCAGGGTGATCACCGCAGAGACAGCAACCACCGAAAGCACCGCGTTGACGGCTAACTTCACCGTCGTTTCAGCGGCGATCGCCCGGTAAAGATGTCGCCGTTGGTGCTGTTGCGACAACCCGCGTCTTTTTGGACGTCGCGTTTCCACAGGTATTAAATGGGGCGTTGAGGGTTGAATTGCATTCATGAGAGTGACTATCCCTTACCTTGCCTGAAATATCAGTTTCAATTCAAAAAAAAGCATTGACCCGATCTAACCCGGGCTTTGTGGTTGCGCGGCAGGACGAGCGCGTATCCCACCTGAATTCTACTCCCTTGTTTAGAGATCAACAGCCTACCTTAAGACTTTTTTTTGAAAAAGGCTTGCAAAAAATTCCTCAACCCTTCAATCATCCCCCGGATCCACCCGTTAGGGGATCCTGATTAGCGATTTTGGGGTCTCGCATTAATTTAGGAAATAGGTTCCCGAATAAATAGCCGGTCAAGGACCCTTACTCTAGGCAAGGTTCCTGGACCGGCCCTGATCCCTTAGACTGGGACAACCTTACTTGTACAGTTCGGTTGCCAGACGGAAGGCTAAGATTCCCGGAATTAAAGCAACAACCAGTGCGACTAAGACTTGGGTTTCAGAGATTCCCATAATTCAGACCTCCTTGATATTTGGATATTTTTAACTAATGTCGGCTATTTCGTGCCGTGAGGAAACCCATTGTTACAATATGCAACAAATAGTTCTGCCATTTTACTGCCTCTCGGGACTCAACAGGACTCTCAACGAGGGGGATCAGGCCGAATTTATTCCCGGAAACGGGAGATCCGGTGTACTGAAATTTGTAATAAAAGGTTAAGCTGATTGAAGACCGCTGATCATTCGAGCCTAAGTGATTGCCCCCGATTTTGACCGAGGTCGCTGCAACTAGCCGACTGCTCTCGACTCGCACAGAGGGCTTCACCGGCCCAAATCCCTCGTCAGATGAGGGCTTTTCGCGACTCAAAGGCAGAAAGAGGGAAAATCATGGCGTAATGATTGGCTTGGTTTCCCTGCGTGACCGCTATCAAGGAAAATTTTTCGTTAATGCTAGACCGATTTAGTGATTTTTATCCCCATAATATCGGAATTGAAACAGGTTTCCTGCTGCTGATTTTAGTAGCGTTGGAGTCGGTGCTCTCGGCAGACAATGCGATCGCCCTAGCATCGATTGCCCAAGGATTATCGGACCCCAAGATCCAGCGTCAGGCCCTCAATTTTGGTCTACTGGCCGCTTTTATCCTCCGGATAGCGCTGATTTTTACCGCCACTTGGGTAATCAACTTTTGGCAGTTCCAGCTCGTTGGCGCGCTTTATTTGTTGTGGTTAGTCTTTCAATATTTTACGTCCTCAGAAGGCGAAGACAATCAGCGCAGTGGCCCGAAATATAATTCATTGTGGCAAGCAATTCCCATCATTGCCATGACGGATTTGGCCTTTTCGTTGGATAGTGTCACCACCGCCATTGCTGTTTCCTCAGAAATTTGGTTGATTGTGACCGGCGCAACCATTGGCATTGTTGCCCTAAGATTTATGGCGGGGTTATTTATCCGCTGGTTGGATGAATATGTCCACCTCGAAGATGCGGGCTATATTACCGTAGGCTTGGTGGGATTGCGTCTGCTGCTGCGCGTGTTTGATGCCGATTTCATCCTACCGGAATGGTTCTTGATTTCCTCGGTGGTGGTGTTATTCATCTGGGGATTTTCCCTCAAAAAGCCTGAGACTGAACTGGAAAACGTCGTTGAATCTGCAATGATGAGTAACGATGCAGAGGCCCTGGCTTCAATTCAAGAAACGGAAGAAGTCATTCAGGACTAAGCGTCGAGAAGAATTAAGAATTCACCCAGGGAAATTCTTAATTCTGACCGCTTAGTCCTGGAGCCTCAAAGTCTCGGCTTCCAAATAAAAAGGCCGATCGCCGCTATTCGTAAAGCCAACCTGCCATCGCTGAATCCCAACTCACCAGTTCTTCCGGTGTAAACCACAGGCTAATTTCCTTGGCAGCAGTTTCGATCGCATCGGACCCGTGGATCAAGTTGCGTCCGACACTCACACCAAAGTCGCCGCGAATCGTCCCGGGTTCTGCCGTTAAGGGATTGGTTGCACCAATGATTTTTCGAGCGGAAGAAACCACTCCATCTCCTTCCCATACCATTGCCACCAATGGACCCGAGGTGATGAACTTCACTAACCCAGGAAAGAACGCTTTTTCCTGGTGAACCTCGTAATGTTTTTCGGCCAACTCCCGAGGCACGCTCATCATTTTCAGTCCCACCAGGGTAAACCCTTTGGCTTCAAACCGCCGAATAATTTCCCCGATGAGTTTGCGTTGGACTCCATCGGGCTTGATTGCGATAAATGTCCGTTCCAAACCAATCTCCTAGCACTTGACGATTAACAACTATCACCCTTTAAGCCTATCTCAGAACGTCCCCTCCTCCAGGTCGGAGCCTGAACCAATTTCTCAACTGATCGGTTCGGTGTTATCTGAAATACACGAGTTTTCGTGCAATATGCTAACATCCACGGTTATGAGAGCGCTATTTTATTCTGCCGGTTGAGGCCGAATTCACCCCGGTTAATCCAGGGAAAGGGAGCGCTGCATGACATCCCTTGGCGGGATGAAAATTAACGATTGAATGGACTGGGAGCGCGTTGTTGCAAGGCCGCGAAGAAATTATGGGAGTTAAGCCAAATATCGCCGAGACCAACCTCGGGGAAAACTCGACGGATGGGAACGGGACCGAAGACCGGGGGTCAGGGGCGATCGCCCCAATTGTGTTGCATCCCTCTAAGCAGGCACAACCTTGGACGATTGAGGAGAGTGAGGAACTGTATCGGATTCAAGGCTGGGGAGAGCCTTATTTTTCCATTAATGCGGCAGGTCATGTGACGGTCTCTCCCCGGGGCGATCGCGGTGGGTCGTTGGATTTACTAGAACTGGTCCAAGCCCTCGGACAGCGTAATCTGGATTTACCCCTGCTGATTCGCTTTTCGGATATTTTAGAAGACCGGATCGAGCGGTTGAATGCTTGCTTTTCTAAGGCGATCGCTCGCTACAAGTACCCCGGAGTCTATCGGGGTGTATTTCCAGTCAAGTGCAACCAACAACGCCATCTGATTGAGGATTTAGTCCGCTTCGGTCAACCCCATCAATTTGGCCTGGAAGCAGGTTCTAAACCCGAACTGATGATTGCCCTCGCGACGCTGAAAACCGAGGGGGCCCTGGTGATTTGTAATGGCTACAAAGACCGAGAATACATTGAAACGGCAATTTTAGCCCAGCGGCTGGGTCAACGGGCGATCGTGGTGATCGAACAGTTGGAAGAGGTGGAGATGGTGATCGCTGCCTCGAAAAACCTCGGGATTCAGCCCATCTTAGGGGTGCGGGCTAAACTGATGAGCAAAGGGATTGGCCGCTGGGGGGGTTCCTCGGGCGATCGGGCTAAATTTGGTCTGACTATTCCTGAAATCATCCATGCGGTAGATCAACTTGCTGCCGCTGATATGCTCTCCTGTCTCCAGTTGTTACATTTCCATATTGGTTCGCAAATTTCTGCCATTAGCAAGGTGAAAGATGCTATCCGCGAATCCAGCCAGATTTATGTAGAGTTGGCCAAGTTGGGAGCCAATATGAAGTATTTGGATGTTGGCGGTGGTTTAGGCGTCGATTACGATGGCTCTAAAACCAATTTCCATGCTTCCAAAAACTACAATATGCAAAACTACGCCAATGATATTGTGGCGGAAGTGAAGGAAGCTTGCGAAGAAGGTCAGGTGCCGATGCCGACTCTAATTAGTGAAAGTGGACGGGCGATCGCCTCCCATCAATCGGTGTTAATTTTTAATGTTCTCGGCACCAGTGATGTTTCGATTCAACCCCCGGAACCGAGTACGGAAAAAGAACATCTGATTCTGCGGAATCTGTCAGATACCTATCACTCGATTAAAGCTGAAAATTACCAAGAAGCCTATCACGATGCCATCCAATTTAAAGAGGAGGCGATTAGCTTATTTAATTTCGGCTATTTGAGCTTGCGGGAACGCGCCAGGGCGGAACAACTCTACTGGGCTTGTTGTGGGAAAATTCAAGAAATTGTTCGGGGTGTCGATTATGTCCCGGATGATTTGGAGGAGTTGGAAAAAATTATGGCCTCCATCTACTACATTAATTTGTCGGTCTTCCAATCGGCACCAGATAGTTGGGCGATCGACCAATTATTCCCAATTATGCCCATTCATCGCTTAGATGAAAAACCCACGGAGCGCGCTACTCTGGCGGATTTGACCTGTGATAGTGACGGTAAAATTGACCAATTCATTGACTTGCTCGATGTCAAGCACGTTCTGGAATTGCATCGCCTCAAACCCGAGGAACCGTACTATTTAGGAATGTTTCTCGGCGGTGCTTATCAGGAAATTATGGGCAATCTGCATAATTTGTTTGGGGATACCAATACTGTGCATATTAAGCTGACTCCCAAAGGCTATGAAATCGAGCACGTGGTTAAGGGGGATACGATGAAAGAAGTCCTCAGTTATGTCCAATACGATGCTGAAGACATGATTGAAAGTATCCGCAAGCAGACGGAACAAGCGTTAAAGGATGGGAATATTACCCTACAGGAATCTCAACGATTGCTGCAAAATTACGAGCGCTGTTTGGGTCGTTACACTTATTTAACGACATAGGTCTAAGGCAGACAAACTTCTGGATTAAACCTCTGGCCAAATTCTCTTATTTTGCAAGAGGTCTAATGTAGAGGCGATTCGCGAATCGCCTCTACACATTTTTAAGGTGAAGTCTCAAAAGGGGAGTAATCCGTTATTTTGCAAGAGGTCTAATGTAGAGGCGATTCGCGAATCGCTTCTACACATTTTTAAGCTCAAGTCTCAAAAGGGGAGTAATCCGTTATTTTACAAGAGGTCTAATGTAGAGGC
>NZ_JAMXOT010000184.1 GCF_024220515.1 Oscillatoria sp. HE19RPO
GGTCATAAAATAGAGGAAACCATTCATCTATTAGAGGCCAATGGCCCCTACGATTTAGGTTACAATGACGCAGATACCTACAGAATTGGCTATGGAATAACGGGCTTTGAGACTTTCCATGTAGATGTCCCGGAATCCCTGCGAGGTCAAGTTGCCACGGTTAAATTTGAAATAGAAGAGGGGACAGTTTATCTGGATGATGTGTTCTTCAAAAGCGAACATCTTCTTCTCGGAAATCCTACTTTGAATGGGCAAGAGGCTCGGCCCGATCTAGCCAGTCATGCTAATAATTATTTGATTGAAAGACCGCAATATTCTTTGTCTTACAATGAGAGTAATAAAGGACCGAACTGGGTAAGCTGGCAACTTAATCGCTCGTGGCTGGGAAATCTCTCTGCTCCCAGTAGAGGGGTACGCCCTGTGACCGATCCCTATCCTTGGCAATCAGATAGATTACTTCCAGACCACTTAAATACGACTGAAGGATTTGAGTATTTTGCAGACTCAAGATACCCTCGAGAAGTCTCTTTAGATCGCGGTCATGTAATGGCTAGAGAAAAGCGTAATAGAACTCAAAAGGATCAATGGGCTACTTATTTTACCACAAATTTATTGCCCCAAGAAATCGATAATAACCGACATGGTGCATGGCGAAAACTCGAAACATTTAGTTTAGGAATTGTTAAATATCGGGGTTGGGAGGTTTACAACATTGCCGGAGGTTCTGGCTCCCAAAATCTTTTTTATGAGCCGCAAGATCCTCTCAATGTATATAACATCAATATTCCTGAATTTATGTGGAATGTGTTTTTAGTGCTTAAACCAGGTCAAGGAATACAAGATGTAACAATCGATACACCTGTTGTGGCGGTCAATTTGCCTAACTTTATCCAGAATCCTCCTGATATAATCCCCTTACCGTGGTATCATCCTTATAACCTAACTACTGTAGATGCAATTGAAGAAATGACAGGGCTCGATCTACTGTCACACCTGCCAGATGAAATTGAAGAAATTATTGAGGCAAGAACATATGATGGTCCTACTACGGTAGAAAACTTCCCCTATGTCAGCTAGACTTCACAAAATTCCTGTAAAATATTTAACAATTATTGCTTACAGTAACTCTTTAAGCGATTAAAGAGTTACACTGAAACATTGGCATCCTCTAAGAAATGAGAATGTGGGGCATCCTGTTTTTTGTTATGCTACTGATGGAGCTATTAAAGACTACAATCCATAATAGATATTTTTATAACCTGCCCGAACCTTTTGTTGTCAAAAATTTTAGCGATTAACCCCACTTTCTTTACCAATACAAATAAAGGGAGTGACACATTGTTTGTGAGTCCCAAACCCATGAACCTAGAATTTATTCAGTTTAGATTTAGCAGCTACTACTTGGGCTACCAATCGATTGAATTTCTATCAGGTAACCCCAATTAATCTCTTGGTTATTTTGAGGAGGAGACTGAATATACTCTATTAATATACTCATAATTCGTCGTGCAAAAAACAAAATTTAATTTTTGCCAAAACATAAAACCTCAATTTTTAGAGATGTCTATTTGCGAATATTACTAATAATACTCCCATTTGGCAAAATTGTATTATGCAAAATTACTCCTTTAATAATAGAACATTCCCATTCAAGTATTGCTTCACTCAAGTTGACATCAGTAAGATTAGCATTGGTGAGCAAAGCTCCATCATAACCGCCAAAGTCAGTAAGTTTGACAGAAGCTGCTGTTAGATCGATATCGCACAATGAAGCTTCGCAAAGATTTGCCCCATCTAGGTTGCTTTGGCTCAGATCGGCACCGTTTAGAATTGCTTCACTCAAAACTGCTCCACTTAAATTGGCTTTGCGGAAATTGGCATTTATTAATTCAGAGGACCCCAAGTTAGCTTCACTCAGGTTAGCTTCACTCAGGTTAGCTTCACTCAGGTTAGCTTCGTACAAGTTAGAACCCCTGAGATCTGTGTTGGACAGGTTTGCCCTACTGAAATTTGCTCCGCTCAGGCAAGCTTGCCTCAAATTAGCACCACTCAAATTTATTCCTATTAAATTTAGTCGTCCGTTTTTACTCTTCTCTATTTTGATTCCAGCAAAATCCCGTTCTCCCGCGGCGTACCTTCTTCGTAACTCCTCAGCATCCATAGTTAACCTCCCTAAATTTAATTTATTACCTTAACACTAACACAAGTTTAGCCACGCGGGTCAGGAGTATCATTGGGCTGTAGAAGCAGTGATTAATGGCTCACCGAGGCCAGTTGTTGAGGATAGTGAATTCCAAACTCCCTTACCGCCAAGTCCTTCATCCAGTCCGTTTACGAGTGTGACAGTATTGACTCGCGGCGTAGAACCACAGAATGATGAAGGACATAACCGCTTGCTTGACAGTCAAATTAATGCCCTTGCCAGTAAAATTCAAGAAGCAGGTGGTTCGGTGATGAAATACAATCCCTCCACTGGGGGATGGCAATCTGTCACCTTAAACGGGAATAATTGGGTGGCGACTAACGCAACACCTATAGAAGAAAAACCACTGGTATTGTTAGCAGATTGGATGCAGGGTCTCGATGCCAGCAGTTTCTATAACGGAGGTTTTGCAGAAGCGGCGGCTGATTCTTTGTTTGCTTCCTTGGTGAAACTCGACCAACAATATGGCGGTGCAGTGGGAGAGGGGTCTCGTCTTTATGATGCTAATGGCAATCTTATCCGTATCCAAGGAGATATTTTTAACTCGCCATTACATTTTATTGGATTGGGTCAAGGTGCAGTGGTGAATACAGAAATTATCCAGCGGTTGGGGACGTATTTTCCTCATGCTGGGGGAACAAGTGCTTCTAATCGCGACCTCCAAATGACTACAATCGATCCGTATGATTACGACCCGACTTTCCCCGAACCCGTTTTCAGCACTGTCCTCGATCCGGAAGTGGTAGTGTGGGACAATGTGACTTATGCGGATAACTACTATCAGAACAAAGGGACGGGCAATACCCTCAATGGTCAAGAATTATCCTCTGCCGATTGGAATGTGAATTTGGGTTCCTGGGCGAGTTTTGACCAAAATCTAGAGACAGGTGGTCCTCATCAAGCAGCAGCAGCATGGTATGCGGGAACGGCAAATTTCAATCTGAGTCAAATTCCTTCAGAAAATGGGCAAACGATTTATCGTCGCTTGGGGGATTTATCCTCCTCCGAACGACCCTGGTACACCCCAGACCACACTAATGCTAACTTTAGCCACGGTGAAGAGATGGCTCCTTGGGAGGGGATTGGTACGGGTTGGTTCCACTCTGTTTTGGGTGGGGGAAATCAATTGCGTCCATATAATTTTGAAGGAGGTAAGTTGAGCAAAGACGAAATTCAAGAATTCAGCTATCCCAATGACGGCTGGAGAGAATATTTAGAAACTAAGCGAGTTTCAGTCAAGCAAGAAAACAATCCTATATCGGGAATGTGGGGAGATTTTGCCGTTCCCACTCTGTTTAATGGAAATTTTGATGCCCTTGTTTATAAGTTAAGCCGCCAAAATATTCCGGGTTGGTACATTGATACCCCTACTAACTCTTTGAAACAAAGCGCTTTAATTGATGTAGCAGGTATTCCCGGTTCTAATCCCTATTCAAATCAGGGCTATTTCATTCTAGTGTAAGACCTGATAGAATAACAGAGTAATCTCACCGAGGGGTCAGGTCAAAATGTCCCAGATAACGATTGTTGAAGCATTTGCCGATCTAGAGGATTGCCGACGGCAAGCAGGCACGCGGCATAAACAAAGCCTATGTCTAGCCTTATTTACCCTCGGTGTTGCCGCTGGAAATCGTGGGTTTATAGCGATTGGAGACTGGATCAAAGCATACTCTGATGAATTGATAGAATTGTTCAACCTTGAGAAAAAACGTTTACCTTCTTACAGTACAATTCGACGAACGTTATTGCGAATCGATCGGCAACGCTACTCAGCCTGTTTATCGCGTTTTTTGGGGATTGACCCCATAGAGAGCGAAACCATTGTTGCAGTGGACGGCAAAGTTTTACTATGGTATTATGAAGCCATTAATGACAATGCTAATGTAGATTCTCATCCGGCCATTAATTATGGAAGGCAAGTGACTACATCGTAGAACGAGGGCTAATTCTCGACCCCTACGAAGTTGATTCAAAAACTAATGAAATCACGGCCTTACCCGCATTTATTAAAGAAATGGCCCTCAAGGGCGTGGTGTTTGCTTTTGATGCAATCAGTACCCAAAAAAACTGCTCAAGTCATCGTAGACAGTGGGAATGACTATATTGGAGCGCTCAAAGGCAACCAATCAGGTCTACTTGAAGCAGTCCAAGCCAATTTTAACGCTATTCAGACTCATGAATCGAACAATGTTGGTCACGGTCGCGTTGAAAAACGCACGGTCAGTATTAGTAATCAGTTAGATAATATTCCTGAATTTCCTGGACTAAAAACCGTGATTCGTGTTGATTCATACCGCGAAGTCCATCGAGCAAATATTATTGAACCCAGTGTTAAAATTCGTTTTTACGTTTCTTCTTTGATTGAAACGGCTGAAGAATTTTCCAAGCGGATTCGAGGTTATTGGGGAGTCGAAAACAAGGTTCATTATGTGCGGGATGTAACTCAAGGTGAAGATGCTTCTCGTATAAGAACAAAACCCTTGGTTCAAATTTGGGCGGTCGCTCGAAATTTTGCACGCTCACATATACCGCGATTATGGATTTGATAATATGGCTAAAGCCCAACGTCTGGCGGGATTTTGCCTTAAACTAATTAAGGAGTTGTTTAGAATGAAATAGCCCTGGGGATAAAGAACACCTTCCCAATGTTGATAACTCCAACCTGAAGTGCCGATGCAAATGGTCATTGCCTTTACTCCAACGCAAATTGTGTTTGGGTATGAATTTTAAATTTTGCTTACATACTGGACAGTGAAAAGTTCTATGAGATCATTATCAAGGGGCTTTTAACTGTCCAATGCGTCTGTGTATGTTGTTATGCATGAATAACTCTTTGGCCTGAAGGAATTTTGTCAAAAGTAAGCTGGGTGGACTTTCAGCTAAAATAGAAGGGGCAGATTGCTGTAGAGTAAGCCGAACAATTTGCTCACTCGGAT
>NZ_JAMXOT010000011.1 GCF_024220515.1 Oscillatoria sp. HE19RPO
CCAACAAATAAATCATCCTTGCTTTGATGCGATCGCACCTAACAAGGCTCTTTTAGCCCGCGCAGGCACCGCTTTGTCCGTGTAGCTCCAGGCTTGAGCCTGCGGGTTTTTTGAAGGTTTTATTTTTTGGAGTTCCCTAATCCAGACTAGGAGTGCGAGCAAGATGCTCCAAGAAAAAAAGCGAGCATCTTGCTCGCACTCCCAAAATTAAACGGAACCCTAGGAATTGCCTTCCTTCTGCGAGGTAGGTTCCGTGTCAGCCGGTGGAGTAACTTGACCCTGAGCTTCCCCCGATTCTGGGGTCACCTCAACGACTGCCGAATCTTGCCGTTGCGGGCGATTTAAGAACGGATTGCTCTTTGTCTCCTGCAACTCTGACTCATCCGGATCTGCCGAAGTGACTTCCACCAGCGGTTCAGAAACCTCAATCACCTCAACTACCTCATCCTCTGTAGAAACCACAGATTCCGCAGGAGGTGCGAGTTCCACTTCTGGAGCATATTCTTCAACAGGTTCAGGAGTCAGCCTCCCTTCCGGTAAAACTTCCGACACTGACTCCTCAATGACATCTTGTGCTTCCGTTTCTGGGGAATGCGGTGAAGTTGCCTCCACAACCTGTTCCTCTTGCGCCACAATTCCCTCATCCGTCGTGATGACTGCTTCTACCGCTTCCTCTGCCGATGGATTGGCAGAAGTCACCACCTCCACGGGTTCCCCTTCCTGTACCGTAACCTCCACAACTACATCATCGGTCGTGACGACCACCGTCGCCGTTTCTTCTGACGGTTTAGTGTCAGGGACTTCCGGGGAGGATTCCACTGTTGTCACCGACTCCACTGCGGGCGTTTCTTCTGCGGGTTTAGTGTCAGGGACTTCCGGGGAGGATTCCACTGTTGTCACCGACTCCACTGCGGGAGTTTCTTCTGGGGGTTTGGTGTCAGGGATTTCCGGGGAGGACTCCACTGGTGTCACCGAGTCCACTGCGATCGCCGGTTTGGGTTCTACCTCGGTTTTCGTCTCAACCGGCTGAGAAATCGGCGCTTTAGGCTTCACGGGAGGAGATTTGCGGAAATTCAGCAATCCTCGTAGACCCTCTTGAATTTGGGTCAATAAACCTGGACCCTGGGATTTTTTAGCCCCCGGAGTCGCTGATTTGGCCGCGACTTTGTTCAGGGAGGGCTTAACGGGTTCATCCAGGGGGGGATTGGGGAGGGTTTCTGCCACCGCTTCCGCTTCCGCTTTCGTGACTCCCGGACCTTCTAAATCATCCTCGTCAAAGCCAAAATCATCATCCTCGGACAATTCCGATTCCCCGGTAGCGCCTTCCAATGCTGCTGCCGCAGGCATTTCTAGTCCTTCTTCGGGAGTATCCTCCGTTGGCATTTCCCCAGGCACATCAACAGGAATGACTTCCGGTTCTGGTTGGATTAAACCGGGTTCCGGCAGTGGGGGTTCCACGGGAACCGGAGGCTGGACTAGGGTAGGTTCAGCCGGTGGGGGTTCTACGGGAACTGGAGGCTGGACCAGGGTGGGTTCAGGACTGGGAACTGAGGCCACCTCAGCCGGGGGTTGGGGTTGAGTTTTTGGCCCTGGGGTGGGTTTAGCTGGAGATTTAACTTTGTTTTTATTTTTGTCTTTATCTTTGTCTTTACCTTTAAACAAGAAAGAGAAGCGATCGGCAAATCGTGGCGTTTTTGGTTTGGCAGTGGTTACCTTCGCCGCTGGTTTTACCGGAGTCACAGGTTCCGGGGTCACTGGTTCCGGGGTCACTGGGACTTGAGGGACCTCGGGAACCGTCGCCACGGGAGGGGGGACGACTGCGGGTTCCTCAACCTTGACCGCCGTTTGCGGGACTGGTTGGGGTATGGTTTGAGGTTTCCCTGGGGATTTGGGTTTAAACATCCCTGTTAACCCTCCGGTGAGGCGATCGATTTGCTCGCCGGATACAGGAGTTTGTTCGGCCAGTGGGGTCGTTTGTCGCCGCAGGGTTAAGGCTTGCCAGCCAAACCACCCTAATAACCCCACACTCGCCATTTGTCCCAACAGGACCGCGCCGGAAATCTGGCCCGCACAGAACCATAAGACTAAGGCATAAAACAGTCCAACGCCACTCCAAATCAGGTCGCCTTTGCGATGGACTTCTGGAAAAAAGAAAGCGGCCATATAAATCGCGAAGCTACCCACCGCGACGGCTAAGGCCAGGATGTATGGAAGCATAATGCCGGTTCCCCCTGCTGTCTACTACATGGACGACGCACCCGTTCGTCTCTACAATGGTCATTCTACCGTTCCAGAGACGGCGATCGGATCTTCCCCCAAGACGATCCTGCTGGGTTTGGAGTGGAAGTCAGGATATTGGGGGGACTCAGTGGATTTTTGACCGAGGCGATCGCCCCTGACAAGAGTAGATTTTTTTACTTCCGGTCCCCTCCCCTTGGCAAGGGGAGGGTTAGGGTGGGGTCCTCTGATGATTCATTTGTCAAGAATCGGTCAACAGCGAATCATCCCATTTTCAGTTGCGCTAGAAATACCAGAGTGCCTCCAGTAAAGTGTTCGCAAACATTTGAGTGCCAGTAACTCAGGCAATCTCCCGAGAATTGGCAGATAAAGTTCTCAACAGGGGTCAACTGAAGAATTACTCTGAACGGGCTACCCTAAAAAAGGTAAGAGACAGAAACACAACGAGACCCAAAACTTTATGAGTAAGCAGAAATTTGGTGTGATTGGTCTAGGCGTCATGGGAGAAAACCTAGCTCTCAACGTCGAAAGTCGGGGCTTTCCGGTAGCCGTCTACAATCGCACCGGCAGCGTTACTGAGAAATTCATGGCTGCCAGAGGAGGCACGAAGCAAGTCAAAGCCACCTACAGCCTAGAAGACTTTGTAACGTCCCTAGAACGCCCCCGTCGCATCCTGCTGATGGTGAAAGCTGGGGGTCCCGTGGATGCGGTGATCGCTCAACTCAAGCCCTTATTAGAAGAGGGTGACATGATTATTGATGGCGGGAATTCCCTCTATCAAGACACGGAACGCCGGACCAAAGATTTGGAATCCACGGGACTGGGATTTGTCGGCATGGGAGTCAGCGGTGGAGAAGAAGGGGCGCTCAAGGGACCCAGTTTGATGCCCGGTGGGACTGAACAAGCCTACCGAGACTTAGAACCCATCCTGACTGCGATCGCCGCCCAAGTGAATGATGGTCCCTGCGTCACCTATATCGGCCCTGGTGGTTCCGGTCACTATGTGAAAATGGTGCATAATGGCATCGAGTATGGCGATATGCAGCTCATCGCTGAAGCTTATGACCTCCTCAAGAGTATCCTGGGACTGGATCATCAGCAGTTACACAAAGTATTTGCGGAGTGGAATACCACCCCAGAACTGGATTCATTTTTGATTGAAATTACTGCCGATATTTTCCGCTACCTCGACCCAACCACCAACGGTCCTCTAGTGGAAATGATTATGGATTCCGCCGGACAAAAAGGCACCGGACGCTGGACTGCTGCCGATGCCTTAGAATTAGGGGTTGCCATTCCCACGATCGCCGCTGCGGTGAATGCCCGGATTATGTCTTCCGTCAAAGAGGAACGGGTAGCCGCTTCTCAGCAATTAACCGGACCGAGTATCAAGTTTGATGGCGATAAGCAGGAATTTATCAATAAGGTTCGCGATGCCTTATACTGCTCTAAAATTTGCTCTTATGCCCAAGGGATGGATTTATTGAGCAAAGCCTCGAAGCAGTTTGGGTATAAGTTAAATCTGGGTGAAGTTGCCCGGATTTGGAAAGGCGGCTGTATTATTCGGGCGGCTTTCTTGGATAAAATTAAGCAAGCCTTTGATGAAAATCCCGAATTACCGAACTTGCTCCTCGCACCGGAATTCAAACAAACGATTTTGGACCGCCAAGAAGCATGGCGCGATGTGATTGCCATGTCGAATAAGATGGGGATTCCAGTTCCGGCATTTAGTGCATCTTTAGATTATTTCGACAGCTACCGTCGCGATCGCCTCCCCCAAAATCTCACTCAAGCACAACGGGATTACTTCGGCGCACATACTTATGAACGCACCGATAAACCCCGGGGTGAGTTTTTCCATACCGAATGGACTCAAACCGATGTAGAAACTTTGAGTAAAACAGGTCAACCCGAGTAAAAGCCGACACCCTGAAGGGTGGGGCTATACAGACAAAGCCTGCCTCCGCAGGCTAAAGAGAAGCCCACACCCTGAAGGGTGGGGCTATACAGACAAAGCCTGCCTCCGCAGGCTAAAGAATAAAGTGGGTCTGTGACAACCACCGCATTCCTCGTTCCCTGGCTCTGCCAGGGAATGCCAAATCGGAGGCTCTGCCTCCTGATATCTTTCCTGGCTTCTCATCGAAGATTTGCGATCGCCTAATTTTTTGATACAATATACTTAACTAATTCTCACAAATTTGCAAATATAATTTTTATCCGGGATTTGCCTCACATTTAAGATTACTTCCGGTCCCCTCCCCTTGGCAAGGGGAGGGTTAGGGTGGGGTCCTCTGGAAGCGCGATCGCGCTTCCAGAGGAATGAGTGGGTGGAGATTCCTCGTACAGGGGCGATTCCCTACGGGATAGCTCCGCTTACCGCACGTCACGAAAAAAGAGGTTGGATCTGTCTCCATACAGGCGCTTAAACCGTTCAGATTGTGTGACGTGGCGATCGCCACCCGTAGAACCCCACCCTAACCCTCCCCTTGCCAAGGGGAGGGGACCGGAGGTGCAGTTCAGTGTACAAAACCTATTGTTGTAAGAATCTTCTCCCCAAGACAGAGGGAAGGGCCATGATACCGAATTGGCTCAAAACCCTACCTCACTCAGAAAATCTCTAATTTTTTGAGTCTTGCTTTGGGTGCGATCGCCTTTTACGACTGCACCCAATCAGCAATTTTGCTAACCCCCATGCGACAAAAGCAGAACCAAAACTCAACAGCAAAGCCAAGATAAACGGATGGAGGCGATCAGAGTATTTTAAATCCGGCTTGAGCAAAATGGCGATCAAATGTCAAAGCAATGTTCATCTTTCTATCCTGCATTACTATAAATGAGATACAATCCACCAAACCCCATGTTTAATCTCGTCTATTTTTATACAAAGAAAATCCCCGGTCAAACAGTTCCGGGCTCAATCGCACGACTTCCACATTTTCCGATTCAAAAAAATCTTCAATAATCTGTATGGCTTCCGCTTTATAGCGGCGCGATAAAGCATTGGAAACTTCAAGCATGACCGCATCAGTAACGACCAAAAATTTGTTTTCATATTCATCCGCCATAGCTACAGCCTGTTCATGATATTGATCTCGAACATTTACTAAGGCAATGATGAATGATGTATCGACAAATATTTTAATCGTCATCAATCTTTTTTTCTCCGTTGAGATATAAATCGACATTGGCGGCAAAATCAACAGGCCCTTCAATTTTTACCTGCTTTAACTTTCTAAACAGACTAGGTTTTTCTGTTGATTGCGACTGCGAAAAATCCTTGACAATCTCATAGAGTTCTGCTAATTTAGCCTCCTCTATTTTGCCAATTTCTTCATAAATTAATTGCTTGATATTCATGGTTAGTTTCCTGAGCGACAAGGGAAAATGTATTTAAACTGTACAATTTGACTAGGGCGGCGTTAACTCCAACTTCGATAGGTTCAAACCACTCGGTTAACTCCTGCTTCGTCACCCTTCTCATCCACTATGCTTCCTGTTTGGTTATAACTCTTTATTTTATGCTTTTTGGGGACAGATGGCAATAGGGATGGGTGGGATTTTAACCACGGATTTCACTGATTTTCCCGGAGGGGTGTGATTTGGGGAACTGATGGGTTGAGTGACTTAGTTTTTTGTGTTTTGATGTGAGCGCGATCGCCTTTTGCGACTGCAACCAATCAGCCATTTTGTTAACCCCCAACCGACAAAAGCAAAAGCGAAACTCAGCAACAAGGCAAACATAAACGGATGAGGCCGATCGCCGTGGTATGCTTCCCAGGGAAAGCTCATCGGTTCTTGTTGAAAGATTAACGCCGAAGTCGAGGCGATAATTGCGCCGGTGGCAATTCCCACCCCCACTGCCTGAATTTGGTCTTGGAGGGTTTCGTTTTGCTGTTCCAAGCGGCGATCGCGTTCTGCTTGGTCCACCTCTACTAAACCGCGAATCGAGGCGATCGCTGTATCCAGTAACCCCGACCCTTGCTTAAAATAGTTCAAGTCAGCGCGGATTTGTTTTTGAAAGGCGACTGCCTCCTTCTCCCCAAACACCCGAAACCCCCCCAAAGGCATTTGCGCGAGTTGTTCCATCTGCTCCAGGGTCGTCAGATAGTTGGTATGATTAATGGCGATCGTATTGTGAGCATATTCCAGATTCCGCAATTGTTGTGAATAGCGCAGAGAAGTTCTCAGCAATTGTTTCAAGGTACTCTTCAAGTCCCCCAGTTCTTCATCCCGCAGACAATCCGGTTGAGTTTCCCGGAGATACCGTTGATTTAACTGCTTCAAACTTTCTTCATTTTCCGTAACCATCTGATCCGCTGCCTTATAAAAGCCGCGACTATCCCGAAAACTCTTACTAATTTTGTGATAATAGAGCAACAGTTCCGGCAAATTCCAATAACAGCGCTGTAAAATTAAACTGGTCTGGACATCAAAAAACACCCAAATTAACAAATGGCCATAAGGATTCACCGTTAACTCATCTCGGGGATTGCCATACTCATACAGATAGCCACCCAAAAACTCATAAAACCGATAGAGACGGGGTAGGGAATTGCCATTTTCTAGCCCAAAAAGCCTCTGCCAACAGACTTGGGCAAACTCCTCCAAGTCTTGGATTGCCTCCGGTTTGGGAATATCCAGATAGACTGTCAAAAGCAGAGTTTGCCCCAGATAGCCCAAGGGCGGCACCGTTGGCGGATTAAAACAGTCCTGGGGGTTGAGTTTCCTCAAATCTGCTAGTTTATATTCATCATGACCGTACTGTTCCGGGCAGAATAAATTTAAGTTTAAAGCATAGCTATCATGGAGGGATTGGGGATAGATAAACCCCTCCAGATTTTGCTCAGGAATCTCGAAATATTCATATTGTCTTCCCCCTTCTAGGTCAGGATTGAGCAGTAAATCAAACTCTGGGGTTCTCGCTTCATCCTGCCAGCCCGAATTGACCTTGACCCCAAACTTAGATAAAATGTCATTATATTGCTGTTTAACCCAATCTAAATTAGCCACCGTCGCCGTTGGAGACAAAGGTTTATCAGTGGCAACCACTAACCCTTCTCGATAGCGGTAGGCAAACTAATAGAGACTCGGTGCATAGAGAGAATCCGGGGTGTCAATCATGCTTGATTCTCGGGTCGGGCCTGGTGTACAGTTTCGGAGAGCATGGCTTTATTATAAACTTTACTCGGTTTTTCTCCCTCCACTGGTTTGGGGATAATTTTGCCTTTTTTTACCATATTATCGCGCAGTTGGCGCATCACTTGGGCGTCTATTTTCACCCCAAATTCTTGACACCAGGATTGAATATACAGGGCTAATTTAACGGGTCTATCTTCCACCGGCACCAAATTGGTTTCAAACTCCTGGAGATAGTCCCACAAAGGGTCATTACCCGGGCGGGTGGTGCGGGCATTTTCAATAAATGTGAGAAAGTCTTCAATCAGTTGCAGTTCTTCGGGAGGCATAATTTTGTAAATCTGGGGTAATGCTGAACATCCGTGAGGGAATAAATCCTAGGGTCATTTTCAACAACCGGCAGTTGTTGCAACTCGCTTTCAGGGATTAACTCCGGGGTTCCATAGCCGGTATAGGGGCGTTTATAGGGGGGATGCAGCCCTAAAATTATATCGGATTGGGGAACTCCCATCTCCACCAAAGCATGAGCAATATCTAACTCAGTGCCATTGCGTTGTATCCAGATTTTGCCCTCCTTAATGTCTAAATGGACAAAACAAGCATAAATATAGTCCAAGCCATTCCAACCGACATTGACCCATAAATAATGGTCGCCTTCACTGTCAAAAATTAATTGACTCTCAATGTCATCCGTTGGGGACGGATGATAAACTTGTTCTTTCAGCAGGGTTTTAATACAATCACGATAATGGGTTAATTTATCCATTGAATTATCTCCGCACTCTTCAGCCTGCGAAGGCAGGCTTCGTCCGTATAGCCCCAGGCTTGACGCTGCGGGTTTCTATTGTAACTTTTAATTTCAATTGCTTTAACAACCAACGGGTCCGCAATAATCTGCCATTGTTCTTTTTGGAGTGCCGCTTTAACAGCCTCATGAAAAAGGTCTTTCGCCGCCATATTTTCCCTTGCCTAGCCACCCAGTCTCTGCACTATTCTAACCCATTGGCGCGGAACGCGGACCAGTAGAGACGGGGGGCAAAGGGGGAGGCTGAATCATACCGGCTGAGTCTGAGTTCACAGCGGTCTAAATCATCCGGGGAGAACCCTAGGGTGGTCCTGCACCAGTCTAGGAATTGGGCCGGGGTGCGGGTTCGCAGCCAGGTGGTGGCTGCTTGGATGGCTTGGGGAATGGTGCGGGTGGGGGTGAGTTCCTCATAGAATCGGACCGAGAGAAACGCCGTGGCAAAATCATCCACACACCAGAGGGTATCGACCACCGTCCCACTCCCGGCGTAGAGCAGGGCGCTGGCGAGAGCGAAATAATTTCTGTAATGGATCTAGACTTGAGAGCCTTGTACTGCAAGCATCTTGCTCGCTAGTTGTATTGCCACTCATTTAGGACTGCTATGGTATTATAGAGTTAAACTACTATCCGGCTCTAGACCTAGTGAAAAAACTAAGTGCTTCCCTACCTAGTTTAATAACGACAGCTTTGAATGGTCTCATGTGTTGGAGTATTAATCAACTTCCGGGAAAAGATGATCTACCAATTTCACAAGAACTAATTTTGGGTCTAACACTATTCTGTATGCTAGGAATTAGCTTTTGTAGCAATCAGTCTAGTAGTTCTCAAACAACTTCCGAAACAACAAACCGTGCTTGGTTGATTGGACTACCCCCAGTGATTGGAAGTATTGTCCTCTTCCTACTGCTCAAGGGAGATCATTTACCCAGCGATCTAGCTCAATATGCGGGTTACGCATCTTTATTTTTATTTTTGATTGGAACGTTGTTGCCAACTCTCATCGCCTTTTTACAAATACGACAAAACCCCCTAACTACACCCTCTATATCATCAAATCTAACTCCCGAAGCCTATAAGAATCGTCAAGCACTACTGAACAAAGTCAAAAACTATTGGATTAAAGGGGTTTTAGAAGGTTCTCTATCTAACCGAGCGCCCATTGAGTTAGAGTTAGAAGAACGATTTGATGCCGTGCAATTAGATTGGCAAACGCCCGAACAGCCTCGCAGAAGTTTACCGAAAGGAACTAAAGCAATCAACCAATTTGACAAAATGGGTAAAGGTTGCACTATGCTCATTTTAGGAGAACCAGGTTCTGGTAAAACAACGACTTTATTAGAAATGGCCGAAAAGTTAATTCAGCGTGCAGAGCAAAATACTGAGCTTCCCATACCTGTAGTTTTCAACCTGTCTTCCTGGGCGGCAACAAAAAAGCAAAGTCTTACAGAGTGGCTTCTAGAAGAACTAAAAACTCGATATCAGATACCACAAAAAATTAGAGAAAACTGGCTTAAAAATCAAGATTTATTATTACTATTAGACGGGTTAGATGAGGTTGCAAAGGAACGAAGAAATGATTGCGTACTGGCTATCAATGATTTCAAAAACAGTTACGGAACAACCGAAATTATTGTTTGTAGCCGTTTTAAAGATTATAAATTTCTCTCTACCCGTCTACAATTTCAAGGGGCCATTTTTATTAAAGATTTAACTCCAGAACAAATCAGCGATTATTTTGACCAAGTAGGCGAGCAACTACAAGGTGTAAAAGAAGTATGGGTCAATGATGAGGTGTTACAGGAGTTGACAAAAACTCCTCTCATGCTTTCAATTATTGCCATTACTTATGAGGGTATTTCTGCTACTGAATTACCACAAATGCCTTTAGAAAAAAGACGGGATCATTTATTCAATCAGTATATCCAGAAAATGCTAAACCGTCGGCAGCAGAATCAACCATATTCTAATCAAAAAACGCTTCACTGGCTAAATTGGTTAAGCAAAAATATGTCAACTAAATCTCAAACTGTATTTTTAATTGAAGGTATGCAGCCTAGTTGGTTGTCAGAAAAAGAGAAAAAAATATATAGCTTCTTCTGCGCTATATATGTAATTTTTATTTTGTTTGTATTAGGATTTAGTTTAAACAACATAGGATTATTGAGTAATTATCCTTTAACTGTGGTTGCCTTGATAGTTATTTTAGTTGTGGTTTTATTGATAGTCATTTTAACCAATTTATTTTTAGATAAAGAAGGCAAAAAACTTTTTAATTTTCTAATCCGTTCTATAAAATTATTACTTATGTCATTTAATGCTGCCGTAATTATTAAATGGCTTTTTGAGTATTTCCAGCAAGATAATACTTATATAGAGTCAAGGGCTAAAACCAATAAAACTTTTAAACCTAATCAAGAAATATGGGCATCGTTGAAGATTAGTTTATTTTTATTGTGCTTTTTAACATTGTTGTTTAGCCTTGCTTTTGGCTACGTTTTAGGATGGAAATTAATGTCTTTATTTCAGGGGATTGTGCTGGCAGTATCTGTAGCAATACTCTCGCCACAAATGGTTGCCTGTATTCAACATTTGGCACTGCGAGTTACCTTAACCCTAAGTGGTAAAACTCCTTGGAATTATGCTAAGTTTCTGGATTATGCCACGGAACGAATATTTTTGCAAAAGATTGGTGGGGGCTATATTTTTATCCATAGAATGTTGTTGGAACATTTTGCATCCTTGGAACCCTAAATTTTATCTCATAATTAGCTTCATATCAGCATGAACGCTTTTGCTGATTGCCTTTCTAACCTAGCTAAAGTGTAGAGTGGGTAGATGGAGATCATCAGTTTCTACTGGTACTTAATGACTAGCCTTGCTCACCCACTGGTCACCAGGGACTGGTTGAGAATTTGTGGTTCCTCCCCACTGTCACAGTTGAGGAGTTCTTGAATCAGGGAGAGATACGCCTGCACTCGTTGTTCATCCATAGCAACGCACCGGGTAGGGGACTCCCCCTCATTTTAACCCATTACTCCCGAATCCAGGACAGACAATGAAGACATGATTTCACCGCCAGGACTTACGCAGATTCTGAGAATTCACGCTCAATGGAGAGGCGATTCCTGAATCGCTTCTACATTTAGGGTTTGCTCTCCCCAAATGCGTAAGTCCTGACCGATAACATCGATCGCCGTCACCGGGCAAAGGGGGCCGACTTTAGTCTGCACTCAGAACAATCGTGGCTGTAACTTAATACTCCAGCAACTTCGCCAGATCATCCACCAACTCATCCACCGGATAATTTTCATCATTGGACAACACAATGATGGTCACCGGCATCTCGGTATAATGGCGATAAAAAGTGCTGGTGCCGTACCAACTCCCACTATGCTCCACATAGTCCGGGCCCACTGCCCACCCTAAACCATAGGCAAAAGATTCGCCATTATCCAAAGTACCCGGTGTGAAGGCCAATTGTAAGGTTGCCGGTTCCACCAAATCGCCATTGCGTAACCCCCGATCATAACGGGCTAAATCTGCAATGGAACTAAAAATATTGCCATCCCCCGCAATCACCGAAGGCAAGGCAGAGGGTTCAAACTTCCCTTCCGGGGAAACCGCATAGCCCTCAGCCCGATTGGGGATCTGTTGCCCTAAATTCGCAAACACTACGGTATTATTCATCCCCAATGGCCTAAAAATCTGCTCCGCCATAAAGTCCCGAAAAGATTGCCCGGAAACCCGCTCAATGATTAAGGCTAACAGAGCATACCCACTATTGTTGTACTCAAATTCAACACCGCGATCGCCCTCAATATCCTGGGTATTCAACCATTGCAAATGATCCTCAACGGTTAAACGGGCAAAAGCCGCATCTGTCCCCTGCCAAGCATCCCCTGTATAGTCGGCTAAACCCGAGGTGTGAGAGAGCAAATCAGCAATTAAAATCGGGTCATCGGGGTTGGGTTCTGCAAAATCCGGCAGATGCTCGATGACTGCATCCTCCAGTTCCAATTCTCCCGCCTCCATGAGGATTAAAATCGCGATCGCTGTCATTTGCTTGGATACCGAAGCCAAATCAAACACCGTATCCGGGGTAATCCGGCGTTGCGCCCCCACATCGCTGAAACCATAGCCCTTTTGCCATATCGCCCCCCGATCAAGAATCAGCACCGCAACACCGGGCCCATCCTCCCAGAGGCGATCGGCAACGAGGCGATCTATTTCAGCCGTGGGTTTAGCCCCAAAGGCAAACTCCGATGACTCGCCCACTTTACCCCCCGATGACCCCAGGGGAATGGCGAAACAACTGGATAACAGCAAACTGCTCAATAGGTAAAGCGGGTTGATCATAAAGGAGGCGAGTCTAGGTTTAGGGTTCATCAGCTTTTGCTCATCAAGATTTCAGATATAACTTTCGGGGGTCATTTGTCTTATGTCATTTGTGGAAACTCGGTTTCTTGTCCCCTACCCCAGAGTTAGAAACCGGGTTTCTTACCTAAATTTTTGAGGAGAATCACAGATATTGCTAGAAACCCGGTTTCTTGTCCTACCCCTAGAGTCAGCAACCGGATTTCTTTCCTCAATTTTTGATGAAAACCAGAGATGTTGCTAGAAACCCGGTTTCTTGTCCCTCACTCCAGGTTCAGAAGTCACGGGAAAACCGAGCTAAAAGTTCCTCGCGGGATAGCTGCAAAATCAACTGAGCTTGCTCCAATGGGGGAACTTCGATTAACGCCTCGATTATCTGAGCTAATTCCGCATCCACAGTACCAAATTTCACTTGCAGCAGGCTTTCCACCAGCCGCCGCTGTCCTTGCTGGACTCCTTGCTGGACTCCTTCCTGGATGCCTTCTTCTTTAACAGTTTGTAACCGTTGTAAATACAGGGGTGATAGTTCCATAATTAACTCCCTCTCTTCTGGGGCTAAATTTTGCCGAGCTTCTAGCATTTCACGCAGGTTGTACAGTAATTCTAGCGTGGTTTCTCGCGTGGGATTATCCGGTGGGAGTTGGTATAATTCTTGCAGGGCTTGTTTTTGCACTTTGCCGGTTCCTAAAATCCGCAACCACAGGGTTTCGGGCGTCGGTGGGAGTTGGTGGAGGACGATAATGGCGCTTTGCAGTCCCCTGGGTAGAAAGTAAACACCGCTCATCCAGTTTTCTAAGTCTAAGGTAGCGCCAAAATCGGCTAAGATGGCGGCGGATGCGGTAGGAGTCATAATCCACAACCGAGGTGATTCGGCGAGAGTGAGCCGTCTTTTTTCCCGGACAGATTGACGTTCAAATTCTGCCTTGATATCTAAGAGTTTCACCAGACAACTACAAATTTCTCGGGGTTTAACTGGATTGCTAAAGGGTTCAAACACCGCTGGAGTTGTTGCCAACCTTCCCAGTAAGCCGATGTGACTGGCATCGGCGATGTTTTCCGGGTTAGGCGTGAAAAATATGTCAATTTCTCGCCGTTGGGATGCCATAGTTTTGCTGGTTTCAGTTTGACCTAATTGCCTTAACAGTTCCTGGATGTATTTTTTGGTGAATTCGTCGTAGATAAATCTGGTCATTTGTCATTTGTCGTTGGTCATTGGTCATTGGTCATTGGTCATTGGTCGTTGGTCGTTGGTCATTGGTCGTTGGTCATTGGTCGTTGGTCATTGGTCATTGGTCATTTGTAGAAATTCGGTTTCTTGTCCCTCACCCCAGGGTTAGAAACCGGGTTTCTTGACTCAATTTTTGATGATAACCCCAGATGTTGCTAGAAACCCGGTTTCTTGTCCCTTACCCCAGATTCAGAAACCGGGTTTCTTGACTAATACGGAATTCGGTTGCTGTAGGTCTATAAAAACCCACAGGCTGTTCGCGTAGCGTTCCGTAAGGAAAGCCTGGAGGCTCACAGGACGGAGCCTCTCCTGCGCGGGCTCAAAGCGAAAACCGACTTTTAACAACCGGATTTGGTATAAATCTTGTTGACAATCACAGATGTTGCTAGAAACCCGGTTTCTTGTCCCTCCCCCCATTCTGCCGATCGCAACCCCTATCAAAAAAGCTCAAAAAAAACCCCCCGCCATAACAGCGGGGGGTTTTTTCAACTAATTACCAGTTGCAGGTTAGCCGAACTTACTCGCAGTCGAAGCAATCAAGAACGCCGCATAAGTCAGGATATACCCCACCGTAAAGTGAGCCAAACCA
>NZ_JAMXOT010000185.1 GCF_024220515.1 Oscillatoria sp. HE19RPO
GGGCGCAAGCATTGCGCCCCTACAAGCCGTTTTTATAGACCTTTAAATGCCGGATTCCGTATTACCCCCGAGAGCCGTGGAGTTCGAGCAAGATGCTCGCTATCTCCATGCCAAAATGATT
The DNA here is from genome assembly GCF_024220515.1 of Oscillatoria sp. HE19RPO. Lineage (GTDB taxonomy): Bacteria > Cyanobacteriota > Cyanobacteriia > Cyanobacteriales > Laspinemataceae > Laspinema. The sequence goes on from NZ_JAMXOT010000185.1 coordinate 122, forward strand.
TAAACGCGCTATATAGTGGGGGACCATTAATTCCAATTAATCATGTAGCCAATCGGGTAAAGGTTGGGTTAATTGGGGGAGGCGATCGCGCTGTTGGTATAACAGCAAAGCTAGGACTGCATTCATCCCCAAAGGCGCATGGAGTCCGGGGGTCAGTTTAGCCCTTAACTCCTGCACAAAGGGCTGTTCTGTCTCGGGTAAAGGATGATTTTGAATGCCACTGTTGAGGACACTTTGATGCGCTTTGCCGAGTTGCTGGGTATAGCATTCGCGGAGGCGATCGCCAGGTATCTGCAACCACAACTCCGCAAATTCTCGCCGCAGTTGGAGCAATTCCCGTTGAATAGATTCATCAGACGGGTCAATATAATACAGATTGGCACAACCAATCAGACGATTGAGAAATTCCTGAGAAACAGAGACGGGTTTAGAGGGACTTTGGGTGGGTATCGCACTCGCCATTACAGCAGAAGTCTGTCCCCCTTGAAACAATTGCTCAAACAAATTCCCCATTTTCTGGGCGTAAGCAGCACTATCTAAAAATGGCGGATTTTGCTGCATTTGTTGCTGGATTTGCTGGCGATAGTGGTGGCGCAGTTGCGGGTTTGTTGCCAGCTTAGTCGCCAATTGGATATAACTTGATTCGTCCTGGGCGATTAAATCAGCTAGGTGGATTTCCCTCAGGAGTGCAGAAGCTTGGCGAGATCTTAAGCTATTCTCTTCCCAGGCGATCGCCGGAATGCCTAGTTGTAACGGATCCAGCAAAGAAGTTGCCCCACTATAGGGATAGGAGTCCAAATAAACATCGGCGAGTTTGACGCATTCTTTAATATCCGCTGGACTCGGTAGAGTATTAATCAGAACTAACCGCCGTTTATCAATGCCATGTTCGGCAAAAATTCGGTGGAGTCGTTCCAAAAACGGCATCGCCGGATAAGTAGAATTCCAGGCGGGACCAAAGGGATATAAGACCAAAATAGAATTAGGAACAGCGGCGATAATTTTGGCCCAAGTTTCGGTGAGTTCGGGAATAATTTTGTAGAAGTTTGCCCCCGACATAAACACCACGGTTTGCTCGGTTGCGCCCCAGCTTGCCCGAGTGGGATTAACGGTAGATGCAGGTTCCGGGAGGGGGAATCGGAAACATAATCCAGAACCCTCAATATTGACCAGTTTCTCGCGGTATTGTTCTGAATTTGTGTTAGTAGGTGCGGTTAAATTTCCGGCAATATAGTAGTCGATATTGCGGATGCCGGTGGTAACCGGGGAGGCAATGGAGGTGACTTGGACTCGGGCGAGTCGGTGTTGGGCGAGGGCGGTTAAGGGTTTATTGAGTTCGGTAATATTGGTGCCGATGAACAGGATATCTAAGTCTTCGTTGCGGAGGGTTTGGACTTGTTCTGAGAAGGTTTCTGGGAGTTTCACCAGGCGATCGGCCCGACTCTGACAATATCCTTCCAGTTGGCTGCCATTGACCCAAGAAGCATAGAGGACAATCTCAAATCGCTGGCGATCCAGATGCTCAAAAACTGGCAAGGTTGCCAAAGTTTCCGTTGCTGGATTGAAATGGTCTCTCAAAATACCCAGGCGAATTTTGGGGCGATTTGCCGAACGGGGAGGGAAGACATAATCGACTTCAAATCCCCGATTCTTGAGGGCAAATTCAATAATTTCTGCTCGCTGGCTGTAGACAGATTTGAGGTTGGCACGGGTGAAATACAGAGGCGCAAAGTTGGCATTTCCCTGGGTGAAAAACTCGGCGACACTTTGCCAGAGGGGTGAGTCAGGATTGCTGAATATTTTCTGATGGACATATTCTATCCAACCTTTGAAATAGCGATAATATTGTTCGACTTCTCCCGGTTCGTGGAACAGGGTGGGAGTGGCAAACATAAATTGGAGATAATCCTGGGCGAACCATTTGGGAATCGGTGCATTGGTGTAGGGAATCTGGAGTTGATGGGGATAGCAATAGAGGGTTGCAGCAATGAAGGATTGCAGGGCATTGGGTGCATCCAATCCCCAGACAATTCCCCCAGAAAGTTGGCGGATGAGTGCTTGTTCATCGGGGGTGTTAGCGTGATGTTTGATGCCACTCTCTAGGAGGGTTTTGTGGGCGGTTCCCAGTTCACCTAAATAGGCAGATTGTAATTGTTCTGTTGGGGTATTTAACCATTGCTGGGCCAGTTGTTGGCGGGTTTGCTGGAGGGTGTTGAGCGGGTTGGAAGAGGCGGGAATCGCAGGTTTTTGGGGGGGGATAGATCCGAGGCGATCGCGCAGTTGTTGCGCTTCAGAAAAATCGGGGGCGTTCTGCAAAACGGTGGTTAAGGCTTGTTGGGTTAAAGGAATATTATTGACTTGAGCAGCGGATTGTGCAATGTACCAAAAAATGCGCCAATGGTTACATCCGAGGGCAGTCGCCTTTTGAAATTCGCCGATGGCTTCCGCGTGTTGTTGCTGTTGTTGCAGAATCAATCCGGACCAAAATCTTAAATATCCATCATCGGGATAGGCATCTTTGTAATGTAAAATCCCTCCCGAACCATAACTCGCGAGTAAGATAGAGGAAGACGCAATTTTGGAGTCACTTGCCCATAATTCCTCTAACGCTTGTCCCCTCATGCTGGTTGCAAATTGTGGTGCCGTATCCCCCAAGGATTCAATAAATAAATCCGCGCCGGAAAGGGGTTGACTCGCTCCCATGATATCCCGGAAAGAAACAGTCTGTTGCAGCAGATTAGCGGTTCTATCAACGCCCCATTCTCGGTCTTGTTTGGGTCTCTGCATCAGGGTTTCATAAATCTGATTGAGTTGTTTTGCCGCAATTTCTGCGCCAAAAATTTGGGAGGCATATTCTTTGGCATTTCGCCCTAATCGGACCCGTTCTTCGGGATGGTGATAGAGATATTCGATCGCCTGTTTGTACTCTAATTCACTGCGAACGATTAATCCCGTATAGTTATCCACCACCAGTTGTTTGACTCCTCCATAAGGAAAAACAACCGGCGGCACTCCGGCATACATCACTTCTTGTAAGTTTAATTCGGCAGCAGCATAAGTATCTTCGCAAAGGGGATATCCATAAACATCTAGGGTTTCAATGACGGATTTGATATCTTCCACATAATCGCGAACCTCAAAGCGATCGCCTACCCCGAGTTGTTGTGCTTGCTGTTGTAAGTATTGTCCCATCCCCGGACCACAGATAATAAACCGGATATTGGGAATGGCGATCGCTGCGCTCATTGGCACATAATTCCGATGCAGTTTAGAAAAATGCACCGTCCCAATGTAACCGACATTAAACGTGCTATGAGGTTGTGGTTGCAAATTTGACAAGCGATCGAAATCCGCTGCACCATAAACCATGCCGGTTTTTTGCAACTTCACTTCAGGAGCCAAACTCTGAAAGACTGAATTTTCATAAGTGTACGGACTACAAGCAATCGCAAAATCTGCATAATCAATTAAAGGTTTCGTCACCACTTGCGGAGGTTTATCCCCAGCAATATGAAACCAGATGACTAACCGCATGGGAGGCAGTTTCGACAGCAAAAACTCATACAGTTCTGGAACATTCCAAAAATGCACCTGGACAATATCAGCCCTTTGAATTTCCGCTACTAATTGAGCTTGTTCCGGAGCATTAATTACCGAAATTCCAGCCTCTTGAGCGAGTTCTAATGCCCGCCTATCCAGAGGCAGCAGCGAAATGACCTGATGCTGAATCTGACTCTTTTTTGAAGAGTATTTTGCTGTCGCAATTAAAGAACGCGCCGCGCCGCCTAAAGACAGTTGTTGAATAATATGAAGAATTTTAGTCATGATTTTTTTTACTAGGCAGGTTTGCGATAGGCTCGAATCGTTGAATATACCCCGGGAATAATCGGTAAATGCGCTTGAGTTTGCGTCGGATCCGTGGGATAGAGTAAGGGAATATCCAGAACTTCACACCCATAAGTATTTTCCATCAACTCCTGACAAGCTTGGCGAATCCCTGGTTCCTGATTCCCATGATGGAAGAAAATCGCATCTCGATTGTGCTCATCTAGGACAGGTAGATAATCATGGAACATCATAATTCCCCCAGGTGCTAACAGGGGAAAATAATTGAGAATATCTTGCTTGACTCCGGGATAACTATGATCTCCATCGACAAAAATAAACCCGGGTTGATTCCCATCGGTTTCCCATATTTGGGGAAATTTTATTGCCGCTTGATGGGAAAATAACCGCCAATGACTGACCTCCGGTTGCACCTGTTTTAACACTTGATAAAATTGCGGTTGTCCCCCGGGTTCTACGGCAAATCCATCCATTGCCCAATTCATCCGTTTTAAAGTTTTCCAGGTTAAAAATAACGAAGCTCCAGCATAAGAACCAATTTCTATAAATCGCAGGGGGTTGGATGTTTTGGGGACGAGATGACGCAGGGTATAGTAAAGTTGAAATCTTTCATTGGCTGACATTTGACTTTCAATCCCATAAGCAACGGGATCATCTTCGGCAAATTCAGAAATTATCTGCGCTTCTAATTTTGAGTTAACCGGGAATTTATCGGGTTTGATAAACCAAACTCCCGTGTTGTCAATGGGTTTAATTTCAAATTTTATCTGACGCTGGGTTTCAAATTCATGAACGGCTTGGCGACATCCGTCCCAGTAACCATAATCATCTACTTGAATCACCCCGTCATTCACCACTCGGTCATATAAGTTATGTAAAATAGTTTGGGTTGATTCATACCAATCTCCATCGATATGCAATAGGGCAATCATCCCAATCGGATTTTGCATTTTCGGTAAGGTGTCTTGGAAATAACCTTTGATGAGTTTGACCCAGTTAATCACACCCAGTTGAGTACAAATTTCTTGAACACTGGTTTCTGGCGCAGCACAGGTGCCTGTTCCCCACCCGGTTGCTTCGGCGGGAATACCCTGATGTTTGTCCTCTGCGGTGGGGGTTGGCATTCCTTCAAATGAATCACAGGCGTATAACCACCGGGGTTGTTTGCTGTAGCGTTTAATGACAGCAGCCATTAATGCAGTTGACCCGCCACCGGCGACGCCACATTCGACAATATTACCGGGAATATTTTGTAAACAGAGGGTTTTGGTAAGGGAAAATAGGGAATAGAGGCGGAGTTCGCTTAACATGGTGTAGGGGCGAACGATCCGGAGCAGTTCTTGGAATTCTGGGTCATCAATGGGGGCAGAATTGTGAGGGGAGAGTTGGGATAAAAGGCGATCGCGCAGGGTTTGGGCTTCGGTATTGTTGGGGAAATATCGCAATTCTTCGTTTAAGGCTTCTTTGGCTCCCTCCAATTGATTGAGCTTGATAAAGCAAATGGCTCGCAGGTAATCTAAACCTGGAGTTGGTTGCCGGAATGATTTGGCTTTTGCTAATTCATGAAAGGCAGCTTGAATTTGGTTGTTTTCTAACTTAATTTGGGCGGCTTTCATTAAATCTGAAGCCGAGTTTTTAGGCTGAAGTTCCGTCAGGAGTTGCCGCGCTTTGGGATGGGAGGGAAGAGTAGATAACAGGTGATTGAGGGTGGAAATAGCCTCGGAACGCCGGTCCAGTCTCGCTAGAGCAACGGCTTTTCCATACTGTAACCCTGGGAGATCCGGTGAAGTGGCGATCGCCTGTTCCCAGAGTCTTAAAGCCTCTTGATTGTTGTTTGCGTTGAGTTGTGCTAAGGCGTTCTGGATTAAACTCTCTCCATCCACCACCGGATGAATAGATCCTTGGCCATGACTCAATTCCTGAGTCTGTTCTAGTCCAGGATTTACGCATATTTTTCGCTCACCCCCTAAATGTAGGGGCGATTCGCGAATCGCTTCTACAGATGATTTAGCATTCATGTGTAAGTCCTGTAGTCTTTTCCTAGCGATAAATCCTTCCTCTCTGGACGCGGTTGTTTCAAATTGCTGTTTCCAGTTGTTAATCGCCTCCCAGTCTAACCGAATTTCGGTTGTCCAGTTTTTATGAATTAAGGCTTCTAAATGAGTCTGAAGATTCGGGCGAGCTATAATCGGCAAATTAAAATCCCGGCCCATTTCCACTGCCCGGTTATCAATGCCAACAATAATTGACCTGCGCTGGTGTTGTAAGGCGCGAATCCCAGCATGGAGACGATTTCCCACATAATCCAAGGCTTGATTAGAACTTAAAACTTCATCCAGAGCTTCTAAAGTCGGTTCGATGAAAACCAGGCGACTCCCCCCAATTTTTTGGGCATACTCATAGTCTCCATACATTTGGGGCCAAAAATAAATTTTAGAATAATTCTTAGCTAAAATATCAAATAAAATTTGGTCAAACTGAGGATTTTGGTTATATTCGGTAAAGGTTAAAAGTACCTGGGCTGCTTTTTGAGTGGGAATACCCGCACAATGGTCTGGCGTTAACCACCAGAGGGTTGGACAGCCCGTATTGATGACATTAAATCCTAATGAACGCAATTTTTGAGCGGTGTAATCATCCCGCACGGAATGAGCCGCTTGTTGATGCAGCACGGAATTGAGCAGAGTCCGGGTATAATCATTGATTTCCTGGGTTTGATATTGCCACCAGCCCAGTCCCATTAAAATAACTTTATTTTGCCAAAAATTTTCTTGAGGGTTGATACACCATTGACTGGTTGCTTCCATGTTAGAACTGAGGAGATTCGTACCAGCCAGAAAGACATAATCGGCCTCGTTAATTTTAGAGCGCCCCGCTTGAATATATTCGAGGGCGGGAACTCGATAAAAAAAATCTTGAGGAAAAATTTCTTGGAGGCCCCGTTCGACGGCTTCTACAATAATTTTATTTCCTAAATTAGTATTGTTAGTCCAAGTATCTAAAATGACTATTCGTTTCATGTTACGGCTGACTGGAAAACTCCGGGATAAAAAATCTTTAATGGCTCGACTCACCGCTGATGACTGAGATCTATGGGGGAATTTAAACCTAAGATATCAGGGCAGTTGATTGACTGCCCCTACTCTCAATCCAAGGGATGGCTAAGTCCGGTTCCTATCCTCAAAACCAGTGACTCAGGGTGAGGATGCAATTAACCCACCTGTTCTAAATACAGATTGAGGTCCTCGATTAACCGAGTGAGTTCTGCTTCCGTACTCAGGCGAATGCGATCGTCGCGCAGGGTAATCAGCACCTTGGCGGCAAAGGGAGTGGGGTAAATATTGGGATTGCAGAAAATTTCTAAAAACACATCCCCGGTAGAACGATATTCCATCGGTTTCTGGGGGGTGGGTTTACCTGCACCGGCACCGGGGGTTGCTTTCGATGCGACGGCTTTAAGCTGCTGCATCAGGTCGTTGATGGCCGCCTGCAAGTCCCGCGCTGCTTCGGGAGAGAACCGAAACGAGACGGAACCCTCGACTAAATTTAGGGTGAGTTGAGAACCAGACATGAGGGATCTACTTTTAATATTCGGTTTCTTTATGGTAAGGGGGAAGGGGGACATTGGGATCTGTTAACTTTCACATAAACCGAATGGCCTACAATTTTTGTAGGTTACATAAGGAAAGATCCGTGGCTACAGATAATCGGGTTGAAGTTCGCCGGGTACTCCTGATTACCCTAGGCTTAAATTTGGTTGTGATGGGAATTAAAGCGGTGGTGGGGACCTTGACGGGTTCCTTGAGTTTGTTGGCGGATGCGCTGCATAGCGTCACCGATAGTGCCAATAATATTTTGGGATTGGTGACGAATCATTTCGCCTCTCCCCATCCCGATCGCGAACATCCTTATGGACATCAGAAGTTTGATGCCTTGGGGGCCTTGGGGATTGCGGCCTTTTTGGGGGTAGCCTGTTTTGAAATTCTCAGCAGTGCGATCGAGCGCATTTTCTTTGGGGATGGAACCTCGGTGGAAGTTTCCGCCAGAGAACTGTGGATTTTGCTGATTGTATTGGGAATCAATATCTTTGTCGCCTTTTATGAACGGACCGTGGGTCGGCGAATTGGCAGCAGTATTCTGATTGCCGATGCCAAACATACCATGAGCGATGTTTGGGTGACCATTATGGTGATGGGGGGGTTAATTGCGATTACTTTTGCCAGTCGCTGGCCCTGGTTGCAATGGGTGGATGTGATGTTAGCCTTTCCAGTGGCCTTGTTGGTGTTTAGAAGTGGGTGGGAAGTGTTGGCGGATAATTTACCTTGGTTGGTGGATAAAATGGCGATCGCCCCGGAGGCGATTCACGAAATTACGATGCAGGTTCCCGGAGTGCTCAACTGCCATGATATTGCCTCTCGTGGTGTGGTCGGACGTCAGGTTTTTATTGAAATGCATCTGATTGTTGATGCCAATGATGTAGAAACCGCTCATGCCATTACCGAGGAAGTCGAAGCGCGGTTACAAGGGCGATTTTCCCCGGCCCGGATTTTGATTCACATCGAACCGCCTAGCTACCAATCCCCAGAGATTAGCTATGCGCCGGATTCTCCTGAATCCCTGGAATAATGCCTCTACTGGGCGATCGACCCCACCACTTCCCTTGGAAATTTCGATTAAACAATCTGTTGTTTTCCACAGATTGATGTCAGTTTTCCACAGATTTTTGCCAGTTTTCCCCAACAATTAAAACGCTTCCTGGTTTCCTGGTTTCTCAAAAAGTGGGGTGTTTTTATCCGAAATATTGATGCAGAAACCTGCGGTCTGGATTGAGTTCCCTCAGTTTGGGGTGTATTGAAGCTGGCTTTCGGCTACAGGCAGAGATTCCCCTTGAACAGACAGACCTCCAGGGGGAGAGTTGGGGCCAATGCGGTGAAAGGACTGTAAGCGAGACGATGAGTTCTGATTTTTGGCCCGGTTTTCTATTTTCATCGGGACTGCTTCAATCTCTCTCCACTGACACCGCCAGAGAGACCTGAGCAGCCCCTGAAAACTTTCATTCCAGATTGAGACCCTCTATATCCTCATTCTTTACCTGGGCAAATTTATAGTTTGCTTGAGAAGAACGACTAAAAAATCAGTATTTTCATCATAGACAAAAAACATGATTCTTGAAATAATTAATCTACGCTAGAGCGTTGAGCCACTATTAAATAAAAAAGAGAAAACCCAATTTTTGGACCTAATTTGTTGCAGATTAGCAGACATTATGGTACAAACCCCGTTGATATTCCCTCCCTTGTCCCAACTTCCTCAATAAAAGACAAACTAGACTGCAACATACTCTATGACTCGTGACCGGCTAATTATCTATTCTATCTGGGGTTCAATGCGTCTCCATCGGGTAGCGGAATAGGGCAGGGCCAAGCCAAACCGGTAAGAAAAACGTTGAGAATAACCCACCCTTTTCTAAGATTGGATGAAAATTATGAATACTGTTTGTAAATACAAAAGGCTAGAAAAAATTTATGAAGGTCAGGATACGGTAGTTTATCGAGGGCAGAGGACCTTAGATCAAACTCCGGTTATTTTGAAGGTTCTAAAAAATGAGCATCCTAGCCTGAAGGAGGTTATTAACTTAAAACAAGAATACGAATTTTCTAAATTTTTGGATTTGAAAGGGGCGATTAAAGCCTATGATTTGGAAAAGGTTGAAAATAGACTCACCCTGATTTTAGAAGACTTTTGCGGAAAAGACCTCAGTGACTTTTTGGCGGGTCAACCCCTGGAGGTTAGGGAGGTTTTAAACATTGGGATTCAACTGTCAGAGGTGGTGGGACAGTTGCATGAAAATCAGATTATCCATAAGGATATCAAACCTCAAAATATTATCATTCATCCCGTTACCAAACAGGTTAAACTGAGTGATTTTAGTATTGCTTCGCGCCTGAATCGAGAGCACCAGGCGATCGCCAACCCGAATGCACTGCAAGGGACCCTCGCTTATATGTCCCCGGAACAAACGGGGCGGATGAATCGGGCGATCGACTATCGCAGTGATTTCTATTCCCTAGGCGTCACCTTTTATCAAATGCTCACGGGTCAACTTCCTTTTGTAACCAACGATCCGTTAGAACTGATTCATGCCCACATTGCCAAACAGCCTATCCCTCCTCATCAGTTAAATCCAGAGATTCCCGAAGCGGTTTCAAATATTGTGATGAAACTGTTAGCAAAAACCGCTGAAGAGCGATATCAAAGTGCTCAAGGGCTGAAGGTAGATTTAGAAATCTGTTTGAATCAATTAATTTATTTTGGAGGAATTACCAATTTCAAGGCCGGAAAACAGGACAAGTCGGGACGATTTTTTATTCCGCAGAAGCTGTATGGGCGGGAAAAAGAAGTCGCTAAACTGTTGTCAATTTTCAAAAATACTTGTGCTGGAAGTGTAGAGTTAGTGATGGTTTCCGGCTATTCTGGTATGGGAAAAACCAGTGTAATCAATGAAATCCACAAACCCATTGTGCAATGTCGGGGGTATTTTATTGAAGGTAAGTTTGACCCCTTACAGCGAACGATTCCTTATACAGCTATTGTCAAAGCATTTTCTGATTTAGTGCGGCAGCTTTTGACGGAAACGCAAGCCCGGGTTGAGGCATGGCGAGAGAAACTGTTAGAGGCATTAGGTCCGAATAGTCAAGTGATTATTGAACTGATTCCTGAAGTGGAATTGATTATGGGCAAACAGCCTGCTGTGCCTGCACTTCCCCCAATGGAAACCCAAAATCGATTTAATCGGGTGTTTCAGCAGTTCGTGCAGGTTTTTACTCAACCGGAACATCCGTTAGTGTTATTTCTGGACGATTTGCAGTGGGCGGATGCCGCCTCTTTGAAGTTACTGGAATTGCTGATTACGGATCTGGATAGTCAGTATTTGCTGGCTTTAATTGCCTATCGGGATAACGAAGTGGATGCCACTCATCCCTTAATGATAACGGTGGAGGAACTGAAAAAAACCGGAACAGTGGTGTATCAGTTGGCGCTACAGAATTTGGATAAAATTCACGTTCAAGCATTAGTTGCCGATACCCTTCGGGAAGACAAGGCGAAAGTCAAGTCTTTGGCAGATTTACTCTGCTCTAAAACTCAAGGGAACCCCTTTTTCTTGACGCAACTCTTCCAATCTCTCTATGATGACCAATTATTAATTTTTGATTATCACGAAGGAATTTGGCAGTGGGATATTGAGCAAATTCAAAGCCGGGGTATTACGGATTTGAATGTGGTGGAATTGATGACGAGAAATATTCAAAAACTGCCCAAATCAACCCAAGAGGTGTTAAAAGTAGCGGCTTGTATTGGGAATCGGTTTACTTTAGATGTGCTGGCGATCGCCACGGACCAATCCGAGTCAACTACAGCGGATCAGTTGTGGAAACCGATGCAGGTGGGGTTAATTTTGCCAGTCGGTGATAGTTCTAAAATCGGCTTGGCAATGGGCGATCGCCTCTTAGACCCCGCCATTTTGGACATCAGCAGTCCACAAGATGCTTATCCCTATTCTCAATCGGTCACTTACAAGTTTTTGCACGATCGCATCCAACAAGCGGCTTATGCTCTGATTCCCGAAGAACACCGAAAAATCACCCATTTCAAACTGGGCCACCAGTTACTCAAAAAGATTGGATCGGATGAAATCGAGGCCAATATTTTTGATATCGTCAATCAGTTAAATCGGGGAATAGAATTCATTAGCCACAACCCTATCAAGTCCCGCCAATTATTCAAAGGAGAGACGATTTCTCCTTTAGAACTAGCGCGATTTAACCTGATTGCCGGTCATAAAGCTAAGGAAGCGACGGCCTATGAAACCGCTGTTGAGTATTTGAATTTTGGAATCGGACTGCTTGGGGTAACATCCTGGGAAGATGAGTATAACCTCAGCTTAGATCTGTATATAGAAGCGGCAGAAGCTGAATACTTAAATACCAACTATCACCAATCCGCCCTTCTTGCTGAAACCGTACTCAAGAATGCGGTGAACCGACTCGATCGCGTCAAAGTGTACGAGTTGCAAATGCAGATATCACTGGGACAAAACCATCTTGTGAAGGCAATCCAGATCGGATTGCACGCCTTAGAAGAATTGGGGGTCACTTTATCTGCCATCCCCACCGATGGGAACTGGCAAATTGAACTGCCGAAGTTAGAGGATTTAGATCATTATCCAGTCTTAAGCGATCCCGAACGATTAGCCGGTTTGCGCCTGTTAATGAGTCTTGCTGCTCCAGCCTACCTGGCAAGGCCAGAAATGATTCCACAAATTATATTAACCACGATCCAGTTTTGTATTGAATATGGTCATTCACCGCTGGCCCCCTACGCCTATGCGCTGTATGGAATGCTGCTTTGTGCCGTCATGGATGAAGCTGATGCTGGATATTTTTCGGGCCAAATCGCTTTAAAACTGCTCGATAAATTTAAGGCCAATTCTTTTAAATCCAAGGTCTACCAATTATTTAACGGGTTTATCCGACCTTGGAAAGAGCCTATTAAATATAGCATGAGCGACTTGGTTGCAGGAACTCAAAGTGGTTTAGAAACAGGGGACCTGGTTTTTTCGGCCAATTGTGTGATTACCTATTGTTCTAATCTGTTGTGGATCGGTGAATCTCTGGAAAAGGTGAACAAACAGCAAAATCAATATCTTGTTTTAGTCGAGAAATTAAAACAAGAGTATCCAATTTATTATCTCAAAATTTGGAATCAGTTCACCCTAAAATTGCAGAACAGTTCTGAGGACTCTTGCAGTTTAACCGGGGAAATTTTTAATGAAGAGAGAATAATTCCTCTATTTCAAGAAATCCAGAATCACACCTTACTGTTTATGACTTATTTGGCCAAGGGGATTCTGAGTTATTTATTTAATCATTCGCAAAAGTCGGTTGAAAATGCGACCATTGCAGCGGACTATGCCGGGGCTGTGATGGGCTTAGTTCTAGGGGTTCAACATAATTTTTATTATTCGCTCTCTCTGCTGGCTACCTATCCCCGGGTCTCCCTCCAAGAACAGGAACAATATTTGCAGCAAGTCCAGGAAAATCAGCATAAAATGCAGCATTGGGCCGCAAATGCACCGGCTAACTTCCAACATAAATATGAGTTAGTCGAAGCGGAGAAAGCGCGGGTTTTGGGGCGGACTGTGGAAGCGATGGACCTGTATGACCGGGCGATCGCCTCGGCGCGAGACCAAGAGTATATCCAAGAAGAGGCGATCGCCAATGAACGCGCGGCAGAGTTTTATTTCGAGTTAGGACGCTCCAAAATTGCCCGAATTTATCTGATTGATGCTTATGCGGCCTATCTCCGTTGGGGTGCAATGGCAAAAGTCCAGGAATTAGAGTCGCGCTATCCCGAGTTTTCCTCGCAAAAACGAGTTCGAGACCTCAACCTCAACACCAGTGATGGCACTCATACCACCACTTCTACCACCAACTTGACAACGGGTGCATTGGATTTGGCAACGGTGATGAAAGCCTCTCAAGCGCTAGCCGATGAAATCAGATTTGATAATTTGCTGGAAAAACTCCTGAAAATTGTCATGGAAAGTGCCGGGGCCCAAATGAGTTGCTTCATTTTAGACAAAGACGGAAAGCTCTATATAGAAGCCCAAGGAACTGTCAATCCAATGGAAGTCATCGTTGGATTAGAAATGCCCCTGCACAGCAGTGAGGTTGTTCCAGTTTCTCTGGTGAATTACACGGTCAGAACCCGCGAAACGATCGTGTTAAATAATGCGGCTAAAAATGGGCATTTCATGGCAGACCCTTACATTCAAGCCCGCCAACCTAAATCCCTGTTATGTACCCCAATCCTCAATCAGGGTAACCTGATTGGGTTGCTTTATTTGGAAAATAACCAAACCCCTGATGCCTTTACGGAGAGTCGAGTAGAAGTCTTGAGAATGCTCTGCTCTCAGATGGCAATTTCGATTAAAAATGCGCGATTGTATGGCAACTTAGAGTTGACTAAGACGGAACTCATTTCTGCGAAAGAACGGTTAGAAGAGGCCAATCATACTTTAGAAGAAAAGGTCGAACGACGCACCCTGGAGTTGCAGGCAAAAAATGAAGACCTCCAACAAACGTTGAAAAAGCTCCGTCAAACCCAGACCCAATTAATTCAAACGGAAAAAATGTCCAGTCTGGGACAGTTGGTAGCGGGGGTTGCCCATGAAATTAATAACCCGGTTAACTTTATTTATGGGAATCTGATTCATGGGGAGGAATATCTCCAGGACTTACTGAATCTCCTGGAACTCTACGAACAAACCTACCTAGAACCGACGGAGGAAATTCAGGACCTGGTTCAGGAGATAGAACTGGATTTCCTCAAAGAGGACTTTCCTAAAATTGTGACGTCTATGCAGGTTGGAGCCGAGCGAATTCGGCAGATTGTCCGATCGCTGCGGAACTTCTCTCGCTTGGATGAAGCTGACTTCAAAGAAGTTGATATTAATGAAGGGATTGAAAGTACCCTGGAAATTTTGCGCCATCGCCTCAAAGAAAAACCGGGCTGCCGAGAGATTGCCTTAGAGAAAGATTATGGGGTCTTACCCTTGGTCACCTGTTATGCGGGTCAACTCAACCAAGTGTTTATGAATATCCTCAGTAATGCGATTGATGCGTTAGAGGAAAAAGAGCGAAAACAGAGTCATGGGGATATGTCTACTCCCCTGAACCCCGACTCCCTGCCGGTGATTCGGATTGCCACGACTATTGAGGGAGATGATGTGGTGATTCGGATTGCTGATAATGCCACCGGGATGACTGATGAGGTGCTCTCTAAATTATTTGACCCCTTCTTTACCACTAAACCTGTGGGGTCCGGGACGGGTTTAGGTTTGTCCATCAGTTATCAAATTGTGGTGGAAAAACATGGGGGTCACCTGGATTGTTCTTCCACTATGGGAGAAGGGTCCGAATTTGCGATCGCCATTCCCCTCAAACTCTCCCCTCAATCCCTGGCGTGAGCCTGTAAAAGCCGAGAGGAGCAAGGGTCCAGACTGAGCGGGACAAAGGCCCCCCTCGGTACTGGGATAGAGAGAAAAGAGACTTTTAAAAACTGAATTGGAGATGAATAAACCGCTTGTCGGTATCCAAGAACTCCCCTTTTTGGATATAGACAAGCGGTTTAATAATTTTAATAAATAATCAATACTAATATCATCCTCCTAATTTGTCAACCCTCAAAATAGGATTAAATTTGCCAAAGCTGTTAATTTTTTTTGAAAATCAGGGAAGTCTAAAATTTATATCACCCCCAGGAGATTTAAGTGCATCGGTAACCCCGGTGATGATTTTTCCGAAGGGAGTCACTATTACCCAGGAGTGCAAAATTAATAAATTCAGGGCATGAAGTTAAGTAGTTTTACGGAAATCAGGCTCGTTAAATCCCGTAGTTATTCCTGAATTGTCTGGAATCTGGGTGAGGCGATCGCATCCCGGGATTTCCCTTGAGAGTTAAGAAGTTTGATGCGGAGAAACCTCTGTAATCATCTTCCGAAATCAGCAAAAATTCAGTAAAACTACTTATCAAAACCCCTCGTCAGGGGGATGTTCGATGGGCAGAGAATTAATCGTCAGGGCAAGGCAACATAACATGAGCGAACAGTGGACAACAGGGTGTATTCATCAACAATTTGAGGAGCAAGTTGAGTCTACTCCGGATGCAACAGCTATCCTCTGTGCAGGGGCATCCTTAACTTACGCAACACTCAACCATCGGGCAAACCAACTCGCCCATTATTTGAAAAGTTTGGGCGTTGGGCCAGAGGTGCTGGTCGCCATCTGTCTCGATCGCTCCATTGAGATGGCAATCGGACTGTTAGCCATTCTCAAAGCTGGGGGGGCCTATATTCCCCTGGATCCGAGCTATCCCCGAGACCGGCTGGCCTTCATGCTAGAGCATAGCCAAGCCGGTTTTTTACTCACCCACAGTCAACTGGGGAACGAACTATCGGACCATCAGGCCCAGGTAATTTGTCTGGATCAAGAATCGGCCCAGATTGCCAGCTTTAGCGACCAAAATCCCGTCAGTGCTGTGCAGCCGGATCACTTGGCCTATATTATCTACACCTCCGGTTCTACAGGGAAACCGAAAGGGGTGGCCGTCGAGCATGGGGCCGTCCTCAATACCCTGGTGGATATCAACGATCGCTTTAAAATTGGCCCAGGCGATCGGGTCTTAGCCGTCTCTTCCCTCTGTTTTGACCTTTCCGTTTATGATATCTTCGGCCTGTTAATCGCCGGTGGAACCGTCGTGATGCCAAACCCTTCACCCACCCCGGACCCTCACCACTGGGCCGAATTAATGGTGCAACAGCAGATTACGGTTTGGAACTCGGCACCCGCCTTGATGCAAATGGCGATCGATGCCACTAGCGGCCAACCGGACCCTCTGCCTGCCTCCTTGCGAGTCGTCCTCATGAGCGGCGATTGGATTCCCCTAAGCTTGCCGGAACAAATCAAAGCCTTGGTTTCTGGAGTCCAGGTGATTGGACTCGGAGGTGCAACGGAAGCCTCTATCTGGTCAATTCTTTATCCCATCGAAACCATTGACCCCAGTTGGAAAAGCATCCCCTACGGACAGGCGATGAGAAACCAACGTTTCTATGTCTTGGATGAAGCCTTGCAACCCTGTCCCGAAGGCGTACCCGGACAACTTTATATCGGTGGAGTGGGATTAGCGCGGTGCTACTGGCGCGATGAAGCCAAAACCCAGTCCCGCTTCATTACCCATCCCCAAACCTCCGAGCGTCTCTACTGTACCGGAGATCTGGGCAGCTACCGCAGCGATGGGAATATTGAGTTTATTGGACGCATTGATAATCAGGTAAAAATTCGCGGGTTCCGCATTGAGCTTGGGGAAATCGAAGCGGTCCTCAACCAACATCCCGATGTCCGGCAAGCGGTAGTGATCGATCGCGAAGATGTCCCGGGGAGTAAACGCCTGGTGGCTTATATCCTCAGTACCGTCATGCCCGATCGCCTCCCCTACGACTGTACAGCCCTAGTGGAAGGCCCCGACCAACAGCGGATATCCCTCCAAACCGAAGACTTCTCTAGGGGAGGACTGGCAGTCGTCGGAGTTCCTCGGACTTGGCAACCCCGTCAATGCATCCGACTAGGCTTGGCATTACCGGGAGGTTCAGAACCGCAGTGGTTATCGGGACAGATTGCCTGGTGTCGTGGCAACAAAGCCGGGATTCAATGGGAACTGACTCCATCGGAGGAGGCGATCGTCGAAACGAGCTTCAACCATCTGTTAGAAACTGCTGGATTTTATAGCCTGTGGCAGCGCACCCTCTCGGGGAATCTGCGCCGGTTCCTGGGTGAAAAAGTCCCGGAGTATATGGTGCCCTCTAGCTTTGTCTTCCTGGAGAGTTTACCCTTGACCCCGAATGGAAAAGTCAACCGCAAAGCGCTACCGGCACCGCAACGCAATGCCTGGATACTAGAAGAGAAGGGCGAGTTACCCAGTACCCCCACGGAGCAAATTGTGGCTCAAATTTGGGCGCAAGTGCTGAATGTGGAACAGGTTGGGGTGCATGATAACTTTTTGGAGTTGGGGGGAGATTCTCTGCTGGCGACCCAAGTTGTCTCGCGGGTGCGCGAAGCCTTTCAATGTAACTTACCCCTGCGATCGCTGTTTAATGCGCCGACGGTGGCAGAACTGGCGAAACAGTTGGACACCATTCCTCAAGAGGAATTGGGGTGGCTGGGTGAGGCGATCGCCCCGGTACAGCGCGATCGGCTCTTGCCTGCATCCTTTGCTCAGGCGCAACTGTGGTTTCTGCATCAATGGCAACCTCACTCTGCCATGTACAACGAACCCATTACCGTTTATCTGAGCGGACCGATTGACCTAGAGGCCCTAGAGCGCAGTTTTCACGAAATTATCCGGCGTCACGAAATCTTCAGAACCACATTTCAGGCGGTAGATGGACAGCCGGTGCAAGTGATTCATCCCCCTCTAAAACTGCCCCTGAGTGTGATTAACTTACAAGAACTCTCGGAGTGGCAACGGGAGGAGAAAGCGATACAGATCGCAACGGCACAAGCTCGTGAACCCTTTGACTTGAGCAAAGGTCCCTTGCTGCGAGGGACCGTCATCCAACTGGGGGAAACTGACTACCGATTATTTATCACCCTGCATCACATTATTATTGATGCGGTTTCTCTCTACGAGGTGTTGTTACCGGAACTGGCGGCACTCTACCCCGCGTTTTCCAGTGGGAAACCCTCTCCTTTGAACGAATTAAGCCTGCAATATGCTGACTTTGCCGTTTGGCAACGAGAAGCGCTTCAGGGGAACATCTTGGAGCGACAGATGGCGTACTGGAAACAGCAGCTTGCAGATTTGCCAACCCTGCAACTGCCGACGGACCGACCCCATCGCGGGTCCGCCACCTTCGAGGGAGCGAAACAGTATCTGATGCTGTCGCCACCCCTGAGCGAGGCACTCAAGGCCCTGAGTTTAAAGGAAGGGGTAACTTTATTTACCCTGTTGCTGACGGCATTCAAGACATTGCTCTATCGCTATACCCGACAGGACGATATCTGTGTGGGGACCGTCACAGCCGGTCGCGATCGCCCCGAAATCGAAAATCTGATCGGGTATTTTCTCAACACCCTCGTCTTACGAACCAACCTGTCAGACAATCCGACCTTTCGGGACCTGCTGCCTCGGGTTGAGGCGGTTTGCCTGGATGCTTACGCCCATCAAGAGGTCCCCTTTTCCTATTTGGTCAGCGAATTAAAGCCGGAACGTCTGGGGAGTCAAAATCCCTTAGTTCAAGTCATGTTTGTTCTGCAACCCCAAATGCCTGCCAATGATCTGGGGTGGACGATTAACCAACTTGATGTTGATCCAGGGACAGCAAAACTGGATTTATCGGTTCATCTGGAAGAACGAGACGACCGAATTTTTGGGTATTGGGAATATAACACGGACTTGTTTGATGGGGGAACGATCGCCCGGGCAATCGGGCATTTTCAGACCTTACTCGAAGAGATTGTGGCGCATCCAGAACAACGGATCGCCGAATTATCTTTCATTCCACCGGAAGAAAGACAGCAGATGAGAGTCTGGAATCAAACCCAGGCTGATTATCCCCGAGAAACCTGTATTCACGAGCTATTCGAGGCGCAAGTCCAGGAGCGTCCGGATGCCGTGGCGGTGGGATTTGAGGCGGAACAACTCACTTATCGGGAACTGAACCAACGGGCCAATCAACTCGCCCATTACCTACAAACCTTGGGTGTAGGACCCGAGGTGCTGGTGGGGATTTGTGTCCACCGTTCTTTAGAGATGGTCATCGGAATTCTGGGGATTTTAAAAGCGGGGGGAGCTTACTTACCGTTAGATCCGGAGTATCCCCAGGACCGTTTGACCTTCATGTTAAAAGATGCGGGAGTCAGGGTGTTGTTAACCGAGGAACAGTGGGTCAGTTCGATGACCCAACACTCGGGAGAGTTAATCTGTCTGGACCGGGATTGGGCAGAAATTGCTCAACAGGGTCAGGAAAATCTCGCGGTTCCGATGAACTCTCATAACTTAGCTTATGTAATTTATACTTCCGGCTCTACAGGTCAACCCAAGGGGGTGGAGATTGCCCATCAATCGTTGTTAAATCTGGTGGTTTGGCATCATCAATGCTTTGGGGTGTTACCCAGCGATCGGGCGACTTTGTTAGCGGGTCCAGCATTTGATGCCTCAGTTTGGGAGCTATGGCCTTATCTAACCGCAGGCGCAGGGGTTTATATTTGTCCGGAATCCACGAGGACTTCGGCCCTAGAACTTCGCAACTGGCTGATACAAAGGGGGATTTCGATTACGTTTGTGCCGACCCCGTTAGCGGAGAGTCTGTTGTCCTTGGATTGGCCTAGTGATATCCCGTTGCGAACGGTACTCACCGGCGGGGAACAACTTCATCACTATCCGGCTAAATCCCTACCGTTTGAGCTGGTCAATAATTATGGGCCGACGGAAAACACTGTCGTTACTACATCCGCAGTGGTGATGGCAACGGAGCAAGGCCACCGACCCCCGCATATTGGACGGGCGATCGCCAATACCCAACTCTACCTCCTGGATGCTCAGATGCAACAGGTGCCGCTCGGGGTTGCCGGAGAACTCTATATCGGGGGTGATGGACTGGCACGGGGTTATCTGAACCGTCCCGATTTGACCGCCAGTCGCTTTGTTCCTAACCCTTTTGGGGAGCAAGCTGGGGCGCGGTTGTATAAAACCGGCGACCTGGCCCGGTATCTTCCCGATGGCAATATTGAGTTTCTCGGACGCATTGACGATCAAGTTAAAATTCGCGGGTTTCGCATTGAATTGGGAGAAATCGAAGGAACGCTCGCCCAACATCCTGATGTCAAAGCGGCAGTGGTGATGGTTCGGGAGGATATCCCTGGTGAGCAGCGGTTGGTTGCTTATGTGGTGTCGGGTTCCGTCCCCGATCGCGTTCCGTACCAGGCGGAATGTTGGGTGGAATTGCCGGGGGATTCGCCGGTGAAATTGTCTACGAAAAATATTTCCCGAGGCGGGATTGGGGTAAAGGGACTGCCGCCTTGTCAACCCGGTACGTCGGTCCGCCTCCGGTTCGGGTCCTCACATCCCCTGGGTCAAGATTGGGTTGATGCACAAGTGGTCTGGTGTGAGCAAGGTGAGGCGGGACTTGATTTTACCCTCCTACCCTCAGCGCAAATGCGACTTGAAGCGCTATTAGAGTCTGTTCTGGACAAGCAGGGATTTTCTAAGGTGCTACATCGCACTCTGTCCGGGACTCTGCGCCGCTATCTCCAGGACCGACTTCCTGCTTATATGGTGCCTGGGAGTTTCCTGTTCCTGAATGCGCTGCCTTTAACGCCCAATGGCAAAGTCAATCGCAAGGGACTACCGAAACCGGAGGTAGGACAGCGGGAATCAGAACAGCCTTATTTGCCCCCGCAAAGTGAGATGGAGCAGGCGATCGCCACCATTTGGCAAAAGGTGCTGCACTTAGAGCAAGTGGGAGTTCAGGATAACTTTTTTGACCTGGGTGGACATTCTTTAAGTATGGCGCGGGTTCATAGTCAGTTGGTTGAGGTGCTCAAGACAGAGATTTCAATGGTGGAACTGTTTCAGTATCCGACGATCGCCGCCTTGTCAGAGGGTTTGCGGAACCGGCGATCGGGGGTTGACTCTCAAAGTATGCCGATGAAGGAATCGGAGGGTCTACCCCACCCGGGCGATCGGCTCAAGGAGAGTTCCATGACCCGCGCTCAAAAGCAAAAAGCCGCCCTCGAACGTCAAAGAACCCTCAAACAACAGCACAAATCATGAGCTTAAGTTCTGCCTCCCTTTATCCTCTGTAATTTCCCCATTCCTCAAGGGGTACTCATTCTATTTTGCTCCCCTTGAGGATAATACCAAATCCGGTTGGTAAAAGTCCGTTTTCTCTTTAGCCCGCGCAGGCGGGCTTCGTCCCTATAGCCCCACCCTTTAGGGTGTGGGTTTTTATAGACCTTTCGGAACCGGATTCCGTATAACTCCCGGTCAGCTTTGGCTCAACCGTCACACTTGTTGTAATCAGTCTCGTTCCACCTAGGGTAACCCGTATGAACTCAACCCATCTCTCGGATCAACCGGATTTAAATCAAACCTTAAAAAGCCAGATGCGGCAATTTTATGAAGGCATCAATCAAGAACTCAATGCTAATGGATTAGGAGAATATTCTCTATTTTTGAACTATGGTTACGCTTCAGATAACAGTCCAGAATATGCTCAAGTCGAAGTTCCCAAACACGCTCTCAAGAAAAACTCGATTAAATTAATTTTAGAAGTCATCGGGGACTGTGATTTAACCGGGTATGAAGTTTTGGATGTGGGCTGTGGTCGAGGTGGAAATGCTTTGACGATTGAGCAGCAGTTTCCAGTCAAGCAGGTAACAGGAATCGACCTATCTGGCACGGCAATTTCATTTTGCCAAACCCATTTTCATGCTGAAAAGCTCCGGTTTTTAGAAGGGGATGCGGAAAATTTGCCGTTTGCCGATTCTTCTTTTGATGCGGTAGTTAATATTGAATCCTCTCACGCTTACCCCAACATTTACAAATTCTATGCAGGGGTTTCCCGAGTTCTCAAACAGCAGGGTTATTTTTTGTACACCGATGCGCTACCTCATGATGAGATTGAAAGTTATGTTGCGTTCCTCCAAAAATTGGGATTTGAGCTAGAGTTAGAACGGGATATCACCCCCAATGTTTTACTTTCTTTGGATGAAAGTGCCATTCGCTACAAGGAAGCGTTTGAGACGAATCCTGATGGAGTGAATATTGCTAATTTCTTAGCCTTGCCCGGTTCAGATATCTATGAGGCTTTGAAAAAACGGCAAGTTTTGTACAAAATATTTAGGTTTAAAAAAGTCGCCCAAAACTGGGTAGATTTGAGCGAAATTGAAACCACTTTGAACCCCAATGTAATGTCTTTTTTTGATAAACAGGACCAACACCAAGCGTTAGGTGAGCGCGTCCAAAGCCGAGCCAGTCAGCAGAAAAAAGCGTTAAGTCAACAAAAACAACTCAGACAACAACGGAGAAAAATCAATGACTAATCCTCAAGATGAACAAATCATCGATGGCATTGCTATTATTGGGATGGCGGGTCGATTTCCCGGAGCAAATACGATTGATGAATTTTGGCAAAACCTAAAAAATGGGGTAGAATCTATTTCCTTTTTTAGTGAAAAAGACCTGATAGAATCCGGTATCGACGCGGAACTGGTGCAAGACCCTAACTATGTCAAAGCCAAAGGAATTTTAGAAGATGTCCAGGGATTTGATGCGGCATTTTTTGGGTTTAATGCCCGAGAAGCAGAAATCACAGACCCCCAACAGCGGCTATTTTTAGAATGTGCTTGGCAAGGGTTAGAAGAGTCGGGTTATAATCCCGAAGGCTACAATGGCACGATCGGAGTCTATGGAGGTGTGGGGAAAAATAGCTATTTATTACAGAATTTGATGTCTCGCCCGGACATTCGGGAAAAAGCGGGAGATTATCAAATTATGATTGGGAGTGAGAAAGATTTTCTGCCGACTCGGGTCTCTTATAAACTGAATTTAAAAGGCCCATCGGTTACCATTCAAACGGCTTGTTCGACTTCGTTGGTGGCGACAGCGGTTGCTTGTCAAAATTTATTGACCTATCAGTGTGATATGGCGATCGCAGGAGGGGTTTCTATTGCGTTACCGCAACGAGAGGGTTATTTATATCAAGAGGGGATGATTCTCTCGCCTGATGGACATTGCCGCGCTTTTGATGCGGAAGCGAAGGGGACGGTTAGTGGCAGTGGCGTGGGAATTGTGGTCTTAAAACGATTAGACGATGCGATCGCAGATGGGGATTATATTCATGGGGTAATTCGGGGGTCAGCGATTAATAATGATGGCGCTTTAAAAGTGGGTTATACCGCCCCCAGTGTGGAGGGTCAAGCGGAGGCGATCGCCCAAGCTCAAGCGTTAGCTGAAGTTGACCCCGAAACGATTACTTATATCGAAACCCACGGCACCGGCACTCCCCTGGGTGACCCGATTGAAATTGCCGCACTCACGCAAGTGTTTTCTCTGCAAACGAATCAAAAACACTTCTGTGCGATCGGGTCGGTTAAAACTAATATTGGGCATCTGGATGCCGCTTCCGGAATTGTCGGTTTAATCAAAACTGTTCTAGCACTTAAACATCAATTAATCCCACCCTCTCTTCACTTCCATCAACCCAATCCTCAAATCGATTTTGAGAACAGTCCCTTTTATGTGAATACCACTCTCAAAGAATGGAAAACGAACGGAACTCCCCGACGTGCGGGAGTCAGTTCTTTTGGAATTGGTGGCACGAATGCTCATGTTATTTTAGAAGAAGCGCCGTTGCGGGAACCGAAAACGAACCCGGATAAAACTCCGCAATTGTTGATAGTTTCCGCTAAAACAGCATCAGCATTGGAGAAAGCAACGGCAAATCTGGCAACTCACCTCGGTGCTCATCCCGAATTGGATTTAGGCGATGTCGCATATACCCTGGCAATGGGACGCAAGGCATTTTCTCACCGCCGGATAGTCGTTGCACAAGATATCCCAGATGCAGTAACCGCCTTAAAATCGGTGGATTTGGCGCGAGGGGGGACTCCGGTTCAGAATGCTGGCGATCGCCCGGTGGCATTCATGTTTTCCGGACAAGGAACGCAATATGTCGAGATGGCGCGGGAACTGTATGACAAGGAACCGACCTTTAAACGGGAACTAGATACCTGTTGTGAGTTGCTGTATCCTCATCTGGGACTGGATCTGCGGGAGATTCTCTACCCCCGGAGTTTGAGTCTTGCTGAGGCGACGGAACAGTTAAAGCAAACGGCAATCACCCAACCGGCGTTATTTGCGATCGAATATGCCTTAGCGCAAGTCTGGATCGCCTGGGGAATTGAACCTGTGGCGGCGATCGGGCATAGTATCGGCGAATATGTTGCCGCCTGTATTGCCGGGGTGTTTTCCCTGGAAGATGCTTTATCCCTAGTGGCAAAACGGGGTAAATTGATGCAAGAAATGCCCCCCGGGTCGATGTTAGCGGTTCCCCTCTCGGAAGCGGAACTCCAAGATTTACTCCCTGGGGACCTGTCTTTAGCTTTGATCAATGGTCCTACTAACTGTGTAGTTTCCGGTGCGATCGCCGCAGTCGCTGCCTTCCACCAACAACTGAGCGATCGCGGGGTGGAATCTCGCACCCTCCACACCTCCCATGCCTTCCATTCCCCGATGATGGACCCGATGTTAGCTGCCTTCACCGCAGCAGTGGAACAGGTAACCCTAAATCCACCCAAAATTCCCTATATTTCTAACGTCACCGGCACTTGGATCGCCCCTTCTGAGGCTACAAATCCTCACTATTGGGCACAACATTTACGGCAAACGGTGCGGTTTGCTCAAGGATTGGAAACCCTGTTTAAACCCTCGGATTGGTGTCTCTTAGAAGTAGGTCCGGGACGCACCTTAACCACCTTTGCCAAACGCCATCCCGCGCAAGGAGGCGATCGCTTGATTTTCCCCTCCCTGCGTCACCCCCAAGATTCCCAATCGGATTTGATGTTTCTATTCACCACCCTAGGCCAGTTATGGACCAGTGGAGTTAAAGTAAACTGGGAACAAGTTTATGCCGGGGATCACTATCGTCTCCCCTTACCCACCTATCCTTTTGAGCGCCAATCCTATTGGATTGAACCTCACAAATCTGTGGAATCCTTCACCAGTCGCCCTAGCTTACAGAAACAGGCAAATCCGGCGAATTGGTTCTATCTCCCCTCCTGGAAACGCTCAACTTTGCCGCAACTCCCCCTTAACCTTCCCCCTACCGGGTCCTGTTGGTTAGTCTTTCTGGATCAGGACGGTTGGGGTTTACAAATTCTCAAGGGACTGCAAGAAATAGGTCAGGATGTAATTGCCATTAAACCGGATACCAAATTTGCTCCCTTAGACTCCACTCTTTATACCCTAAATCCTGCTGATTCCGCCGATTATCACCGTTTAATTCAACATCTGCAAACTCAAAATAAAGTCCCCAGTCGCATCGTTCATTGCTGGGCAATCACTGAGAAACCCTGCAATTTATTAGCATCGGATGGCTTAGAAACCTCCCTGAATTTAGGCTTTTATAGTCTCCTCTTCCTCGCTCAATCCCTGAGCAAACAAAACCTCACAGAACCGATTCAAATTACCGTCTTGTCGAATCATATTCAGTCGGTCATCGGAGAGGAAATCTTATCCCCAGACAAAGCAACCTTGCTCGGTCCTTGTCAAGTTATTCCCCAAGAATATCCCAATATTTCCTGTACCCACATTGATTTGGTACTGCCTGAACCAGGAAGTAAATCGGCGCAAAACCTCCTCAAAAACTTGCATCATGAACTCCTCGCCAAACCCCTCTCCTCCACCGTCGCCTATCGGGGGTTACATCGGTGGGTGCAAATATTTGAGCCAATTCCCCTAGAAAACCCGACCGAAAAAACACCGCTTTTAAAAGAAAAAGGAGTGTATATAATTACCGGAGGGTTGGGCCGAATTGGTTTAGTATTCGCTCAATATTTAGCAGAAACAGTCCAAGGAAAAATTGCATTGATTGGACGGTCTCCCTTTCCCGAACCGGCAGAGTGGGATAAATGGTTAAATACCCATCAATCGGAAGATTCTACGGTGCAAAAAATACACCGACTCCGGGAAATTGAAGCCCTGGGTTCTGAGGTAATGGTGGTGACGGCTGATGTTGCTTCCCTGGATTCCATGACCCAAGCAATTGCTCAGATTGAAGACCGATTCGGTCCGATTAATGGAGTGATTCATGGGGCGGGTAAAACGGGAAATGAATCTTTTCATGGGATTTCTTCTACGACTATAACCGACTGTCAGGCCCAATTTCAACCCAAAATTCAAGGACTTCTGGTCCTCGATCGCCTCTTTCAAAACCATCCCCTTGATTTCTGTCTCTTAACCTCTTCCTTGTCCTCGGTTTTAGGCGGATTAGGATTTGTAGCCTATTCCGCTGCCAATCGATTTATGGATGCTTTTACCCATCAGCACAATCAAACGAATCGGACTCCTTGGATTAGCATTAACTGGGAAGGTTGGCAATTGACCGAATCCACTCAATCGGGAGCAACTGCCAGTAATACTTTGGCAGAATTGGCGGTAACTCCATCAGAAGGCATTGAAGCCCTAAACCGGATTCTTGCTTCGGGAATCCACTCTCAAATTGTCGTTTCTACCGGCGATTTAAGTCTGCGCCTAGCTCAATGGATTGAGCGTCAATCTTTTCAAGAAACCCCGGAAAATTCCTCCCTTGAAGTTGCTTCTTCGGGTCACGATCGCCCCCAATTAAGCACCGATTATCAAGCCCCTGAAAGTGCGCTTGCTCAAACCATTACCTCGATTTGGGAAAAATTTCTAGGCATTGAACGAATTGGCATTCATGATGACTTTTTTGATTTAGGCGGTGACTCCTTAATCGCGGTCCAGATTGTTTCCAAGTTACGGAAAACTCTCAATGTGGAATTGTCACCCCACAGCTTATTAAATGCCCCCACGATCGCCGGTTTAGCTCAGGTGATTCAACCGGACAGTTCTACGGACAAGGATTCCCTTTCCCCGGCACTTCCTCCCCTCCTGGTTAAAATTAAATCCGGTTCGTTGCAGCCGCCTTTATTCTTAGTTCATCCGGCGGGAGGATATGTCTATTTTTATCGGGAATTAGCCCAATATTTAGAGAAAGAACAATCGGTTTATGGGATTCAAGCTCAAGGATTGGATGGCAAAACTCCACCTTTGAACCGTGTGGAAGAAATGGCAAGTCGCTACCTGGAATCCCTGCGGGTAATCCAACCGAAAGGTCCTTATTTTCTAGGCGGGTCTTCCTTTGGGGGGACGATCGCCTTTGAAATGGCCCAAAAACTGATTACTCAAGGAGAAACTGTAGCCTTATTGGCCCTGTTGGATAGTCCCGGGGGCCAACAATTAGACGTCCATCTTCAAGGGGATGCGGAAGTGTTTGCTTATTTGCTGAATGTGGGGACAAATCTATCGGTTTCATCCCAAGAGTTGCAGTCGCTGCCACCGGATCAACGTCTGGGATATTTTCTCAAAAATGGCGGGATGGCGCGAGAACTGCTACCGGAAATGGATATCGAGCAGATTCAGCCGTTTATGGATGTTTTTCACCGCAATATTGAGGCGTTGAAATACTATAATCCACGACCTTATCCTGGTCGAATTCTGTTTTTCCGGGCCAGCGATCGCGACTCGATTACCCCGGCACATCCGGAACGCGCTTGGTTGGATTTAGCCACAGATGGGGTGGAAATTCATGAGGTTCCCGGCAATCACATTACGATGAATTTTTCTCCCCATGTCAAGGCGATCGCCACTCAACTGACGATCACCCTCCAGGATGTAAGGGCTCTATAGGGGGTCCAGATAGGCGACTCGTTTAGAAACCGGGTTTCTGTAAAGATTTATTGCTCAGGGGCAGAAATTTTGTGCAGAAACCCGGTTTCTTGTCCCGGCCCTGACTCTCAAATAGGTCCCTTCTCGATGCCCGTCGAGATGCCCGATCCGGTAGTGGGAAAATTGATGCATTCTGATGCTTCATATTTCTTAATTTTTTTTAGAATAAGAATAAAGTCAAGCTAACCGTCCCCTGTCTTTATGTTGTTAAAACCGGCCCAACGCACGAAACTCGATGAATCTGACGATCGCCTATTCTATTCCTACCCCCGGTTTGTCACCCATGTGGATGATGGATTCATCGACCAACTCACCCATCTCTATCGCGATCGCCTCAAACCGAACAGCCGCATCTTCGATATGATGAGTTCCTGGGTCTCCCATCTTCCCCAGGATATGACCTTTGCTCATGTGGAGGGTCATGGGCTCAATGAAGAAGAACTGGCGAAAAATCGTCGTCTTGACCATTATTTTGTTCAAGATCTCAACGACAACCCCCACCTCCCTTTAGAGGACCAAAGTTTTGATGCGGTCCTCAATGCGGTTTCGGTCCAATATATCCAACATCCTGAAGTGGTGTTTAGCGAAATTCACCGCATTCTGAAACCCGGTGGCATTGCGATTATTAGTTTTTCCAATCGAATGTTTTATCAAAAAGCGATTCAAGCATGGCGCGAGGGGAATGAAGGGTCTCGCGTTGCCCTGGTGAAACGTTACTTTCAGGCAGTAGAAGGGTTTTCTAACCCCGAAGCGATCGCCCGCAAGTCCGATTTGCCTTCTATCTTGCAGTTTATGGGCATGGGCGGTGGGGACCCGTTTTATGCGATTATCGCCCATCGTTTACCCGCATAACTCAAGATGTTTATCCCAATCGGGAGGGCAAAGATAACCCTGGGCACAGACGGGGTTAGAGTGTGGCCAAAATCGTCTCGACTTCATGACATAATGCTTTGTGGCAATGAGCATTACTGGCGATCGCGCACCCCCACTGGTTCACATCTTTTTGGTTATAGCGCAAAGGGGTCCCATCCACAAAGGTTAACTGGCCCCCCGCTTCGGTCAAAATTAACTCTGGGGCCGCAAAGTCCCAATCTTTGGGCGCACCTCTCCCGGAGAGGGAAATAAACCCATCCACCTGCTGTTCCACAATCGCAGCAATTTTGCACCCGATACTCCCGATATATTGTTGGGTTTGGCAGGGTAGACGTTGCAACAGTTCGTCCAATTTCTCTCCTTTGCGGGTCCTTCGAGTCAGCAGGCATAAGTCTTGGAGGCGATCGCGCGAGGAGACTCGGACTGGGGTGCGATCGCCCGAACGGGTTTCCACAAAGGCCCCCCCTCCCCGCTGGGCATAATATAATTTCTGGGCGGAAGGGACTGCCACCACTGCCACCACGGGTTGTCCCTCATGGACTAAGGCAATATGGACCGCATAGTTCGGGTTTTGCTGAATATAGGCCCGGGTGCCATCGATGGGGTCAATAATCCAAACCCACTGGTGATCCCGGCGATCGCCGTTAGTATGGGATTGATAACTTTCCTCACTCAGATACCCAAACTCCAGACTGCCAAAGGCAATCCGTAGTTTTTGCAAGATATAGTCGTTCGCCGCCACATCAGCATTGGTGACTGGACCTTCTATTTTTTGCCTAACCTTCAGTTTCCCGGCAGCATCGCTATGATAATAGGTCAGAATATCCGCACACCCCCAACCAATCCTCCGGGCGATCGCTCCTATCTCCTCCAATTTCTCCAAGCGATTCTCCATCATCGGTGTTCCTAACTGTTTGCTTTTGCTCATGTTTTTCTCAGGTGATTTGCCTAATTTTAAAACTCTCTCTTAGTGATTTATCCGGTTTTTTTATACTTTTCAAAAGGCCAGCTTATCTTAGGTGTTACATTGAAGCTTACCTCTCTATCTTAACTTAACCCCTGTTTTCTTGATTCAAGACTTGCTAACATTCGCTCTGATTTCTAACAATTTATCAGTAATTTCACGGATTCCCTATACTGATGGATGACCGGTTTCCTTGAACTTAGGGAACTCCAAAAAATAAAACCTTCAAAAAACCCGCAGGCTCAAGCCTGGGGCTACACGGACAAAGCCCGCCTGCGCGGGCTAAAAGAGCCTTGTTAGGTGCGATCGCATCAAAGCAAGGATGATTTATTTGTTGG